>NZ_CP138992.1:0-354166 GCF_044595335.1 Polaribacter sp. R77954
TATACTTATATTTCTACTTTAATTTAGTTTCCACTATTGTTATAATCTATATAATCTAAATCATTGTTGTTATCTATTCTGATTTCTCCTCCTGATAAGAATTTGATTGTAACTTTTAAAGGGAAAGATGCTGTTGTACTTGCTGGTGGATTTAACATTGCATTAATGCCTATAAACTCACCTGTCGCTGCTTGGAAGATTCCTCCATTTCCTATATAAGTGAATCTATGTAAAAATGGATGTGAACCATCATATACCCAATCTGCATTATTTACTGCACCTCCGTTTAAAGTGGTCAAGTTTTGATCGTAAGAAATAACCAACTCATCATTCTTTGCTATCCTTAATTCTACTCCTGTTATACCATCTGAATCTGCATTTGCATATTCTCCAATCAGTACCCTAAAATCGATTACGCCTGTAGCTCCAATAATCGTTGTGTTACCTGTAAATATCGTTGGCCTATAATCTGGTAACCTATTTACTGTTACAGAAACTTCAGCTGTATCACAAACATTATTTGCATCACATAATGTGTACTCAAAAGTGTCTACCCCAACAAAACCAACATTTGGTGTGTAGGTTACTACATCATCACTTGGATCGTTTGGTGTATTGTTTGGATCTGTAATTACAACTACTCCATTTGTTGGTTGTGTTGTTGTAATTGTTCCTGTTGTTGGTACATCATTATCATTTGCAAATACATCAATTACAACTGGTGCTTGTTCATTAGTTGTAGCGATATCATCTACTACATCTACTATTGGATTTATAGTAATAATCTCATTCGCTGTCGCTGTTACTGTGCCATCTGTAATTACATATGGGAAGGTTTCTGTTCCATTGTAGTTTGCAGTTGGTGTAAAGGTAATATTACCTCCTCCATCTATATTTACTGTTCCATTTGGTGTAGTTATTACTTGTACGCCTCCTGTTAAAGCTTCTCCGTTTATAGAGACTATCGATAAGACATCGTTATCTAAATCTGAATCTCCTGTAAATGGATTTAATACCACTGATGTGTCTTCATCTGTTGTGTACGTATCATCTACGGCTACTGGTGCATCATTTACGGCAGTTACGGTTATAGCAATCTCTGCAATGTTAGACGTTAAGCCTTCATTGTCATTTACAGTATAGTTTACTGGTGTTGCAATTCCGTTAAAGTTCGCAACTGGTGTGAAGGTTACTACACCCAAGTTATCAACTGTGTACGTTCCTTCGTTAGCAACTGTAAATGTTGTTTGGATACCTGGTGTTGCAGGATCTAAATCTACAGTAGCTACATCAATTGTTCCATCTAAGTCTATATCGTTTGTGGTAACGTTTAGACTTACTGGTGTGTCTTCATCAGTAGTTGTGCTATCGTTGTTCGCAACTGGTGCATCATTCACACCTGTAACTGTTACTGCAATGGTTGCAATGTTAGACGTTAAGCCTTCATTGTCATTTACAGTATAGTTTACTGGTGTTGCAATTCCGTTAAAGTTCGCAACTGGTGTGAAGGTTACTACACCTAAGTTATCAACTGTGTATGTTCCTTCGTTAGCAACTGTAAATGTTGTTTGGATACCTGGTGTTGCAGGATCTAAATCTACAGTAGCTACATCAATTGTTCCATCTAAGTCTGTATCGTTGGTTGTAACGTTTAGACTTACTGGTGTGTCTTCATCAGTAGTTGTGCTATCGTTGTTCGCAACTGGTGCATCATTCACACCTGTAACTGTTACTGCAATGGTTGCAATGTTAGACGTTAAGCCTTCATTGTCATTTACAGTATAGTTTACTGGGGTTGCAATTCCGTTAAAGTTCGCAACTGGTGTGAAGGTTACTACACCCAAGTTATCAACTGTGTATGTTCCTTCGTTTGCAACTGTAAATGTTGTTTGGATACCTGGTGTTGCAGGATCTAAATCTACAGTAGCTACATCAATCGTTCCATCTAAATCTGTATCGTTAGTCGTAACTTTTAGACTTACTGGTGCATCTTCTGGAGTTGAAACAACATCGTTGTTCGCAACTGGTACATCATTTACGCCTGTAACGGTTACTGCAATCGTTGCAATGTTAGAAGTTGTTCCATCATTGTCATTTACGATATAGTCTACTGGTGTTGCAATTCCGTTAAAGTTCGCAACTGGTGTGAAGGTTACTACACCTAAGTTATCAACTGTGTACGTTCCTTCGTTCGCAACTGTAAATGTGTCTTGGATGCCTGGTGTTGCAGGATCTAAATCTACAGTAGCTACATCAATTGTTCCATCTACATCTGTATCGTTGGTTGTAACGTTTAGACTTACTGGGGTATCTTCATCAGTAGTTGTGCTATCGTTGTTCGCAACTGGTACATCATTTACGCCTGTAACGGTTACTGCAATCGTTGCAATGTTAGACGTTAAGCCTTCATTGTCATTTACAGTATAGTTTACTGGTGTTGCAATTCCGTTAAAGTTCGCAACTGGTGTGAAGGTTACTACACCCAAGTTATCAACTGTGTATGTTCCTTCGTTAGCAACTGTAAATGTTGTTTGGATACCTGGTGTTGCAGGATCTAAATCTACAGTAGCTACATCAATTGTTCCATCTAAGTCTATATCGTTTGTGGTAACGTTTAGACTTACTGGTGTATCTTCATCAGTAGTTGTGCTATCGTTGTTCGCAACTGGTGCATCATTTACGCCTGTAACTGTTATAGCAATCTCTGTAATGTTAGACGTTAAGCCTTCATTGTCATTTACAGTATAGTTTACTGGTGTTGCAATTCCGTTAAAGTTCGCAACTGGTGTGAAGGTTACTACACCTAAGTTATCAACTGTGTACGTTCCTTCGTTCGCAACTGTAAATGTTGTTTGGATGCCTGGTGTTGCAGGGTCTAAATCTACAGTAGCTACATCAATTGTTCCATCTAAGTCTATATCGTTTGTGGTAACGTTTAGACTTACTGGTGTGTCTTCATCAGTAGTTGTGCTATCGTTGTTCGCAACTGGTGCATCATTTACTGGACTTACTGTAACAACTACTTGTGCTGTATCACAATTTGCCGGGTTTGCTGCATCACAAACTGTATATTCAAAAGTATCTGTTCCGTTAAAATTTGTATTTGGAGTATAGGTTACCACATCATCACTTGGATCATTTGGCGTATTATTTGGGTCTGTAATTACTACTGAACCATCAGTTGAAGGTGTGGAAATTACTAAAGTACCATTTGTTGGTATGTTTGTATCATTTGTATATACATCAATAATAACAGGAACATCTTCATTTGTCGTTTGTGCATCATCCATTAACACAGGAATTATCGTCTCTGTATATGTATAAATAGAGGTGCTTCCTGGAGCATTTGTAGCAAAGTTTGTAGCATTTATATTTACATTAAAACCATTGAATGACTGAACTGCTGTTGAATTTTGAATAACAGTAATTGGAAAACAAACTTGAGCCGTTTGGTTTGCAGGAATTTCGGCATTTTGCGTAAATGTTAAAATATTAGCTCCTGCATTATATGAAGGTGTAAAATAATCTAAAAGCGTACCTGAAAGACCTGATATATCAGAAGCTGTTAACTCGATATATTGTAAACTAACACTAATTGTTACATTGGGCACTCCTGGAAAAGAGAACTGTGGAACTGCTATGTTGTCTGACGCTACAAAATCAAAACAGCTCAATCCTGTTCCATTGTTTTGCACTGACGCTAAAGGTGATGGTGTAATGGCTGCCTGAGAGACCGTTACAGTCTGTGCACTGACATAAAATGTCGTACTTAACAGAATGACTAGGAGTAAAAGTTTTTTCATTAGATTGGTTTTTAAATTGTTCATTTTTTAATTAATCGTTATTCAGTAATATTTATTTTTTTACTTGTAAATTTCAACTTTGATAGCATAGAAACGGTATTTAAATACCGTTTCTATAATTTAACTGTGTTAGTTTCCACTATTGTTATAATCTATATAATCTAAATCATTGTTGTTATCTATTCTGATTTCTCCTCCTGATAAGAATTTGATTGTAACTTTTAAAGGGAAAGATGCTGTTGTACTTGCTGGTGGATTTAACATTGCATTAATGCCTATAAACTCACCTGTCGCTGCTTGGAAGATTCCTCCATTTCCTATATAAGTGAATCTATGTAAAAATGGATGTGAACCATCATATACCCAATCTGCATTATTTACTGCACCTCCGTTTAAAGTGGTCAAGTTTTGATCATAAGAAATAACCAACTCATCATTCTTTGCTATCCTTAATTCTACTCCTGTTATACCATCTGAATCTGCATTTGCATATTCTCCAATCAGTACCCTAAAATCGATTACGCCTGTAGCTCCAATAATCGTTGTGTTACCTGTAAATATTGTTGGCCTATAATCTGGTAACCTATTTACTGTTACAGAAACTTCAGCTGTATCACAAACATTATTTGCATCACATAATGTGTACTCAAAAGTGTCTACCCCAACAAAACCAACATTTGGTGTGTAGGTTACTACATCATCACTTGGATCGTTTGGTGTATTGTTTGGATCTGTAATTACAACTACTCCATTTGTTGGTTGTGTTGTTGTAATTGTTCCTGTTGTTGGTACATCATTATCATTTGCAAATACATCAATTACAACTGGTGCTTGTTCATTAGTTGTAGCGATATCATCTACTACATCTACTATTGGATTTATAGTAATAATCTCATTCGCAGTCGCTGTTACTGTGCCATCTGTAATTACATATGGGAAGGTTTCTGTTCCATTGTAGTTTGCAGTTGGTGTAAAGGTAATATTACCTCCTCCATCTATATTTACTGTTCCATTTGGTGTAGCTATTACTTGTACGCCTCCTGTTAAAGCTTCTCCGTTTATAGAGACTATCGATAAGACATCGTTATCTAAATCTGAATCTCCTGTCAATGGATTTAATACCACTGATGTGTCTTCATCTGTTGTGTACGTATCATCTACGGCTACTGGTGCATCATTTACGGCAGTTACGGTTATAGCAATCTCTGCAATGTTAGACGTTAAGCCTTCATTGTCATTTACAGTATAGTTTACTGGTGTTGCAATTCCGTTAAAGTTTGCAACTGGTGTGAAGGTTACTACTCCTAAATTATCAACTGTGTATGTTCCTTCGTTAGCAACTGTAAATGTTGTTTGGATACCTGGTGTTGCAGGATCTAAATCTACAGTAGCTACATCAATCGTTCCATCTAAGTCTGTATCGTTGGTTGTAACGTTTAGACTTACTGGTGTGTCTTCATCAGTAGTTGTGCTATCGTTGTTCGCAACTGGTGCATCATTCACACCTGTAACTGTTACTGCAATGGTTGCAATGTTAGACGTTAAGCCTTCATTGTCATTTACAGTATAGTTTACTGGGGTTGCAATTCCGTTAAAGTTCGCAACTGGTGTGAAGGTTACTACACCCAAGTTATCAACTGTGTATGTTCCTTCGTTTGCAACTGTAAATGTTGTTTGGATACCTGGTGTTGCAGGATCTAAATCTACAGTAGCTACATCAATCGTTCCATCTAAATCTGTATCGTTAGTCGTAACTTTTAGACTTACTGGTGCATCTTCTGGAGTTGAAACAACATCGTTGTTCGCAACTGGTACATCATTTACGCCTGTAACGGTTATAGCAATCTCTGCAATGTTAGACGTTAAGCCTTCATTGTCATTTACAGTATAGTTTACTGGTGTTGCAATTCCGTTAAAGTTCGCAACTGGTGTGAAGGTTACTACACCTAAGTTATCAACTGTGTACGTTCCTTCGTTCGCAACTGTAAATGTTGTTTGGATGCCTGGTGTTGCAGGGTCTAAATCTACAGTAGCTACATCAATCGTTCCATCTAAGTCTATATCGTTTGTGGTAACGTTTAGACTTACTGGTGTGTCTTCATCAGTAGTTGTGCTATCGTTGTTCGCAACTGGTGCATCATTTACGCCTGTAACTGTTATAGCAATCTCTGCAATGTTAGACGTTAAGCCTTCATTGTCATTTACAGTATAGTTTACTGGTGTTGCAATTCCGTTAAAGTTCGCAACTGGTGTGAAGGTTACTACTCCTAAATTATCAACCGTGTATGTTCCTTCGTTCGCAACTGTAAATGTTGTTTGGATGCCTGGTGTTGCAGGATCTAAATCTACAGTAGCTACATCAATCGTTCCATCTACATCTGTATCGTTGGTTGTAACGTTTAGACTTACTGGGGTATCTTCATCAGTAGTTGTGCTATCGTTGTTCGCAACTGGTACATCATTTACGCCTGTAACGGTTACTGCAATCGTTGCAATGTTAGACGTTAAGCCTTCATTGTCATTTACAGTATAGTTTACTGGTGTTGCAATTCCGTTAAAGTTCGCAACTGGTGTGAAGGTTACTACACCCAAGTTATCAACTGTGTATGTTCCTTCGTTAGCAACTGTAAATGTTGTTTGGATACCTGGTGTTGCAGGATCTAAATCTACAGTAGCTACATCAATCGTTCCATCTAAGTCTATATCGTTTGTGGTAACGTTTAGACTTACTGGTGTATCTTCATCAGTAGTTGTGCTATCGTTGTTCGCAACTGGTGCATCATTTACGCCTGTAACTGTTATAGCAATCTCTGTAATGTTAGACGTTAAGCCTTCATTGTCATTTACAGTATAGTTTACTGGTGTTGCAATTCCGTTAAAGTTCGCAACTGGTGTGAAGGTTACTACACCTAAGTTATCAACTGTGTACGTTCCTTCGTTCGCAACTGTAAATGTTGTTTGGATGCCTGGTGTTGCAGGGTCTAAATCTACAGTAGCTACATCAATCGTTCCATCTAAGTCTATATCGTTTGTGGTAACGTTTAGACTTACTGGTGTGTCTTCATCAGTAGTTGTGCTATCGTTGTTCGCAACTGGTGCATCATTTACTGGACTTACTGTAACAACTACTTGTGCTGTATCACAATTTGCCGGGTTTGCTGCATCACAAACTGTATATTCAAAAGTATCTGTTCCGTTAAAATTTGTATTTGGAGTATAGGTTACCACATCATCACTTGGATCATTTGGCGTATTATTTGGGTCTGTAATTACTACTGAACCATCAGTTGAAGGTGTGGAAATTACTAAAGTACCATTTGTTGGTATGTTTGTATCATTTGTATATACATCAATAATAACAGGAACATCTTCATTTGTCGTTTGTGCATCATCCATTAACACAGGAATTATCGTCTCTGTATATGTATAAATAGAGGTGCTTCCTGGAGCATTTGTAGCAAAGTTTGTAGCATTTATATTTACATTAAAACCATTGAATGACTGAACTGCTGTTGAATTTTGAATAACAGTAATTGGAAAACAAACTTGAGCCGTTTGGTTTGCAGGAATTTCGGCATTTTGCGTAAATGTTAAAATATTAGCTCCTGCATTATATGAAGGTGTAAAATAATCTAAAAGCGTACCTGAAAGACCTGATATATCAGAAGCTGTTAACTCGATATATTGTAAACTAACACTAATTGTTACATTGGGCACTCCTGGAAAAGAGAACTGTGGAACTGCTATGTTGTCTGACGCTACAAAATCAAAACAGCTCAATCCTGTTCCATTGTTTTGCACTGACGCTAAAGGTGATGGTGTAATGGCTGCCTGAGAGACCGTTACAGTCTGTGCACTGACATAAAATGTCGTACTTAACAGAATGACTAGGAGTAAAAGTTTTTTCATTAGATTGGTTTTTAAATTGTTCATTTTTTAATTAATCGTTATTCAGTAATATTTATTTTTTTACTTGTAAATTTCAACTTTGATAGCATAGAAACGGTATTTAAATACCGTTTCTATAATTTAACTGTGTTAGTTTCCACTATTGTTATAATCTATATAATCTAAATCATTGTTGTTATCTATTCTGATTTCTCCTCCTGATAAGAATTTGATTGTAACTTTTAAAGGGAAAGATGCTGTTGTACTTGCTGGTGGATTTAACATTGCATTAATGCCTATAAACTCACCTGTCGCTGCTTGGAAGATTCCTCCATTTCCTATATAAGTGAATCTATGTAAAAATGGATGTGAACCATCATATACCCAATCTGCATTATTTACTGCACCTCCGTTTAAAGTGGTCAAGTTTTGATCATAAGAAATAACCAACTCATCATTCTTTGCTATCCTTAATTCTACTCCTGTTATACCATCTGAATCTGCATTTGCATATTCTCCAATCAGTACCCTAAAATCGATTACGCCTGTAGCTCCAATAATCGTTGTGTTACCTGTAAATATTGTTGGCCTATAATCTGGTAACCTATTTACTGTTACAGAAACTTCAGCTGTATCACAAACATTATTTGCATCACATAATGTGTACTCAAAAGTGTCTACCCCAACAAAACCAACATTTGGTGTGTAGGTTACTACATCATCACTTGGATCGTTTGGTGTATTGTTTGGATCTGTAATTACAACTACTCCATTTGTTGGTTGTGTTGTTGTAATTGTTCCTGTTGTTGGTACATCATTATCATTTGCAAATACATCAATTACAACTGGTGCTTGTTCATTAGTTGTAGCGATATCATCTACTACATCTACTATTGGATTTATAGTAATAATCTCATTCGCAGTCGCTGTTACTGTGCCATCTGTAATTACATATGGGAAGGTTTCTGTTCCATTGTAGTTTGCAGTTGGTGTAAAGGTAATATTACCTCCTCCATCTATATTTACTGTTCCATTTGGTGTAGCTATTACTTGTACGCCTCCTGTTAAAGCTTCTCCGTTTATAGAGACTATCGATAAGACATCGTTATCTAAATCTGAATCTCCTGTCAATGGATTTAATACCACTGATGTGTCTTCATCTGTTGTGTACGTATCATCTACGGCTACTGGTGCATCATTTACGGCAGTTACGGTTATAGCAATCTCTGCAATGTTAGACGTTAAGCCTTCATTGTCATTTACAGTATAGTTTACTGGTGTTGCAATTCCGTTAAAGTTTGCAACTGGTGTGAAGGTTACTACTCCTAAATTATCAACTGTGTATGTTCCTTCGTTAGCAACTGTAAATGTTGTTTGGATACCTGGTGTTGCAGGATCTAAATCTACAGTAGCTACATCAATCGTTCCATCTAAGTCTGTATCGTTGGTTGTAACGTTTAGACTTACTGGTGTGTCTTCATCAGTAGTTGTGCTATCGTTGTTCGCAACTGGTGCATCATTCACACCTGTAACTGTTACTGCAATGGTTGCAATGTTAGACGTTAAGCCTTCATTGTCATTTACAGTATAGTTTACTGGGGTTGCAATTCCGTTAAAGTTCGCAACTGGTGTGAAGGTTACTACACCCAAGTTATCAACTGTGTATGTTCCTTCGTTTGCAACTGTAAATGTTGTTTGGATACCTGGTGTTGCAGGATCTAAATCTACAGTAGCTACATCAATCGTTCCATCTAAATCTGTATCGTTAGTCGTAACTTTTAGACTTACTGGTGCATCTTCTGGAGTTGAAACAACATCGTTGTTCGCAACTGGTACATCATTTACGCCTGTAACGGTTATAGCAATCTCTGCAATGTTAGACGTTAAGCCTTCATTGTCATTTACAGTATAGTTTACTGGTGTTGCAATTCCGTTAAAGTTCGCAACTGGTGTGAAGGTTACTACACCTAAGTTATCAACTGTGTACGTTCCTTCGTTCGCAACTGTAAATGTTGTTTGGATGCCTGGTGTTGCAGGGTCTAAATCTACAGTAGCTACATCAATCGTTCCATCTAAGTCTATATCGTTTGTGGTAACGTTTAGACTTACTGGTGTGTCTTCATCAGTAGTTGTGCTATCGTTGTTCGCAACTGGTGCATCATTTACGCCTGTAACTGTTATAGCAATCTCTGCAATGTTAGACGTTAAGCCTTCATTGTCATTTACAGTATAGTTTACTGGTGTTGCAATTCCGTTAAAGTTCGCAACTGGTGTGAAGGTTACTACTCCTAAATTATCAACCGTGTATGTTCCTTCGTTCGCAACTGTAAATGTTGTTTGGATGCCTGGTGTTGCAGGATCTAAATCTACAGTAGCTACATCAATCGTTCCATCTAAGTCTATATCGTTTGTGGTAACGTTTAGACTTACTGGGGTATCTTCATCAGTAGTTGTGCTATCGTTGTTCGCAACTGGTGCATCATTTACGGCAGTTACGGTTATAGCAATCTCTGCAATGTTAGACGTTAAGCCTTCATTGTCATTTACAGTATAGTTTACTGGTGTTGCAATTCCGTTAAAGTTCGCAACTGGTGTGAAGGTTACTACACCTAAGTTATCAACTGTGTACGTTCCTTCGTTCGCAACTGTAAATGTTGTTTGGATACCTGGTGTTGCAGGATCTAAATCTACAGTAGCTACATCAATCGTTCCATCTAAGTCTATATCGTTTGTGGTAACGTTTAGACTTACTGGTGTGTCTTCATCAGTAGTTGTGCTATCGTTGTTCGCAACTGGTGCATCATTTACGCCTGTAACTGTTATAGCAATCTCTGCAATGTTAGACGTTAAGCCTTCATTGTCATTTACAGTATAGTTTACTGGTGTTGCAATTCCGTTAAAGTTCGCAACTGGTGTGAAGGTTACTACACCTAAGTTATCAACAGTATATGTTCCTTCGTTAGCAACTGTAAATGTTGTTTGGATGCCTGGTGTTGCAGGATCTAAATCTACAGTAGCTACATCAATCGTTCCATCTATATCTATATCGTTGGTTGTAACGTTTAGACTTACTGGTGTGTCTTCATCAGTAGTTGTGCTATCGTTGTTCGCAACTGGTGCATCATTTAAGCCTGTAACTGTTACTGCAATCGTTGCAATGTTAGAAGTTGTTCCATCATTGTCATTTACGATATAGTCTACTGGTGTTGCAATTCCGTTAAAGTTCGCAACTGGTGTGAAGGTTACTACACCTAAGTTATCAACGGTGTACGTTCCTTCGTTCGCAACTGTAAATGTTGTTTGGATGCCTGGTGTTGCAGGATCTAAATCTACAGTAGCTACATCAATCGTTCCATCTACATCTGTATCATTTGTAGTAACGTTTAGACTTACTGGTGTGTCTTCATCAGTAGTTGTGCTATCGTTGTTCGCAACTGGTACATCATTTACGCCTGTAACTGTTATAGCAATCTCTGCAATGTTAGACGTTAAGCCTTCATTGTCATTTACTGTATAGTTTACTGGTGTTGCAATTCCGTTAAAGTTCGCAACTGGTGTGAAGGTTACTACACCTAAGTTATCAACTGTGTATGTTCCTTCGTTAGCAACTGTAAATATTGTTTGGATGCCTGGTGTTGCAGGATCTAAATCTACGGTAGCTACATCAATCGTTCCATCTAAGTCTGTATCGTTGGTTGTAACGTTTAGACTTACTGGTGTGTCTTCATTTGTAGTTGTACCATCGTTGTTCGCAACTGGTGCTGCATTCTCAACAGTTAACGTAGCCGTTCTTATTTCTGGACAGCTATTGTTTGTATTGCTAATTTCTACAGTATAATCTCCTGCATTAGCAGCACTTACATTGTTTACCGTAAGCGAACTTGTTGTAGATAAGGTCGTATTGGGTTCAGAATTTTTGTACCATTTATAAATTAAACTTCCAGTAGTAGTTGTACCTGGTGGCACTGCATAAATTGGTGTACCTGTATTAAAGGTAGTGGTACTTGTAGAAGTAGCACTTACATTAAAAGTGGCATTAGTACCTGTTGCTGCACTTTGGTTTGCTGGTGCAGTAGCTACTGTTATTGTTTCTGCTGTTACAACGCTGGCTGTATTTGCCTGACCATTACCACCACCTGCAGCAGTAAGTAAAGGAACACCATTTGCATTTACAGCACTATTTATAGAACCATTTGCGTTTAATGAACCTGCTACCACTGTACCTGCTGCTTCTATAGCATCTGGGCAACCATCACCATCTGAGTCGAGGTCGAGAGAATCTAATAAGCCATCTCCATCCGTGTCTGACGCACAAGCTGTATTGTAAAAGCCAATTGCCAGACCTTGTGAGCCTCCTGCATCTGATTGAACAGAAAATGAAAAAGAGGACACATTTCTAGTTAACAATATTGGTGCACCTGCTCCACCAGAAGTAGAAGAATTTACTACTATAGAATTGGTGCCAAGACCTGAAACATTGGCAGGTCCTCCTACCGTTTCGAGTAACTCCCAATTACTTCCATTAGTTTGCCCTGAGACGTTTTCGGCGCCAAGACCTGTCCCTTCAGCATCCGCTAAAACCATATCTGGTGTAAAAGGATTACCTTGTGGATCCGTACCGGTTATGGTTAATGTAGCACCGTGCGGGATATTTGGACCTCCAGAATTAGGTACTCGATACAAAAGCGATTGGTTAGCACTCTGCCCATAGGCTTGTTGTAATTTTGCATTTGACCACCAACCAAAATCTTCAGGAACAAAAGCTGTAGCATTGTTAACTACTGAAGCCACGGTTATATTAATTATTGAACCATCAGGTAGAGTAATTGCCTTGGTATCACCCACATCAACTTCATCAGCAAAATCACCATCCCATTCTATCCATCGGATAAAGTCATAATTTGCACCTGGCGCTACTGTGGGTGTACCACCATTTCCAACAAATTCACACTCCTCCGTATCCAAAATCCCATCATTGTCATCGTCTAGGTCACAAACGTTGTTGATACCATCTCCATCTGGGTCGTTTGCAGTTGGTGTACCTACAATGGCACCTGCTGTACAATTTGGCGTTACTTGAAAAGAAACATCCGAAGTTGAAGCAGCACACGTTCCACTTGCTGCAATGGTGTATCTTAAAACTACTGTGGTAGTTGAAGTTACATTGGCAGCTTGATAGGTACCACCAAAAATGATTGAACCTCCACCAGAAACGATAGACCAAGTTCCACCAGAAGGTGCACCTGTTAACGTTTTTGTTCCATTACCTGTAATAGTTGCAGTTGACACTGTGTTTGAAGCCACAGGACAAGCTGTTAACGTAGCCGTTCTTATTTCTGGACAGTTGTTGTTTGTATTTTTAATTTCTACACTATAATCTCCTGCATTTGCTGCTTGCACATTAGTAATGGTAAGCGAACTTGTTGTAGATAAGGTAGTATTGGGTGCAGAATTTTTGTACCATTTATAAACTAAACTACCAGTAGTAGTTGTACCTGGTGGCACTGTATAATTTGGTGTACCTGCATTAAATGTAGTGGTACTTACCGAAGTAGCACTTACATTAAAAGTGGCATTAGCACCTGTTGCTACAGTTTGGTTTGCTGGTGCTGTACCTACCGTTATTGTTTCTGCAGTTATTACACCTGGTGTTGTTGCTTGACCATTACCACTACCTGCAGCCGGACTTGTAGGAACTCCATTTGCATTTACAGCACCCAAAATATTGCCATTTGCATTTAATGACGTGGGTAGCACTAAACCTGCTCCTTCTATAGCATCTGGACAACCATCGTTGTCTGAGTCTGTGTCTAAAGAATTGTCAACTCCATCGCCATCGGTATCTGGACATATAGCAGTAACCACTACATTATCAATATAATATAAACCAAGAAAACCTGGTACGATAACCATATAGGTTGTAGTTTGCCCTGCAGGTACTGTATAAGAACCTGAAACATTAGTCCAAATGCTACCATTGTTAGAAAACGTGCCAGCTACTGTTGCAGATGCCACAGTGGCTCCAAACCTAACTTCCAGTGTACTGTTAGAGCCTGAACGTTGCCTTATATCCAAGGAGTAGTTAATTTGAGTACCTGGGCTTACGTTTGCCAATTGCTGGTCTACTTGATTACCACTAGTAAACTGACCATTATTAAGGTATGCATAATAAGTTCCATCTGTAGGTGGTATACCATAAGTATTATCAGCTATACCAATGTAAGTACCACGACCATTATTACTCCAATTATCTACTGTTGTATCTTGATTGGCAGTATTAGGCGTAAAAGTTCCATTTTCGAAACTACCATTAGAAATTAAATTTCCTGTGTTAGCACCACATTCATCCGAATCCAAAATACCATCATTGTCATCGTCAAAGTCGCACACATTGTTAATACCATCGGCATCTGGGTCGTTGGAAGTTGGTGTTCCTACTATGGCACCAGCTGTACATAGGTCTCCTACTGTTAACGTAGCCGTTCTTGTTTCACCACAACTGTTATTCGAATTGGTAACTACTACACTATAATCGCCTGCATTTGCTGCTTGCGCATTATTAATGGTAAGGGTACTTAATGTAGATAAGGTAGTATTGGGTGCGGTATTTTTATACCATCTATAACTAAGGGTCCCGGTTGAGTTTGCAGCAGTTGGTGTTGGATAATTAGGATTTCCTGCAGTATATGAATTTGTGCGAGATGAAGTAGCTGATATCGTAAAGCTTGCATTTGAACCTGTTGCTACACCTCGGTTTGTCGGTGCGCTAATTATGTTTATACGCTCTGCCCTTGTTACCGCAGTTGTGTTTGCTTGACCATTACCAGCACCTGCAGCAGCAAGTGTAGGAACACCATTGGCATTTACAGCACCATTTATAGAACCATTTGCTTTTAATGAACTTGCTACCACTGTGCCTGCAGCTTCTATAGCATCTGGGCAACCATCGTTGTCGCTGTCTGTATCTAAAGAATTGATAAGGCCATCACCATCGGTATCAGCAAGCAAAGAGCAACTAATAACACCATCAGTTAAGTCTGTAATAAGATTATTAAGAGAGTCAGGAACTAAAGAAAAACCTGCAGCGGTTGCTGCTCCAGTACAAACATTAATAGAAACTACATTATTAACGTTAGAAGTTCCGCCAGCTCCATATAAAACACCATTTAATACCGCTATTTGGCCATAATAATTAGTTGTAATGGTTGTAGCTGTGTTACCAGTTGCAGAAGTAGTTGTTAAATCGAATGAAGCTAAACCTCCAGGATCGAGAGAAGCAAATAATGTTGGATTGCCATTACAACCAATACCCACAGCAACATCTCCCCAATTACCTTGCCCATTTCCTACAGGATTTGATGAAAATAAAGAATAAGAAACAAGGGTTTTTCCATTAGCACTTAAGTTAATAGCATAGAGGTTTCTTCCAACATCACCTATATATAAAACTCCATTATAATAGGCTGCAGCTCCTGAAGAAAAATCAACACCTGGTATTGTCCCAACAGTTGTCCACAGAGATGTAGATGGGTCATAAACAACAATTTGACCTATATTTGTTTTGCTATGACCATAAATTAAACCACCATCATCATAATTAGAGGCAATACCGTTTAAATCAACATTATTAGGTATTGTGAGTTCTATGGTTTCCTGCCCTGTTAAAGGATAATAATTAACTAAATCAGCATCTCTTGGATATCTAATGAAATACGAACTCCCAACACAAACCGCTTCGTCAGTATCCAAAATCCCATCATTGTCGTCGTCTCGATCTATAGAATTACAAACGCCATCGCCATCAAAGTCGTCATTAGCGCCAGTACCACCAACAAGCCCCCCACAGGCAAAAGCACTTGAGGTATTGGTTGCATTCGCCGAGGCAATTGCTAAGTTTTTAGCAGCAATTGCTCGTTGTTTTTTAGCAATTGCTTTTTTTAACAATCTTTCGTTTTCTTTTTCTGCCCAAAAAGAATTGTTATTAAAATTTTCTAATTGTTTCCAATTAGCGTCGTAGAAATCATAGAAACTATTGGTTTCTTTCAGTACTACACTAGTAGTACGGTTTGTGTCAAAACCAAAAGTGGTTGTTGTTTGACACCACAATAAAAGTAGCGTAATGATTTGAAATAGGTACTTGTTTTTCATTAGTAATGGTTTGTAAGGGTAATAAAATTTTAGTGTATTATATATTTGGTTGCTTATTTTAGTTGGTAATAGTCTCCTATAGATTTCTAAAATTAGAAATTTGAAGAACATCCATATTCCGTTGAAGTTTTTTATAAACAATCAACTATTATTAAAATCAAAAAAAAATTGAATAAATTGCTCTGATGCACTTTATTATTGATCAAAAAGTTTAAGGGGCTCTTCATAAAAAAAAGGTTTAATAATTGTTGTTAAAATTCATTTTAATTATTCCTTTTACAAGTTGGGGAAAACTCAATTAGGGCGAACATATCTTAAATAATAGTAGGAGTATTTTGAAGAACGTTCTGAAGATGTAAAATTAGTTTAGTAGTTTCTTTATTTGCTTTTTAGAATGACTAAAAACCGATGTAATTTATTTTAAACCTGTTTTTTTTAGACAATTTGATGTGTCTTTTTACGTTTTAAAGTATTTAAAGTCTATTTATTTCGTTTAAAAAACTATTTTTGGGCTATTATTGATAACTAATTATTGTACAAACAATAAGTGCAGAATTGCCTACATTTACATTAAATACCAATTGTACATTTTTAAAATAGTATCAATTCGAGTGAATTTAAAGATGTAATGAGTGAAATTTGTATCAAAAATCACTCGAACTGACCTTTTAGCATCCATTTTAAATTCAAAATGCACCATTGGTTAACATATTTTATTGAAAAAACGTAGATACCTAATAATATTTTTATTTTTTTGATTGATAGAAAAGAAACCCCTTATTTTAACTAAAAAAATAACTTAAATTTATGAAAACTCAGATCCTCTTAACCTCCATTTTTTGGATTGCCATACAATATACCTCCTTATCTAATGCCACTGCACTGCATTGTAAATATGATTCTCTAAAAAGCAAATTTGCCAAAAATTACGAGCAGGACTCTACGAAAACAATCCCTAAAAAATACAACGAAAAATCTTTAAAAGAATCTGAAAAGGATAAGGTTGCAAAAGCACTCATTATTAAATCTCAAAGCTATACCACAGACAGTTTTAACTATTATGTTTACAAAGGGTTGCATATGACCTCAAATAAAAACATAGAAAGTATAGGTTATTTTGCCTTGGCTCGTTTTTATATGAACAATCCAGAACACAGAGATTCTACCTATTATTATGCAAAGAAAGCATTGGAATATACAGATAGTGGCAATATTAAAAACAAGGCTCTTGTAATGCTAACCCATTATTTTTTAAAAAAAGAAGATTATACAACGTCTAAAAAATGGAATTTGCAAGCCTTGGCCCTAGCCCAAAAAAGAAACGATAGTTCAAACATGGTATTTGCGTACCAAACTTTAGCAGAAAATTACACCCACCAAGACTACTTTAGTTTGGCTATTGCAGAACTAGAAAAAGCCATACCTTATATAAGTAGTAAAACAGCAATGGGTGGTGTTATTTATTTAAAAATTGCTGAACTTATAATGACTATTGATGAAAAAGACCCAAGACAGGTAGATTATTTGCTAAAAGCAATCCAGTTCTATGAAGGTAAAAATAGTTTAGAAAAAAATGCACTGAATTGTTACCAAGGTTTAATAACCGTATATTTTAATACAGGTAAACCTGAGGAAGCTTTAAAAGCCTTAGAAAATTTTGAAACCAAGGTAACACTTTTTGGTGAAAAGTATATAGCCTATTACGCACCTATTATAGCCTACCATAAGGCTTGGTATTACCAAGAAACTAACAAAAACGAACTTGCCATTAATGCGTTTAAAAAAGTGCTATCTACTGCAGATTTTAATACGTATAAGACTATGCATGCCAAAGGCAATTTACAATTGGGTAAACTACTCTTTAAAACCAATACCACCCTTGCAAGGGAACATCTTTTAAAAAGTCTTAAAATTTTTAAAGAATATAAATGGAATGCCTCAGTTATAGAAACATACAACCTTTTAAAACAAATTAATGAAAATGAAAAAGATTACAAAAAGGCGTTAACATACGCTAATAGTGCTCAAAAATTAAGCGATAGTTTGCAAAAAATAGAAAAAAACATTGCTATAGAAGAGTTTTTAATTAAAGGTAAAACTAAAGAAAAAGAATTAGAAATTGCCAATTTACAACGCCAAAAAGCACAACTAGCAACCATTTATACCCAAGAAAAACGATTGTATGGCCTTAGTGTTTTGTTGGTAATTATTGTTTTATTGCTTGTTTTTACCTTTATCTATTTTAAAAGAAAAAAGAAAAATTATTTGCAAGAACTTGCCTTGGCAAAAGAGAAAGAATTCTTGGTACTTAAAAACACCATTCTCGAAAACATGTCGCATGAAATAAGAACACCCCTTAGTATTATAAATGGTTATTTGCATTTAATAAAACAGCAAAACATACACTCACCAGAAACTGGTAGGTTTGCAGATTTGGCTACTAAAAATAGTAATAACATTCTAACTACGTTTAATAATTTTTTAAATGTGATAAGCAACCAACCACAAAAATTGCAAATAGTGCCAAAAACAAAGAATCTAGATCGGTTTTTTACAGCTATTATGGAGTCGTTTTCAGGCTATGCCAGCATAAAAAATAGTGGTTTGTATTACCAAACTAATTTTAATGATACTTTATCTATCGCTTTCGATTTTGAAAAACTCGATAAAATTACAACCAACCTATTATCTAATGCTATTAAATATAACAACTCTCAAAAAAATGTGTATGTGAGTGTTGCTGTTGATGAAACAACACTAACTTTGGTGGTAAAAGATGAAGGTATAGGAATTTCAAAAGAAGAGTTGAGCAGTATTTTTGATCGTTTTTATCAATCTAAAAAACACAATGTTACAGGAGGTTTTGGTATTGGATTATCTTTTGTAAAAGAATTGGTAACCCTTTTAAAAGGAACAATTGCTGTTGAAAGCGAAGAAAACTTAGGAACTGTTTTTACTGTTAAACTGCCTATTGTTACTAATAATATAGCCTTACATTTAAAAAATTTAAAACCAACTTACAAGCCAATAAGTGTGATACTTGATGCCGTAAAAAGTAATAACAACTTACCTAAAATACTTATAGCGGAAGACAATTTAGAAATGATTGCATACCTAAAAGAAATTTTAACAGGTATTTATAATTGTACTTTTACATTTAATGGAGCAGAAGCACTAGAAAAGGTAAAAACAGAAAGTTTTGATCTTATTATTTCTGATTATAAAATGCCTGTGATGAATGGATTGGATTTTAAAAAAGAATTAAACAAGGTAAAGGCCTACGAAAAAATTCCTTTTTTATTACTTACCGCTTTTACTTTTAATGATGCAGAAAAATTGCAATTACGTTTAGGCATCGAAGATTATGTAGTTAAACCCTTTACCTACTATGAACTAGTTACTAGGTTAAGAAAATTGTTAGAAAACACGTTGCATATTAAAGCAATACAAAATATAGACGAACCTGCAGTAGTTGATGGATATGTTGCTGAACTAATTGAAAAAATAAAAAAATTAGTACTCACTAATTTAGCGAATTCAGAATACAGTATTGCAGATTTGGCTAGCGATTGCAATTATGGTCAAAAACAATTAGGACGCATTATTAAAGGAAATACAGGTTTAAATCCTGTTCAATTGATTTTAGAGATTAAATTGCAAAAGGCTTATGAGTTTATTTTAAATAACAAATATGCTACATTAATGGAGGTTATTTATGCCATTGGTTTAAACAATCGTTCTTATTTTAACAAGAAATTTACACAACGTTTTGGTATTAAACCAAGTGAGTTAATAAAGAAATATAGTAACACTTAGCTGCCTATTTTTTTTGTAATCATACTTTTTTAGCAATAAATCTAATATATATTCATAGTTTTATATAGCTGAAAAGATTTTATGGTTAACATTATTATGTTATCTAAACTATTTAACTATTTTGTTATGCTGTTTTGATACAAAACTGTATCTGTTTTATTAAAAAAGAAAAAGTGTGATAAAACTACGAATTAATGGTTCTTTTTTTAAAATAAAATAGTTTAATGTCTAAATAAAATAGCTTACTATTTTAGAAACTATATACATTTACAGGAGTGTAATTCAAAGCCTCTATTCATTTATAAAGCTAAGGGTGGTTCCTTAATATGACTCTTTATATCTTGGATGGGGCTTTTTCTTTTGTAAAGATTGTTTTACAATAATTACTTTAGTACTATAAAAATTAGTTTATGGCTTCAAATTATTTTAACCAAAGAGATTTAAAAAAGAGTGTTCTTAAAGAAGAATGGTTACAAAATAAAATAAAAGCTATAATAGAAGATGCCACTGTTAAAAATTTTCCAGATACTCAACCTACCATAGAATGGGCTGGCAATGTGATTGATTTACTTGAGCTTTTAGGACTAGATGTGCACTAAAAACATAGGTTTAAAAAATTGTAAATAGCTTTTTTTTTACAAAAAACAGCCCCTTTTCTTCAAGTTCTAGGTATTCTTTTTTATGGAAAAACACAGCTATTTTCTACTTTTTTACCTAAAAATTAACACATTTTCAAGGCTTAAGAAAAAAAAATGAACCATTTTTCTTATAAAAACACCCTTTTTTAAGCAAAAAAAGTGTTTTTTGGGTTTAAAAATTGCATCAAGACGCAATATTGGTCGCCTCTTGATGCAATTTTAGTTGCGTCAAGACGCAAAGTGTATTGCGTCTTGACGCGTTGGCACAAAAAAACCTTAAAAACAGTAGTGTTTTTAAGGTTTTAGTGGGTGTTGGCAACACTTTAAAACGTTTTTTTTATCCTAAAAGCCTAGCCTCTTTTTTTAATACTACGTTTATAATAAGCGTTTATTTTACCAACTTTGGCTAAGCTTTTGCATTGGTTAGCTTACTTTGCTATACGACAAATCTGTTAACAATTTTCGCATTTTTTTAGCAGGCCTAAACAAAACCCGATTTTTGGTAATGCCACTAGAAGAAACTTCTTCTTGGGTGTTAAAACCATTAGAACTAAAACTAATTTGAAAGTTACCCAATTTACCCAAGCGTACAATACGCCCTTGTTTTAACTCTCGTACAATATTAGTTTCTAAGATGTTTAAAACCGCCAAACAATCGGTTTCGCTTAAAGCTGATTGTTCAGAAATCATTTCTGCAAGTGTTTCAAAATCTACACTTCCATTGGCAACTACTGCCGCATAAAATTTTTCAGGTGCTGCCAAGTCCTGAGGATTTTTTCTAGGCAACGTTTTATATGTAATACTCATTTTTTTTGTATTTAAATGGTATTGTTTTATATAGGCAACAATACTAAACCTTTATTATTTACGCATTTTAAAGTTCTATACGATGGTATACTATTGTTTGCGTTTTTTACAATAGACTATACATAATGTATAGGAAGTAGTATTTAGTAATTTTAGATCATAAGCGCTTACCTATAGCTTTTGTGGAAAACTATATTTTTTTAAAAATTAAAAATTATTTTTGGTAAGCTGCTATAAGAATTGTAGTTTTGATATTGCGTAATAAAACTGAATACTCATAGAGTGTTACCGTTTTTAAAAGTGTCGTAAGGCCACAAACTTTACGGCATTTTTTTTGTAATAATTGAAAAGTAAATCTAGGCACTTTCTATTAGAATAAAAAGAGAGACTTATTCACAAAAAAGACATAGTTTTTAACAAATAGGCCTGTTTTACCCTATTTTTAAAAAATAGTCTTCTAATTTTTATATTTTAGGAATTTTATGATGTTGTTTTTGTGTCATAACCATAGCGTTTTACTATGCTGAATTTCTTTAAAGATCGCTTACTACAAATATTTGCCTCACCACCATCATTCATCTTGATTTTTTTTGTCTTCGATAACAGAACCTCAAGCAAAAAGTTTTAGCTTCTATAGACGCCCTTAATTACACCATAAAAGATATGGCTACATCTCTGTAACTATAATTAAAAAAGGTATTTGGCTTTATACATAAAATGCAGATATGACGCTCAGTGCAGTTTGTATTCGAAATAATTAGAATACGATTATCAAAGACTTACCAACTCTTACAAGCTATAAAACACCTAACTGATATGAAAAGTGGAAGTGCTTTGTGCCATAGCTCTGATGTTATAAGTAGTTAAAAAAAGCTTGATAGAAAAGCGAGTCATGTATAAAAAAGATTCTAAATGAGAAAAAAATAACGATTGGGTCAAAATAAAAAAGCATCGCCTAGTGGAATAAGAACTAACTTTGAGTGGTGTATGTTAACATCTCCTTTCATTTATAACGACAAGATTGGAGATCCTTAACTTAAAACTTTATATTTTAAAATTCGACTTTTTTAACTCCTAACTAAAATTGTTGATTTTTAAATCCATTTTCTTACAAAACTTATTTTAAGACCCTATAAGAAGTTAAAAACACCCCAAACAACCATAATTGTATATAAAAACGAAAAAGCTCTTTAAAATTCACTTAAAATAAGACGAAATTAATAGCGTATAATAAAAATCAATTTTTAATGCTCTTTAAAATAGTTTCTCTTTATGTTTCCTATTATAGGGTTATATTTTATTGATCTTTAGTAACACCTCTCAAATTTTAGATAGTGTAAAAGCTATTGAAAATACTGTTTTTTCTGAGGATGAAATAGCGCGAATTGATGCTGTTTTAAAATAATTTACTTCTAAAACTATAAGTCAACATAGTTTTATCATAAAAAAGAGGCTGTCTGAAAAGTTAATTTAGCGGTCATTTTGAACGAAGTAGAAATATATAATTGTTTTTCAATAAATAAGATTTCTCCATTACAGTCGAAATGACAAAATGTAATACTTTTTAGACAGCCTCTATATGGTTAATTTTTAAAGATATTCTCTCTAAATTTTATTGTAAAGAATTTCAACTTATTAAGCTGTTCTTGGTATAATTTTCCGTTCCTCAAAATTACTAAAATTAACATATAACTACCTTGTTCGATTTAAAATGCACAATGGGTTATTTAATGATAAGATTTATATCGAAATCACGTTAATTTAAACTCACTTTATAGTATATCAAGTTAAAAAAGGGTTGCATTTTAAAAAAGCTAGTAATATTTTTTAAAAATTGCTCACAAAAAAAGAGAGCTAACCCTAATTAGCTCCCTTGGATATCAATACCTAATCAAAACTCCCCTAATAAGTTATGCGATTATTGATTTTTTTAAAAAACACCCAAATGAATTCATTTGGGTGCTCAGTCACAATATAAATAAGTCCCCCAACTTACTACATTATTGTTTATAATTTAATGGGGCTATCTAAAAATTAGTTTAGACGTTCCATAATCATTTTCTGGAGATGCTACTTTTAATAACATTACACCCGTTTTTACTTTAAAGTCGAAATCTAATTCGTTTTTACCAGCAGTCAACTGCACTTTTTGATTGTAAATTACTTTACCAGTAATGTCTGTTAAAGTTACATTAGCTTGTGTATCAGTTTCACTGAATAATAATAAGTTTACATTACCTTTAGAAGGGTTAGGGTATGCCATAAACTCATTTTCGAATTTTTCGATTTTAGCTATGATTTGATCTTCAACTGCAGTTTTGGTAAATCTCACATCAGAGATTTCTAAATCCAATTCTTTAGTTTGTGCTTCAACAGGTAAGAAAGTAAATGCTAAAGTTGTTAAATCATCTGCTGTCATTTTAGCTAAAGTTCCAGTAGAACTAAAGTAATCGAAAGGTACATAATAGGTAGTTTCATCTTCTGATAAGTCTACCATAACTCTGTATTGTGCTTTCCAATCTTCGATAGAAGATTTGATTAACCCTAACTCCATTAAACCAGAACCTTTCGCTGTGAATGCTAAGTACTTGTACTCAGAATAATCTGCAGATATAGTACCAGGTAATAAAGATTTATAAATGGTTAAGTAATCATCCTGGCTTGTTGCTTTAATTTCAACATTTCTTTGGATTGCGTACTCATCATCATTATATTCTCTATCAAAATCATTCCATACAAAGTAATTTTTGATTTCAGTATAACGCTTGTCATAATCTAAGCCCCAGTTACCATCAGCATGATAAAAAGCATCACTTACTTCTCCATCTACTTTAATTAAACCATCATATTCATAACCATCAGCAATGTCTAAACGTAAAGCTTGTTGAATTTCTGTAGTTAAAGTATTGTCTCTAAACTTGATGTTGTTTGCAGTTTCTGAATACAACTCTACCATTGATACATCAGCGGTATTACCTTCTTGCGTACTTCTTAAGGCTACGATTAACTCACCTTTTTCTCTATAAATTTTAGATGCGTATGTTTCTGGGAATTTCTGTACTTCTGTTTGTTGTACAGGAATAAAACCATTCAAGTTTTCTAAAATATCAGCAACCATTTTCTGAGTGTCTTCTGGTTTGGTAGACCAAACTTGGAAGTTGTACACATCATTAAACTTGGTATAGTCATTTACATACCAGTTTGTTTGAATGGTGTAATTGCTATCGTTATTGTTCTTAGCAGTTGCAAAAGAAATTGCATATTCAATAACGCCATTTCTTTGTTTGATACCTTGCATTAAGAAGTTATAACCAGCTATCTGCATTTTTTGCACATTAAGTATTTCAGCACCTCTTAATCTATCACAAGACGCTTTGGTGTGGTTGTATACTTTATCAGTAGTTTTGATACCTAATACTACCCCTTTGGTTTGACCATCTATAGAGAAATCTACAGACAATACTTCGTCAGCTACAGTGTAATCTAAAATATCAGTAGGTGATGTTACATTAGCCACATTACCAGCTACTAAAGCTTCAGGGAACATGTCTAATAATGTTTGTCCTTTACCTTGGTAAGGTTGTACTGATTTCATTTTAGACTTGTTGTACAAGTTTTCAGAAGACTTTACAAATTCAGTTGGAACAGAATTCTTTTTTCTACCTACGTAGATTTTAGAGATAGCATCTCCTAAAGATTCAGATTCTACACCACCACCATTACCACCAGTGGTTCCACCAGAAGGTACAGCATAAGCAAAATCTTGTTCTAGATTGTCTTGTCCTTGTGGTAAAAATAATGAACTTGTATTGGCTGAACTTACTCCATCAGCATCAAAAGTTTGACTTAAATCTCCAACAGATTTTCCTGCTGGTAAACCACCAGTTACAGTACTTACATCAACAGTAATGGTATAATTTCCTGCTGGTAAATTATCAAATAAATAGTTACCATTTGCGGTTGTTGTTGTTGTTAAATCATCACTTATATCACCAGGAGTACCTGGATCTAAAGTTACAGTTGCATCTTTTAATCCGTTTTCACCGGCATCTAATATTGCATCTCCATCAGTGTCATACCAAACCGTATCTCCAATAGAACCTAAACCTTGATAACCAAAATCTTGATTAACATTGTCTTCACCAGCAGCTAAAATTACATCAGAAGTATTAGGTGTTGCAATTCCGTCAGCATCATAAGTTTGTTGTAACTCATTTATTGTTACCCCTGCTGGTAAACCACCAGTAACTGTAGTAACATCTACACTTACAGTGTATGTACCAGCTGGTAAATTATCGAATAAATAATTTCCGTTAGCGTCAGTAGTTGTTGTTAGATCATCACTTGGATCTGCTGGAGTTCCAGGGTCTAAAGTTATAGTAACTCCTTCTAATCTATTTTCACTAGCGTCAACAATACCATCAGCATCAGTATCATACCAAATTGTATCTCCAATAGAACCTAAACCTTGGTAACCAAAGTCTTGATCTAAGTTATCTTCTCCTGCTGCTAATGTATAATCACTGGTGTTTGCTGTACCAGTTCCATCATTATCAAAAGTTTGCGATAAATCTCCTACAGTGATTCCTGCTGGTAAACCTGCTGTTACAGTGCTTACATCAACAGTAACTGTATAATTACCTGCTGGTAAATTATCGAATAAATAATTACCATTCGCATCAGTAGTGGTTGTAGTATCATCGCTGTTATCTAAAGGCGTTCCTGGATCTAAAGTTACAGTTGCACCTTGTAAACCAGATTCTCCATTTTGGGCTCCATTTCCATCTGCATCATACCAAACTGTATCACCAATTGAACCCAGCCCTTGATAAGCAAAATCTTGTTCTAAATTATCTTGACCTTGTGGTAAAGTTAATGTACTTGTATTAGCAGTGATTATTCCATCAGCGTCATAAGTCTGTGTTAAATCAGCAGCATTAATACCTGCTGGTAAACCACCAATTACAGTACTAACATCTACGCTTACAGTATACGTACCATCAGGTAAGTTATCAAATAGATAATTTCCATTTGCACTTGTTGTAGTTGTCAAATCATCGCTATTATCTGAAGGTGTTCCTGGGTCTAAAGTTACAGTTGCACCTTGTAAACCATTTTCTCCTGCATCTAATATTGCATCGCCATCAGCATCATACCAAACTGTATCTCCAATAGAACCTAAACCTTGGTAACCAAAATCTTGATCTAAATTATCTTCACCAGCTGCTAAAGTATAATCGCTAGTATTTGCAGAACCAGTTCCATCAGCATCATACGTTTGCGCTAACTCATTAATTGTAATTCCTGCTGGTAAACCTGCAGTTACAGTACTTACATCTGTAGTTACAGTATAGTTACCTGCTGGTAAATTATCGAATAAATAGTTACCATTAGCATCAGTAGTAGTTGTAGTATCATCGCTGTTATCTAAAGGTGTACCTGGATCCAAAGTTACAGTTGCACCTTGTAAACCAGATTCTCCATTTTGGGCTCCATTTCCATCTGCATCATACCAAACTGTATCACCAATTGAACCTAAAGCAGTATATGCAAAGTCTTGATCTAAATTAGTTTGTCCTTGAGCTAAGGTTACATCAGATGTATTTGCAGTTGCAATTCCATCATTATCGAAAGTTTGTGTTACATCTACTACTGTTACACCTGCTGGTAAACCTGCAGTTACTGTACTTAAATCTGTAATTACAGTATAGTTACCTGCTGGTAACGTATCAAACAAATAGTTTCCATTTGCGTCTGTAGTGGTTGTAGTATCATCACTTGCATCAGCTGGCGTACCTGGATCTAAAGTTACAGTTGCACCTTGTAAACCTGGCTCTCCTGCTTCTTGTGTTCCATTTGCATTGGTATCAAACCAAACTGTATCTCCAATACTTCCTGCAGCAGCTGCTTTATAACCAAAGTCTTGGTCTAGGTTATCTTCGCCTGCTGCTAAAGCTACACCAGATGTGTTTGCAGTTCCAGTTCCGTCATTATCAAAAGTTTGCGATAAATCTCCTACAGTGATTCCTGCTGGTAAACCTGCAGTTACTGTACTTACATCTGTAGTTACAGTATAGTTACCTGCTGGTAAATTATTAAATAAATAGTTACCATTAGCATCAGTAGTAGTTGTAGTATCATCGCTGTTATCTAAAGGTGTACCTGGATCTAAAGTTACAGTTGCACCTTGTAAACCATTTTCGCCATTTTGAGCACCATTTCCATCAGCATCATACCAAACTGTATCACCAATTGAACCTAATGGTTGTGCACAATTATATACATATTCTACAGTAATAGTCATTTCAGATCTCCAAGAGAACGATGATGCAACATTTCCTGCACCAGTTGCTACTGATGAACTAGTAGTTTGTACTGTAAAAGGTACTTGACCCGTTCCTGTATACAAGGCTAAATCTGCAGCACTTGTGTAATTTTCTACTCCTGCAGATGTATAACTACCAAAATCTGTTACAAAATCATCATCTGTTGTAGCATCTCCTGTTGCATTTGTTACCCAATATGGGTGTAATCTAACATCTCTACCATTATAATGTTCATTTTCAGCCCAATAAGAACCATTTGAACCAAAAGTCATTCCAAATAATGTAGAACCAAAAGCATCACCAGGATAAGTTCCTTGAGCTGGAACAGCTATACCAACAGGTAAGTTTTCAGACCCATTTAGAATATTAATTGCGTTTGTTGTTGTTGCACCACCTGTAAGAATTAACTCTTCTGTAATATCTTGTGTGTAGGTTACAGTTGACGCAGCATTATCCTTGGTTTCTAATATTAAAGAACCTGCATATTTATTTGAGTACGTTACATTAACGGCTGTTAAGGTTCTTGTAGCCGAAGTTTCGAATTTTGGTATTGTTAACTGATTATTACCATTACCCTGTTTTAATGCCATATAGGTATATGATATCGAATTACCTGTTGGTGCACAAGCTGCAGGCGCACAAGCACCAGGATCTGTAACCGTATAATTTACTGCTGGATATGCAGGGTCTGCACCTAAGACAGTTGGAGTTACTGTAACAATAACATCTCCTGCACCAGGTGTTGCACCTTTTACCATAAACATTGTTTCAATACCAAACCTAATACGATCACCAGTGTAACCATCTGCAGTTTCTATAGCCACAGGATTTCCATTTTGTGTTGCTGAAACTCCATAATACCAATTTCCTTTAACTATGGCTGCTGGTACTGTTGGGTTTAAATTAAATGTGATAAAATCATCTCCAGTTGCATCTAAGGTTCCGTTATTATGACAGGAAACAGCTGTTGGGTTTGTAAAAAACATTGCTGCATTTACGCTATCAGAATTAAAATTTCCTATATTCTTCCAGTTAAACTGGTAGTCGTCATAAAAGGAACTGGAATCTGTTCCTGGGTTTTCTATGCCTATGGCATACGATGTATTCATGACTGACAATAGAATTATCAGCATAAATGAAAATAGTTTAGTTTGTTTCATACTTACTAGGGTTATTGAAATTTAGATTAATATTTGGGTTTATATTATACTTCTTAATTAACTCTAAAAAAGTATCTAGATACTATTAAGATTTAATTAGAATTAGGTAATTGGTACTATTTAGGGGGGTGAACTGTTGAATTAGATATTTAAGAGGGAAACTATTCTTGCAAATGTTTTTTAGTTCATTGTAGATTGTGTTTTTTTACAAAAATCGGGTTTGATATACCTGTTTTTTGTAGTAAAAAATTGATGATAAAAGGGGGTGAAAATTTCAATTCAAATAGTTTAATCATTATACTCAATTTAAAGTTTTAATCTGGGGGATTAAATTCAAATTTGATTTTTGAAAAACCGGAGGTTAGTCTACAATTATTAAATAATTGATTCGGGGAAGTCTAATTTGATGTTGCAAATATAATTGCAATAAATTCTTTTTCTAGTTTTATCGCGACATTAAAACTTCTATTAAAGACAATAGGTAAATTGTTATAAAGGGTAAAATTTTACTTTAAAATTGTTTTTTATGTCTAGATTATATCTTAATAAAAAATATTTTTTTAAGACATTTTAGCACTCAAAAACGTCGTAAATTGGTTTTTTTAACTTTAAATCTTTTGTGATTTTTTTATTGCAAAAAAAAAAATCATTTTAGCTATAAACAAATTTAGAAATCATGAAAAAGATTTTTGTTATCCTATTTTTGCATTCATTTTTATTGACTTTTGGTCAAATAACGAATGCAAAAATAGACACTGCATATTTTCAAGAGCGATATAAGAAAATTAGATCTGATGGTCCTAAAGTTGCTATGGATTCAACTCGAAAAAAATCAATTTTATGTAGTGATGAAATTAAAACGATACTAAATAATTATAAAGCTGAAAAAGGGAAAACCTATAAAGCAATTGAAGATGTGTATTACAAACTACAGGCTTTAATTTTATTCTCTTACGTAGTAAATAACCAATACGATTCAGTAATAAAATATTACAAAGTTATTGAGAAAAACTGTAAGAACCCTAATACTTTAGGAAGTACCAATAATTACAGATCTTACGCAGAATTGGATAGAGGTGATATAGTAGCGGCTCTTTTTTACATAGAAGAGGCAATTAAAAACTTTAAATTAAGTGGTAATAAAACTTCAGAAAATCTTGCGTTTTTTTCGTTGATAAAAATACATCTAAGCACTAACAATTTTACGATAGCAAAAGAACTTTTAGATGTTTTTGAAAAAGAAAATGATATTACAAAACTTACTAACTCTGAAAAAGCAGATTACAACGTTTTTAAAGCAGATGTTATTAATGAACTTGAAAGTAGTGAAGAAGCGATTCTGTTTTTAAATAAGGTAGATTTAGATATTTTTAAAGACGATTTTCGTAGGTTATTTAATTATCAAATAATTTTAACAAGGTTGTATTTAAAAACAAAAAGATACAAAAAGGCACAATTAGCTTTAATAAATGTAAAAGATAATAATGCGAATTTAGAATACATTTCTAGTTATAATACTTTATCTGCTGAGACTTATTTAGGATTACAAGATTATGACAAAACTTTATATTTTTTAAATAAAATAAAAGAAAACCTCAAAGAAAATTATCTGCTAAATGACCATATAATTTATAATACTGTTTATTACAAATATTATAAAGCTCAAGGTGATTTTAAAAAAGCACTTCGCTTTTTAGAAGTGGCAGATGCTAAACAAGATTCTTTAAATTCAAAAGCATATAAATTAAAAACAGCTGTACAAAATTATAGAATTAAAAAAGATAGCCAATTATTACTTTTAGAGGAAAAAAATAAGGTAAAAGATGCGCTAATCATTAAAAATAGAAATTTTTACATCTATTTAACCATTTTAGTATCCCTTATCATTTTTTTAGTAATGTTATATGTTAAAAATAAAAAAACCTATGAACTTAAGCTACAGAATATAAAAGCGCAAGAGATTACTAATCTTAAAAATACATATATAGAAAATTTATCGCATGAAATTAGAACTCCCTTAACCATTATACAAGGTTATGTAGAACTTATAAGAAATAATGTTTTTAATAGTGCAAATGTTTTAAATTATTCTGAGAGATCCTTAATTAGTACAAATGCTATCTTAAAAACGTTAAACGATTTTTTAATGATTTTAAAATTAGAAAAAAAACAATTTTACTCTAAAAAAAGCACTAAAAATATTGGTAAATTTTTAATTGAAACCATTACTGCCTTTGAAAGTATTGCTACATTAAAACATATAAAGTTATATTATAAAACCAATTTTAAAGACTTCAAAGAACATATAGATTATGATTTTTCTAGTCTAGAAAAAATTCTGAATAATTTAATAAATAATGCAATTAAATATAGCAGTTCATCTTCGGCTATATTTATAAAGGCACTATTTACTGAAGAAAATCTTACAATAACCATAAAGGATGAAGGTATAGGAATTGATCAAAAAGAGCTTCCTAAAATATTCTCTCGTTTTTATCAATCTGAAGAAAATAAAGTTAATGGAGGTTTTGGTATTGGGTTGTCTTTGGTTAAAAAACTAACTGAAAGTTTAAATGGCGCAGTTTCAGTTACAAGTAAAAGAAATATTGGCACAACATTTATTGTAAAATTACCTTTAGAAATTAAAAACGTTACAACTGAAGTACAAAAACTAGAGTATACTTTAATCAATAAAATATTAGAAACAGATGGTGTTTTAGAAGATGTTAAAACCACAGCATGTAATAAACCTAAAGTACTTATAGTAGATGATGATGCTTTAATATTACTGTATATTAAGGAGTTATTGAAAACTGATTTTAATTGTACTACTGTTTTTAATGGTGTAGAGGCTATAGAACTTGCCAAAGAGATTCAATTTGATTTGGTAATATCTGATTTGCGAATGCCAGTAATGCAAGGTTTTGAACTTAAACAGAAATTGAATGCTATGGATAACTATATAGATATTCCGTTTTTAATTATTTCTGCATCCATTTATGAAGAAAAATCTGAATCAATTATTAAATTAGGTGTAGACGATTTTATTTTAAAGCCTTTTAAAGCTAATGAACTTTTAACAAGAGTATATAATTTACTAGAAAATAAAATACTTAGAAACAAGTTACAGAAAGAAGAAGCTGCAGAAAAAGTTCAGTTTTTTGGACATTATGCAGAATTGATGGAAAAAGTAAATGAAATTATTCAAAATAATATTGGGAATCAAGATTTTTCGGTAGATGAATTGGCAAAAGAATGTTTTTATAGTAAAAGACAATTGGGTAGAATCATACAGGCTAAAACAGGCCTAACACCTGTAAAAATAATTTTAGAAGTTAGGCTAACAAAAGCGTATGAACTTTTACAGAAAAAAGAATATCAAACTGTTAAAGAAGTAGTATATGCAATTGGTTTGAGTAGTGTTACGTATTTTAATCGGGTTTTCTTTAAAAGGTTTGGTGTAAAAGCTAAAGATTTATTGAACTAAAATTAGATAGAATTTTTTTTAATACAGATGCTATTATTTTAGAAAAATCATCAAAAAAGCCATAATATCTCAAAATAGTTCATTTAAGTCTTAATAAATATCCTTTAAAACCTAGTTACCACCTAACTTTGCACCTAGTGTAATTCAAAGTCATGTTTTACTTATAAAGCAAAGATTGGTTCCTTTATATGGTACTTTATATTTTGAACAGGACTTTACTATTGGTTAAAAATTAGTTTTGCTGCAAACTTTAATAGAAACAATAGTTGATTTCGATAATTTTTGAAATTTAATATTTACAAGATTCAACGTGTTTAAAATTGCATTATTTTTAAATTTAATATTTTTTTTGTTGCTATAAACATAATTTTTATCTTTAATTCAGCAAATAAAAGAGTGGTTTTTAGCGCCAAGTATTTATTCATATTCTGTATTTATAGCATGTAATTACAAATCATATCTATAAAAACATCTCTGTCATATGGTTTAGAAAGGTAATGGTTCATCCCTACCTCAAGGCATTTTTCTCTTTCTTCTTCTATAGAATTGCCAGTTAATGCTATTATTGGTATCGTTAGCTTTAATTCTTCTCTAATGATTTTCGTAGCTTCAAATCCGTTTAAAATAGGCATTTTAAGATCCATTAAAATTAAATCTGTAGTGTTTTTTTTAAGGAAATTTATGGCGTGTTTACCATCTTCAGCCTCAGCAACAAGTACTTCAAGGTCGTTTAATATAACACTCACCACCATTCTGTTCATTATACTATCATCAACAACCAGTACTTTTTTTCCTTTTAAATTGGTATTGCTTTTTTCTATCATGTTTGAATTTAAGGTGCTTTCTACCTGTTTTTAGGTGTAAAAATCAATAGTTATTAATCTGCCATAAAAAAACGAAACCTTTTATGGTTTTTAAAACTTATTTGTGTGCCTATAAATCATATTTGCCAAAATTTATAGCATTATAAAAAGACGATTTTTTATAACACAACTAGGCAAACCATTATTAGTAATTATAGTTTACATAAAATGAGATGTGCTAAAAAATAAAAACCACAAAAAGTTTTTTTAAAATTATAACTTTGTTAGTGATTAAAAAATTAAATATTAGTTTTTTTCTATTAATGTTTTTCTTTTTCAAAAAATATACTATCTTTATGTTAGTATTCCCCAATATTATAAATTATGATAGTTACTACAAAAAAAAGTTTGTACAGATATTTCAGTATTTGTGCAAATGTATTTAAATCATTAGACAACATTATTTTTGTTGATTTTCTCAAAAACAAATATTTTAATGCTCAACATAAATTCGCTTTTTTTAAAAGAATTTATATTTTAAATTGATTTGTATGCCAAAAGCATTTACATTTTTTACATCACATATACTATGTATTTGTGCATTATAAAATGTTACGGATGTTTATTTTTTTACAAATAGGTTATTTTACAAGAAGTAAGTTACTTTTAAAATTTAAATGCTATATTTATAGAGCAAAGAATTAAATAGTTACTATTATGAATTTACCCCCAGATTCCCACCTTTCAAATACCAAATCTTATAATCTTCAAGATGTAGTTACCATGTGTCGTGGTAATAAAGATCTAGTATTAAATATGGTTGAAGTTTTTATAGATCAAATACCAAAATTTATTACAGCACTTAATACCGCTTTTATAGAAAAGAATAGGTTAAATATTAAGAACGAAGTACATAAAATTAAACCAACTGTGCATTTTTTTGGTGCTTTTAAGTTAGAAGAACAACTTTTATTACTGAATGAAAAAGCATTAGATGCTTTACATGAAACAGAGGTTAAGGTTGTTGTTGATAAATGTAATGTATTGGCCAGTGAGGTTATTAACGAATTGAAAAGTGACTATAATTTAAAAAAATAATACAATGAAAAAAACTATACTAGTTCTAGATGATGAGATAAGTATTTGTATGTTGTTGCAAAATTTTCTTTCAGCAGATTATGATGTAATTACCAAAAATAACCCTATTGAAGCTTTAGAGTGGCTTGATGGTACTATACCAGATCTTATTATTTGCGATATTCAAATGCCAGATATGGATGGTTATGGGTTTTTAACTAAAGTACGTCAACGAGGTTTTACCAAACACACACCAGTGGTTATGTTGTCTGGTAGAGCAGAAAGTAAAGAACGTATTAAGTGTTATAGGCTTGGTGCACAAGACTATTTAACAAAACCATTTAACCCAGAAGAACTCGAAGAACTGGTTAAAAAAAACCTTTATCCAATTCATTATGCAATTGAGTGGTAATCAATAATCTAAAAGCTATAAATTAATACGCATATATATGGGTGGAAAACTTAATATTTTATACATTGGTAATATCAAAAATTATTTTAGTCAAGCTGTAGATGACAATTATACAATTGTAACAGTAGAAAATAGTTTAAAAGCTACCAGATATTTAGAATCTAATAAAAATATCGATGGAATAATATGCGATTATTATTTACCAGGTAATACTGGTTTTTTTCTTTATAAATGGTTACGTGCACAAAGCGAATACGATTCGATGCCTTTTATTATTCTTTGTAAAGAATTCAATGCAGAAATTTACAAGAATGCATTTAAAAAACAAATTGATGATTTTTATGTGCCTTCAGTAACCAATCCTAAAGACGTATTAAGCAGGTTAACGTATTTATGCGCACATAAAAAGCCAAAATCTCAAAAAATATCAGAAAAAATAGTATCAGAAAATTACAAAATGCCCGTGTCAAAACGTTTATTTGATATTTTTGTAGCATTATCTGTTCTTATTGTAGCTTCTCCATTTTTGTTACTTATTATTCTAGCAATAAGACTAGAATCTAAAGGTAAAGTGTATTACATCTCTAAACGTGTAGGAAGAAAAACTTTCGATTTTTACAAATTAAGATCAATGCGTACAGGTTCAGATGAATTGTTAAAAAAACTAGCAGCTGAAAAAAATCAATATAAAAAAGAAGAAGTAAAATCAGAAAATAGTTCGTTAGATATTCCTTGCCCTAAATGTAGTAAATTGCCTGAAGGCAAAACCTGTTCTCCTATAATGTATATCGATACCCATCAAATATGTGATTATTGGTTTAATGTTCAGAAAAGAGAAGCTGCTAAAAACGATTCTACTTTTGTAAAAATTGTAGACGATCCAAGAATCACAAAAGTGGGTAAATTTATAAGAAATACAAGTATTGATGAGCTACCACAACTCATAAATGTTTTGAAAGGAGATATGTCTATTGTAGGGAATAGGCCTTTACCAGTTTACGAGGCAGAAGTGCTTACTGGCGATGATTTATCAAAACGATTTTTAGCACCTCCAGGAATTACAGGTTTATGGCAAGTAGAACTTAGAGGTAAAGGTGGTAAAATGTCTGAAGAAGAAAGAATGAGACTTGATAATGAATATGCAGAACAATTTAGAGGAAATAATTATTCTTTTTGGTATGATATTAAGCTGATATTAAGAACTGTACCTGCATTGTTTCAATCAGACACTGTTTAATTAAAGAAGTATATTGAAATGAGTAACATTGTTAAAAACCTATTTATTATAAGTATAATTGTTTTGCAATTTAGTAATGTAAATGCCCAAACATTTAGCAGTACTAAAGATACCATATTAAACAATAATAGTAGTAGGTTTGAGTTTCCACCTCTTGAGGTTATTATAGATTCTGTAATAAAAAAACATGCAATGGTTAATTTTAGAAACAATCATGTTGGTGTTAAAGAATCTACCTTAGCATCAGAACAAATTTACTGGACAAGAAATTTTGGTATTCAAGCAGATACCAGATATGGTAACTTAAGTAATTTTGCAACTGACAGCGATGGTATTAATACCACTGCAGCTTTAACAACAGCCCGCCAATTCAATTACAGTGTAGGGGTATATTTAAAAATCCCAATCTTTGATTTCTTAAATAGAAAAAATCAAATAAAACTTGCACAATTAGAAGTAGATGAGGCAAAAAGCATGTTAGAATTTCAAAAACAAGAAATTAGACAAACTGTTATTCGTCTTTATCAAGAGATGCTCTATAAAAATAAAGTTCTTAAAATAAGGTCTAAAAGTTTAGCAGATGCTAAAGTAAACATGCAAATGGTAGAAAAAGAGTTCAAAAATGGTATTGTAGCCATATCAGAATATGTGAGAATTAATAGTATGACAGCCAATATGGAAGCAGAGTATGAAAAAGCAATGTCAGAATTTATTACAGTAAAACAGATGTTAGAAGATATGGCTGGCTTTGTCTTTGGTTTAACTTATTAAAATTATAAAGATGACTATAGTTGATTTTGTTCGGTTAATCTTAAAACATATAGTACTTTTAATTACAGTACCTATTTTGTTAGGTGTATTGGTAATTTTACTTACCATGAATCCATCTTTCGAGTATTCATCTCAAACTATTTTATACACTGGTTTGGCTACAGGTTCTTCTATTGAGATGGACAAAACCTTTAATTATCAAGCAACAAATACTGCTTTTGATAATTTAATTAATATCATTAATTCAAGAGAAACTCAAGAGGAAGTAGCTATTCGATTGTTTGCACTGCATTTAATGCTGCCAGAAGCAAATCCTAAATATATATCAGAAGATCTTTTTAAAGAATTTAAACAAAAAATACCAACGTATTTATACGATTATGTAGCTACTGGAAATGAAAATAACAACTCAGATAATAAAATAAGCGAAACTGAGGAAAAATTATTTCCTGACCAAGTAGACAGAAATAATTACGAAAAAACTGTAGAAAACCTAACTGCTTTTATGAAAAGTAGCAGTGATAACTTTGTCTATGAACTATTAAATTATGATGAAGATGATCACTATTCTTTAAAAGCAATTTCAGGAATTAAAGCACAAAGAATTAATAGTAGCGATTTAATAAAGTTAAGTTACACAGTTAACGATCCTGGTATTTGCCAACAAACATTAGCTATTTATAATGGTGTTTGTATTAAAAATTACAAACATATAAAAGAAAATAGATCTGATGCAGTTGTTAAATATTTTGAAAATGAACTGAATAAGGCTAGAATTGAATTAAAAAATGCTGAAGACAAATTGCTTGAATTTAATAAAAGTTCTAATATTATTAATTATTATGAGCAAAGTAAGGCAGTTGCAGTGGTTAAAGAAGACATGCAGGTCGACTTTAAGAAAAATGTTGCAGAATTAGCTGGTTTAAATGCAGGAATAAAACGTTTAGAGAAAAAATTAGAAGTCCAAGAAATAATCCAAGAAAAAAGTAACCTTATTCTTGATAAAAAGAAACAATTAGGAGATTTAAATTACAAACTTGCGTTAATAAAAGCAGAAACTCAATCTAACAGAACTGAAGAAAATTTTAATAAAGTAACTCAACTAGAAAATCAAACAAAAAAACTAAATGAAGAAATTAAAAAAGGTGTAGATCAATTATATTCTTATCAAAATTCAATTGATGGTTTGCCAGTTTCTAAATTACTGCCCAATTGGATGAACAATGTTGTAGAGTCAGAAAATTTAAAAGCTAAACTGCAAGTTTTAAATAAACAGAATAACGATTTTCAAGAAACTTATGCAAGATATGCACCTGCTGGTGCTAATATGAAACGTTTAGAACGTGAAATCGCAGTTTCAGAACAAGGATATTTAGAAATACTTCATGGTTTAAATTTGGCCAAATTAAAATTACAAGACAGTGAATTGTCATCAGATTTAAAAACCATAGATATACCTTATTACCCAGTTTCTCCTAATCCTACAAAAAGAGCCGTATTAATTATTGCAGCAGCATTTTTAGGAGGTATTTTAACTTTAGGAATTATTTTTGTAATGGAATATTTTGATGATTCTCTTAAAAATTCTACAAGTGCAAGCAAAAAAACAGGTTTTTCTTCTTTAGGTATGCTTCCTAAAATAATTTTAGACCCAGGTAGTTTTAATTTAAACTTTATTAAAAATCGACTTATAGAAATTGTAACTCAAAATATATACCAGTTTTTTGGTTTTAATGGCGATGCTAAAAAGACTAAAATTATAGTAGTTTTTAGTACACAAAAATTGGAAGGTAAAACAGTTACAGCTGGCAATATTGCAAAAACCTTTAAAAAAGAAGGTAAAAAGGTATTATTGCTTAATTATAAGCAAGAGCAAGTTGCAATTAAACAACGAGGAAAATCGCCAATCTTAAACAAAATATTAGGTTATCCAGACCCAAGAATAGATGTTGAAAATCCTTTTTTAGCAGATGTTTCTACCTATCTATCTCCAGCAGAGCATGATTATTATGAGTTAAATAACGATTTTTTTAATGCAAAAAACCATACAGATATTTTTAAGTCTAATAATATCAACCTAAATAACAATTTAGATTTTATTATTATTGAAATACCCGCAATTATTTACTCTAATTATCCAACTGAATTAATGGTAAATGCAGATTTGAATATATTGGTGTGTAGAGCTAACAGAGCATGGTCTGATGCAGATGAATCTGCAATTCGAAATTTAAGAAAAGTTTGTGGCTCAAAGCTTAATATTATTGTTAATGGTGTAAATATTAATGAAGTAGAATCTATGCTTGGAGATTTACCAAAAAAACGATCAAAATTCAGAAAAAAAATTAAATCAATTTTTAAGTTTCAGTTCTTTTCAAAAAACCAAATTTGATAATAGGCCAATGAAAATGTTGAAAAAATTAATACGAGAAGATAATTTTTTATCCTTAGCAGGTAACGTTGTTATTGCGCTTTTAGGTATAAGCGGCTTTGCTTTATTGGCAAGAAGTTTATCAATTGAAGTTTTTGGAGAATGGGTATTGTTTATAACAGGAGGTTCTTTTGTAGAAATGTTTCGATTTGGTATTACCAACACAGGTTTAATTCGGTTTTTATCTGGTGCAGACCAATCTTCTAGAAATAAACTTATTGGGTCTAATGCGCTAATTGGTTTAGGTGCAACTGCTCTTATTGCTGCAATTTTAGTGTTTTGCAACCTAGTATTTAAAGATGCAATTGGTAATTCTGGATATAATTTGTTTTTCAAATGGTATCCACTTTTAGCTTTTTTAAATCTTCCTTGGAACAATGCTCTAGTTGTTTTACAAGCAGATAGAAAATATGGTAAAATATTAATTGTAAAATCGGTAAATAGCGGATTGTTTTTTTTAACGATTGCAGTAAATTATTTTTATTTAGAAATGACCTTAAATGAATTGGTAATTGCATTATTAATCATAAATGCGTTTACTTCTCTTATAACCATAATTTTAGGTTGGGATGGTACAAAATTAATTACCAAAGCAACCTCTGTAACAAATAAAACATTATTAGATTTTGGTAAATACACCACATTTACACTTATTGGTAGTAATTTATTAAGAAGTGCAGATACTTTAATTTTAAGTTTAAGTCCTTTAGGAAACGAAGCAGTTGCACTCTATAGTATTCCGTTAAAACTTACAGAATTACAGCAAATTCCTTTGCGTAGTTTTGTGGCCACTGCTTTTCCTAAAATGTCTAAAGCCAGTGTTCAAGGTAAGATAAATGAGGTTAAAGAATTATTCTATTCTTATTCAGGCGCCTTAACTTACCTGTTTATTTTAATGAGTATTTTTACTTTTGTTTTTGCAGAGTTTTTAGTACTTATTTTATCTGGAGAACAGTATTTAAAAGTAGACCCAGTTACTGGTTTTAACGTAGTAAATATTGTAAGAGTTTTCTCTATTTACGGACTTTTATTACCTATTGATAGAATGACGGGTATAGGATTAGATAGTATAAATAAACCCAACATTAATGCCATTAAAGTATTTGTAATGGTGGCAGCAAATGTTATTGGAGATTTTATAGCCATATTTGTTTTCGAATCGCTTATACTTGTAGCAGTGGCTTCTATTGCTTTTACTTTAGTTGGAATTTGGATGGGAATGTATTTCTTAAACAAAGAACTCTCTTTGTCTTACAAAGAAATATTTATTAGTGGAATAGAATTTTACAAAAAGCTAAAAAACAAAGTAATAAAAAATCGATTTGCTTAATTGCAAACTATGAATAAAAATATTTTGAGCACAAATAATCAACATATAAACCCATTTGAAAAAATATCAGGATCTGCTGCTTTATCTAATCCTAAGATTATTTTATTGTTTTTTGTGGGAGTTTTATTTGTTGGTCTTGTACTTGCTAAGCTTAAAATGGTAGGTGTAGGAATTTTTTTAGCACTAGTAGTTGGTACTGTCTATTTTAATTTACTATTTAAAAATCCAATTTTAGGTTTTTATACAGCAATAGGACTCAATTTTATAGTATTAGGTCTTGCCAGATACATCAAAGGTTTACCATTAGGTTTTGCCATAGATGGTATTATGATTATTACATATTTAGCACTTATTTTTTCTAGATTTAAAGAACGTGTAGATTGGTCTCCTGCTAATAAAACCATTACAATTTTAGCAGGGTTATGGTTACTATATTGTATAATTCAAATAGCAAACCCAGAAGCCAGAATGATTGAACCTTGGATTGCAGGTAGGGGTGTAGGTTTCTATTTCTTCTTTTTTTTAATTTTAACATTTATGTTAATTGATACCAATAAAAAGCTAGATACATTTCTTTACGTTTGGGGAGTCTTTTCTATACTAGCTACTTTAAAAGGATTTGTACAAATGGTTTTTGGTGTAGATTATGCTGAAAAAGCTTGGTTAGATAATGGAGGTGCAGAAACGCATATACTTTTTGGTAAGCTTAGGGTGTTTTCTTTTTTTAGTGATGCAGGGCAGTTTGGCGGAAATCAGGGCTATGCAGGTGTTGTTTTTCTTATTTACTCAATGGCTAAAAAAGGGCTTCCAAAAATATTTTTTATTACTGTAGGGCTTTTAGGATTATATGGAATGATGATTTCTGGTACAAGAGGATCAATTGCAGTACCTTTTGCGGGTTTTATGACTTTTTTTGTGCTTAGAAAAAATATAAAAATAATTAGTATGGGTTTTATTTTGGTAGCACTCATATTTGTTTTCTTTAAATACACTACAATTGCAAATGGTAATGCCCAAATAAGAAGAATGAGAACGGGTTTTGATCCTAACAATCCTTCTTTAATGGTTAGAAAAGCAAACCAAGCAAAATTAAAAGTATATCTAGCATCTAGACCTTTTGGCGGTGGTATAGGACATGCAGGAGACAAAGCGCAACGTTTTTTACCTCATGCATATTTATCAAATGTAGCAACTGATAGTTGGTATGTTATGATTTGGGCAGAACTGGGTATAATTGGTTTGGTGTTTCATCTGGCAATCCTGTTTTTTACAATTGGCATGGCATCATTTAAAGTTATGTTTAGAATTAGAGACCCAATTACAAAAATAAAAATGAGCGCACTTATCTCAGGAATGGCTGGCATTATGTTAGCTTCTTATGGTAATGCAATTTTAGGTGGTATGCCAACTGCCTTATTGTTTTATGCATCAATGGCAATAATGTCTACACCTGAAACTTTTGAAAATGAAATATCAGAAGAAATAGCAATTTCAGAATAAATATAAAAAACGTTAAACTATTTTTTAAATAAAATCAACCATACAAACTTCTAAAATTATATATTATGAACTATAGGAATATAAAGGATTTAAATAATATTATACTAAAAAGATTAAGTATAATTCCTCGTGATTTCGATTTAATTGTTGGTGTACCAAGAAGTGGTATGTTACCTGCCAATCTTTTATCATTATATTTAAACAAACCTTATACAGATATTGATTCTTTCTTAAATGGTCATATATACAAAGCAGGAGCAAGAAGTCAGTTTTTTGAAGAAGGAGCTTACAAAAAAGTGTTAGTGGTAGATGATAGTATTGCATCTGGCTCTGCTATGATAGAATGTAAAGAGAAATTAAAACATCTTGAAGATAAGTTCGATTTAAAATATTGCGCCATATTTATCATTCCTGGAAAAGAAAAAATGGTAGATTATTTCTTTGAAATCGTTCCTTTACCAAGATACTTTCAATGGAATGTTTTAAACCATACTACTTTAGAAAAAGCGTGTTTTGATATTGATGGGGTTTTATGCGAAGATCCAACACCAGAACAAAACGATGATGGAGAAAAATACATCGATTTTATCTTAAACGCACCACCTTTATTTATTCCTGGAGCTAAAATAGGAACCATAGTAACATCGCGTTTAGAAAAATATCGAAAAGAAACAGAAACTTGGTTAGCAGCTCAAAATATTAAGTATAACGATTTAATTATGTTAGACTTACCAGATATGGCTGCAAGACAAAAGGCAAACAATCATGGAGATCATAAAGCAAAAGCGTACATGTCTAAACCTTATGTGTTGTTTATTGAAAGTGAATACAATCAAGCTGTAGAAATTAATAGAATTTCAAAAAAACCGGTATTGTGCACCGCAAATTTCGAAATGATATTTGAATCTGAATCTTTTATGTACAATCTTAAAAGTGGTAAACACTTGCCATTTTTAAGAGAATTTGGTTTAAAAGTACGTAATAAACTTAGAAAACTGAAAAATTAAAAGCGTATAGCTGTTCATTTTTCTTATTAACCAATCACTATTTACTATGTTAGTACTTAATACAATACAAATTATTTTGCTAATTCTTTTAGGCTTAGCAACGCTTTATATATTTATTTTTTCAGTAGCCAGCCTTTTTTACAAGCAAAAAACATATTCTGATAACGGAAATATAAAAAGGATGGCAGTTTTAGTGCCTGGTTATAAAGAAGATGGTGTAATTGTAGAAGTAGCAAATTTAGCGTTACAGCAAGATTATCCTTCAGATTTATATGATGTGGTTATCATCGCAGATTCTTTTCAAAAAGAAACTTTAGCTACTTTAAAAATGTTACCTATTAAGTTAATTGAAGTTAGTTTCGATAAAAGCACAAAATCAAAAGCATTAAATAAAGCAATGGCACAACTTGATGCAGATTATGACATTGCTGTAGTTTTAGATGCAGATAATGTTATGGCCACTGATTTTTTAAAGAAAATTAATGCAGTTTTCGAAGAAGACTTTATTGCAGTACAAGGTCATAGAACCGCAAAAAATGTAAATAATTCTTGGGCAATTTTAGACGCTATTAGCGAAGAAATTAACAATAATATTTTTAGAAAAGGACATAGAGTTTTAGGTTTATCATCTGCAATTATTGGTTCTGGTATGGCGTTTCGTTATCAGTATTTTAAATCATTAATGGCTACAGTTACTGCCATAGGTGGTTTTGATAAAGAAATTGAATTAAAAATGCTAAAAGAAGGGCGTAAAATTGTGTATTTAGATGATGCTGTGGTGTACGATGAAAAAATACAAAAATCAGAAGTATTTGGAAATCAAAGACGTAGATGGTTATCTGCACAATTTCATTATTTTCGAAAAGATATTTTATCGGCTATTAAACATTTATTTTTGAAAGGCAATGTAGATTATTTTGATAAAGCCATTCAATTTGTACAACCTCCTAGAATTTTATTATTAGGGGCTGTAAAAGTATTTACCATTGCTTTTGTTTTGATTAATTATTTTTTAGAAAATGATACCATGTACTCTAAATACTGGATTATTTTGGCAGTAGCTTGTATATTATCCTTTATTTTTTCAGTTCCAAGATCATTTTACAATTTAAAAACTTTAGGCGCTTTGGCAAGTTTACCTAAAGGGATGTTTATGATGTTGTTATCATTACTAAAAATAAAAGGAGCTAATAAAACATTTATTCACACACAACATACATCTAGTTCAGAAGATATTAAACCAAAATAAGAAATCAGTATTTTTTTAAGTTCCCCCTAATGAAAAAACATAAACTAGAAAAATTAGAAGCCATCCGCGGATTTTCCGCACTTTACGTGGTGCTATTTCATATGCTTCCCCAAAAAATAATGGTGTTGGGAATCAATATTGGAATCCTTTTTCGTTTTGGTTCAGAGGCTGTAATTATGTTTTTCATATTAAGTGGTTTTGTGATTAAATATACTTGGGAGAAAAATCCGAATAAAACTTTTAAAACCTACTTTTTAAAACGATTTGCACGAATTTACATTCCGCTTTTATTCATTTTCCTAATGGCTTATCTTTTAAAATGTTATAGTGAAGGAGGTTTTGCAGATCCTGAAATCACAACGCTTTTAGGCAATTTATTTATGCTGCAAGATGTAATTTCATTAAAACCAAATGTAATTTCTCCCACTTATTTAGGCAATGGAGTACTTTGGTCGCTTTCTTACGAATGGTGGTTTTATATGCTCTTTTTTCTGTTATCAGATCGCATAAAATCATCAAAACTTAATGTTTGGGTGAATGTAATAACCATAACAGCAGCAATTTCATATTTATTTTATCCTTTTATTTTAAATAGAATTGTAATGTATTTTGCCATTTGGTGGATTGGTGTACGATTTGCAGAAACCTATTTAAAAGAAGAAACCTATACCTTGGCATCCATAAAAAATTATGCGTTTATTTTACTTTTTATTTTAGCCATTTTAGGACTGAATTTATACATCAATTTCGAATATACGAAAGTGTATGATTATCCTTTGGTGGCATTTCCTTTTATAGAATTAAGACATTTTACCTTTGCTTTTATAGCAATGTTTGCGGGTATCATTTGGAACAAATTAAACTGGTTTGGTTTTGATCAGTTGTTTGGAGTTTTTAAATATCTAGCACCTTTTTCTTATGCGATATACATATCGCATCATTATTTAGTAATTGAGGCTACCTATTTAAATTTCTTGAATAATAAGATTGTTGAGTATACAATGTACATTGTTTTAATGTTTGTCTTTTCGTATCTTGTAGAAGTGGTTATGTACCCGAAAATAAAAAAACAAATAATGAGTTTTTACGCAATAAAATTTTAAAATAGGCAATATGAAAATAGGTATTGAAGCACAAAGAATTTTCCGTAAGAAAAAACATGGTATGGATATGGTTGCCTTAGAGTTGATTAAAAATCTTCAACTTTTAGACCTCAAAAACGAGTACTTTATTTTTGTAAAACCAGATGAAGATAACGAAGTTTTAAAAGAAACCGCCAATTTTAAAATTATTGAATTAAATGGAGGCCCATACCCAACTTGGGAACAGATAGCCTTACCAAAGGCCGCTAAAAAATATGGTTGTGATGTGCTACATTGTACTAGTAATACAGCACCTTTTTTTACGAGTATTCCCTTAATAACTATTCTGCATGATATCATTTATATGGAAAGTAGCTATTTAAAAATACTATCTAGCAGCGCAACTACGTATCAAAAATTCGGGAATATTTACAGAAAGTTAGTAGTGCCAAGAGTGGTAAAAAAGAGCAAAAAAGTAATTACAGTTTCTCATTTCGAGAAAAACAGAATTGGAGAATTTTTTGGGATAAAAGGCGATGAGAAATTAGATGCAATTTATAACGGAGTTAGCGAACATTTTAAACCAATAACTGACCAAAAAGAACTAAAAAGAGTTAAAGACAAATACAAATTACCAGATCAATTTTTCTTTTTTTTGGGGAATACAGATCCTAAAAAAAACACCAAAGGAACCTTGCAAGCTTTTTCTGATTTCTTAAAAAAATCAGGCACCAAACATAAATTGGTGATGCTAGATTACGATCAGGTAGAATTGAAAAAACTTTTAGTAGAAATTAAAAATCCAGATTTAATCAACAGTATTTTACTAACAGGTTATGTTGTAAATACAGATTTACCTGCCATTTATGCACAATGTGATGTGTTTTTATATCCATCATTAAGAGAAAGTTTTGGTATTCCTATGCTAGAAGCCATGTCTTGTAATGTGCCAGTAATTACCTCAAATACATCGTCAATGCCAGAGGTTGCTAGTGATGCTGCCCACATTATTGATCCTTTTAAACCAGAAGAAATTACACAAGGAATCTTAAAAATATTGGATGATGAAAATTACAGAAATACACTGTGTGAAAAAGGCTTAACTCGAAGTAAACAATTTTCTTGGCATAATATGGCCAAAGATTACTTAAAACTGTATGAGTTAATTGATGCTGAAAATTCTAAAAAATAAAGATATGATTAAAGGTAAAGACATCATTGTTGTAGGTATACAAGCTTGGGATATCGAAATTGGAAGTAATTGTAAAAATATTGCTGCAGAATTTGCTAAAAATAATCGTGTTTTATATGTAAATCCGCCAATGACTAGATCTGTTATGCGCGGTCAAAAGGATAAAGCTACCATTCAAAAAAGAATCCGAATTAAAAATGGAGAAGAGAATGATTTGGTAGAAATTGATAAAAACTTATGGAACTTATACCCAAAATCAATCGTTGAATCTATCAATTCAGTTCCTATTCATTCATTGTTTAAAATGTTAAACAAAAGAAATGCCAAAATTTTTGCGAATGATATTAAGAATGCAATTTCTAGAATGGATTTTAAGAATTTTATCCTATTTAACGATAGTTCTATGTTTTTAGGTTTGCATTTAAAAGAGTTCTTACAACCAAATGTATACGCTTATTATATGCGAGATTATTTGGTGAAAGTTCCTTATTGGCAAAAACATGGTGAACGTATTGAGCCACAAGTAGTTAAAAAAGCTGATATAGTTTTAACGAATTCTGAATTTTTTGAAGATTTTTGTAGAGCTTATAACAACCACAGTTATATGGTTGGGCAAGGCTGTGATGTTTCTCATTTTAGTGATGAGGATGATAGCATTATAATTCCAAAAGAATTTAAAGAAATTCCATCACCTATAATTGGTTATGTTGGGTCTTTAACAAGTTTACGATTAGATATAAAGTTGCTAGAGTTTATTGCTGAAGAGCGAAAAAGTTGGAGTATTGTTTTAGTTGGTCCAGAAGATAACGATTTTAAAAACTCGAATCTTCATAATATGTCTAACGTTTATTTTTTAGGACGAAAAGATGCCTCTCAATTACCAAATTATGTAAAGGGGTTTGATATTGCTACAAATCCGCAGTTGATTAATAACCTCACTATAGGAAATTATCCAAGAAAAATTGATGAATATTTGGCCATGGGAAAACCCATTATAGCAACACAAACCAAAGCAATGCAAATGTTTAAAGAAAATGTGTATTTGGGTGAAACTAAAGACGATTATGTAGTGTTAATTGAAAAAGCTTTGGCCGAAAATTCTGATGAACATATTGCAAATAGAATCGCTTTTGCAAAAAGTCATACTTGGCAGAATAATGTAAAAGCTATTTATGAATCAATTATAAAAGCAACCAAAGACAGTATAGAATGGGATTAAAAGAAAAAATAAAATCGAATGAACGCATTAAAAAATTAGTGCATTGGTCTATCTTAATTCCTAAGCAAACAAGACCAAGATTATGGATCAAATGGTTTGTAAATCCTTTTTATCACAAAAAAGGAAAAGGAGCTATAGTGAGGCCAAGAACTAGAATGGATGTTGTCCCTTGGAATAAATTTGAATTAGGAGAGGATTCAACTATTGAAGATTTTTCGGCCATAAATAATGGAGTTGGCCCTGTAATTATTGGCGATAGAACAAAAATAGGGTTAAGTAATACTATTATTGGTCCTGTTACTATTGGTAATGATATTAGGCTTGCACAAAATATAACACTCTCTGGCTTAAATCATAATTATGAAGATATCAACTTGCCTATTCATGTTCAAGGTGTATCAACTTCGCCTATTATTATTGAAGATAATTCTTGGATTGGCGCAAATGTAGTTGTGGTTGCTGGAGTTACTATTGGTAAACATTGCATAGTTGCTGCTGGTAGTATCGTAACCAAAGATATACCTCCTTATTCTGTGGCTGTAGGAAATCCTGCAAGAGTTTTAAAACAATACAATCATCAAACTAAGGCTTGGGAAAAACTACCTAATAAATAATATTATGAAAAAAGATAAAACCATAGAAACACTTAGAGGCGCTGTTATTTTATTGGTTGTAATTGGGCATGTTATAGGTTCTGCTTCAGATGGAGGAATGAAAGTTAGCGACGATTCTTTTTTTCGTTATTTTTACGATACATTTATAGACCCTATTCAAATGCCACTTTTTACCATTTTAGCTGGTTGGGTTTATAGTTTAAAACCACCTGTATACAGTAAAATAAAGACGTTTATTTCTAAAAAAGTAAAACGTTTATTAATTCCAATGTTTGTAGTTGGTGTTTGTTATTTTACACTTCAATACATCACTCCAGGTACTAACAATAAAGAAAATTTTTTAGAAATATGGAAATTGTTATTCTTCCCATATACTTTGTTTTGGTATTTATATTCGTTATTTGTTGTGTTTATAATTATAGCTTTAATAGACGTGTTTCATAAAATGGATACCACTACTAATTGGGCAATTATTTTTGTAATATCTTTAATAGCATTGTTAGTAAGAGATGTCTTTATTCCTTTTGAAGCTCCAAATTATTTTAGTTATAAAGGTACTTTATATCTCTTACCATGCTTTGTTTTAGGTGTTGGGTTGAATAGGTTTAAAACTATTTTTCAAAGTAAAAAAGTTTTGTATATAACAATAGTATTACTTGTAAGTTGTTTCATAATTCAACAATTATCTTGGTTTAAAGTGATTGAATATGAGGTTCATAAAGATAATATTGTTGGTTTAACAATTGGCTTTACAGCAAGTATGTTATTGTTAAAATCTAGAATAGAAATCAGCTGGTTAGTCTGGTTTGGCGGTTTTGCATATTCAATTTATTTATTTCATGCATTTGGTACTGCTGGAGGAAGAATTTTGCCTCAAAAATTAGATATTAATTCAAAAGTAATTCTATTTACAATGTCGCTACTTGCAGGTGTAATTCTTCCTATTATAGCAGAAAAAATACTGAATAAATATAAAATAACAAGAGTACTATTCTTAGGTAGAGACTAATTAAAAGTAATAATCAAAAAAGTAATACTATTATGATATTAAAAATAATTTTTTGGATCTTGTTATTCATCATAGTCTACACGTATGTTGGTTATGGAATTCTATTGTACGCAATTATTAAAATCAGAAGAGTTTTTAATATTGGTCAAAAAAAAGCCATAGATACCACTTATGAGCCAGAGGTTACCTTATTTATAGCTGCTTATAACGAAAAAGATTATGTAGCTGCAAAAATGAAAAACTCACTAGAATTAGAATATCCTAAAGAAAAATTAAACATTATTTGGGTTACAGATGGTTCTGACGATGGTACACCAGATTTGCTAAAAGGATATCCCAATACAACCGTACATCATTTAGATGCAAGAAATGGAAAAATTGGTGCTATGAATCGTGGTATGGCATTTGTTAAAACACCGATTGTAATTTTTAGTGATGCTAATACAAACTTAGGGAAACAATCTATAAGACGAATTGTGAATTTGTTTAGCAGCCCTAAAGTGGGTTGTGTTTCTGGCGAAAAAAGAATTGTTGATAAAGAAACGGATGTAGCTTCTGGTGCAGGTGAAGGTTTGTATTGGAAATATGAATCTACCTTAAAAAAATGGGATGCAGAATTATACTCAGTAGTTGGGGCAGCTGGAGAATTGTTTGCTATTAGAACAGAATTATACAGGCATGTAGAAAAGGATACAATTCTCGATGATTTTATCATTTCTTTACGTGTTGCACAAGATGGTTATACCATTCAATATGATCCTGATGCGTATGCCATAGAAACAGCTTCTGCAAATGTTAAAGAAGAGTTAAAACGAAAAATTAGAATTTCGGCAGGAGGTATACAATCCATAGTAAGATTACGTTCTTTATTAAATGTTTTTAAATATGGCACTTTATCTTTTCAATACATTTCTCATCGTGTTTTACGCTGGAGTTTAACACCTCTATGTTTAATTCTATTGATTCCTGTTTTATCAATATTAGCCATACAAGAAGGATTGTTTACGTTAGCAATGTATCCTGTATTTTTTTGGTTACAAGTTCTTTTTTACGCTGCAGCTTTATTAGGCTGGTTTTTAGAAAATAGAGAAACAAGAATTAAATTATTGTTTGTTCCTTATTACTTTTTTATTATGAATTTATCGGTTGTTTTAGGTTTCTTTAGATATCTAAAAAAATCGCAATCTGTAAATTGGGAACGATCAAAAAGAGCCGCATAAAAAATATCAATGTAGAAAAAAATAAAATTAATTATGGATAGAAGAAAAGCAATTGGAGGTATTTTAGCCATTACAGGTATAAGTTTTGCTTCCTTTAAAGGGATTAGTTTTTTTTACGGTACATCAAATAGAGGAAACCTTGTAGATTATAAAAATTTAATTGCAGAATTGGTAGATGTTATTATTCCTCCCACAGATACTCCTGGTGCAAAAGAAGCTAATGTGCAAGATTATATCATCGATTTTATGGAGGCTTGTTCATCAAACAAAGAATTCAACACATTTTTTAATGGTTTAAATGATGTACAAGAAATAGCTGAAAGCGACTATAATTCTACTTTTGAAAGCTGTACGTTATCACAAAAAACAGCAATACTAAAAAAATTAGATACAGATAGTGATCCAAATAGCATATTAACCAAAATTGATAACAAAATATTTGGAAGATCTTTTTTTAAAATACTAAAAGCACTAACAGTAGAAGGCTATTGCACATCAAAAATTGGAGCAACTCAGATGTTAGTTTATGATCCTGCTCCAGGAGAATACATTGCAATAACAGAATTACAACCAAACCAAAAAGCTTGGGCAACAAGATAAAATTATGATACAAACACAAACTAATAGAAACACTTTTGATGCCATTGTTGTTGGGTCTGGTATTAGTGGTGGCTGGGCTGCAAAAGAGCTTACAGAAGGTGGATTAAAAACATTGGTTTTAGAACGTGGTGCAGATAAAGAGTTTAAAACATCTTCTAATAACCCTTGGGATTTTAAATATAGAAATCATTTAACAAAAGAAGAATTAAAAGAAAGACCCATACAAAGTAGCCATTGTGATGCTGGAAATAAAGATTTCTACGTAAAAGATTCAGAACATCCATACATTCAAGAAAAACCATTTAAATGGATACGTGGTTATCAAGTTGGTGGTCGTTCTTTAACCTGGGGGAGATTAAGTTATCGCTTGGGAAATATCGATTTTGAAGCCAATAAAAAAGATGGTTATGGAATAGATTGGCCTATTAGATATGCAGATTTAGAAAAATGGTACGATTATGTAGAAGAATATGTAGGTGTTAGTGGTAGCTTAGAAGGATTAGAACATGTACCAGATGGCGTTTTTTTACCACCAATTCCAATGAATGCTGTAGAAAAGCATCTCAAAGAAAGCATTAGCAAACAATATTCAGATCGTCTAATTATAAATGGTAGAGTTGCTAATTTAACCGAATATAAAAAAGGTAGAGGTAGATGTATGTACCGTAATTTATGCAGTAGAGGTTGCCCTTATTCTGGTTATTTTAACAGTAATACATCAACATTAGTAGATGCAAACAATACTGGTAAATTAACTTTAAGAGCAAATTCTATTGTAAAAGAAGTGCTGTACGATAAAAATACTGCAAAAGCTGTAGGAGTTACTATTATAGATGCTATTACAAAAGAAGAAATGAATTATTATGCCAGAATTATTTTCTTAAATGCTTCAACAATAGGCACAGCTTCTATCTTATTAAATTCGGTTTCAGAAACATTTCCAAATGGTTTAGGGAATTCTAGTCTTCAAATTGGTCATAATTTAATGGATCACATCGTAAATGAAGGTACTTATGGAACCTTTAATGGTTTACTCGATAAATATTATAAAGGCAGATCTCCAGGAACCATTTACATTCCTAGATTCCAAAATTTAGGAAATGATAGTCAAACCAATGATTTTGTAAGAGGTTATGGAATTCAGGGTAAAGGAGAAAGAGAAAATTGGCAATCCAAACCCACAACAGGTTTTGGTGCTGAATTAAAAGCGCAACTAGAAACTCCAGGAAAATGGAAAATTTCTTTAGGTGGTAGAGGTGAAGTATTACCATATTATGAAAATAAAATTTCTTTGGATAAAAATAATGTAGATCAATGGGGATTACCACTTGTAAAAGTGCATTTTGAATATAAAGCAAATGAAAAAGCAATGATGGAGCACATGACCCAAGCAAGCGAAGAAATGCTCAAAAAAGCAGGATTCGAAAATGTTGGCAGTTACAGAACTAGTCCAGATCCTGGTTCTGCTGTTCATGAAATGGGAACTGCTAGAATGGGGAATGACCCTAAAACATCCGTATTAAATAAATACAACCAAATGCATGATGTTAAAAATGTATTTATCACAGATGGTAGTTGTATGACTTCATCAGCATGTCAAAATCCCTCCTTAACGTATATGGCACTTACAGCAAGAGCCTGTAAATATGCAATTGAGCAATTTAAATCAAATATTATATGAGAAAATTAAAAGTGGTAATTGTTGCTTGCGCATTGTTTGTTTTAGGATTTGTAGTTTTTTATTCGGTAAAACAACCAACTTACTCCATTAAAACAGAAGGTATTTTATACATTGTAAATAAAGTAAGTAAAAGTGTTACAATTTTCGAATTAAATGAAGGGCAAGAAATTAAAGAACTTCCTATAGCTGTAGAACCTCATGAGGCAGCATTTGTTAAAAATTTGAATAGATTGGTAGTTACTAATTATGGCTCATCCAATGAAAATAGCAACAATCTTACTGTAATTAATCCAAAAGATAATAAGGTTATACATGAAATAGCATTGGGTAAAAGTTCAAAACCACATGGAATTATTCCTCTTAAAGCTCCTAATAAAGTAGCTGTTGTAACAGATATTGGTAATGATTTATCCATTGTAAATATAGCAACTGGTAAGCTAGAAAAGCAAATAGCCACTCAACAAGAGTTCAGCCATTTATTGGTTGAGCATCCAAAAAAACCATTGGTATATGTTTCAAATATAAATTCGGGTTCTGTAAGTGTTATCGATATTCAATTAGATTCAGTTGTAAAAGTCATTCCGTTTTCTAATAAGGTAGAAGGTATTGATATTTCAGCAGATGGTACTGAACTTTGGGTAACAAATATCAAAGAAAATTTAGTTTATGTTGTAAATACAGAAACTAATAAAACGTTGACTACCCTATCAACAGGAAAAGAACCTTTACGTTTAAAATTTTCTAATGATGATAAATATTGTTTGGTTTCTAATGCTTCTGATGGTACAGTTTCGGTTTATGACAGTAAATCAAAAAAAGAAATAGCAACCATACATATACCTGGTAAAAAGAATATTCTAGAAAAAATACTTTACCACACACCACGTCCAGTAGGTATTTTAATGCATCCTAATGGACAGTATGCTTTTGTATCAAATTTTACAGCTGGTAGAGTAGAGGTGATTGATTTGAATAGTTTTACCATTGTAAGTAGTATTAAAGTAGGGCAAATGCCTGATGGCCTAGCATTAATTAACTAAATTTGCCAGCTTAAGAAAAAAATATTTGTGAAGAAAAAATGATGAAGCGTTTAAAATTATTAATCCTTTTTTTTGGATTATTATTTATAGTACTAAGAATTTCTATTCTAGTTTTTAGATTACCCTCTTATACCATTAGTACTAGTGGTAAATTATATATAGTGAGTAAGTTGAGTGAAGATGTGCAAGTGATTGACTTATCAACAGGAAAAGAAATCGCAGAAACTTCTATTGATATGTTATCTCACGAAGCTATTGCAACTACGGATGGAAAAAACATTGTGCTTACCAATTATGGTTCAGAGGTAGATTTTGATCTTAAAATTATTGATACTAAAACGAATAAAGTTAAAAAAACAATAGATTTAAAAGATAATACAAAAGTTAATGGAATTGTTCAGTATCCAGAAGCGAATAAAGTTGCTGTTGTAGATTATGTAAATAACAAACTACTTGTCTTAAATATTGAAACTGAAGAAATAGAAAAAGAACTAGAAACCAATCAAAAAAAGAGTCATCTTGCTGTGCTTCATCCAAAGAAACCACTAGCATATACCACCAATATAAATTCAGGTTCTGTAAGTGTTATCAATTTAAATACCGATAAAGTTATTGAAACCGTTTCTTGTGGAATTGGTAGAAAAGGAATTGACATTACTCCTGATGGTTCAGAAATTTGGGTAACAAATACAAAAGAAAACGTTATAAAAGTTATCAATACCAAAACCAATACAGTTGTAAATACGATTACTTCTGGAAACGAATCTTTAAAAATAAAGTTTTCTGTAGATGGTAAATATTGTTTGGTTGTAAATTCAACAGATGGTAGTATTGATATTTTTAATCAACAATCTAAAGAAAAAATTAAAACCATAATGTTGCATGGTAAAACAACCCTATTAGAAAAGTTGTTGTACCATACACCACGTCCTGTAAATATATTAATGCACCCTAATGGTTTGTATGCGTTTGTTTCTAATTCTAATGCCAATAAAATTGAGGTGATAGATATGAATACTTTTAAAATTGTAAGTACTATTGGTACAGGTGATGTGCCTGATGCCTTAGTTTTTGTTGAGTAGTTTATTTTTGATGAATATCAAACTCAATATTTGTTGGTTAAAAATGTTTAAAGACTATCTTGAAAAGGATAATAATCTGGATCTGCATCTCTATTTTTAATCAAACTAATATCTTCTGTAATAGGAAACCCAATTTTAGACAAATAAAAACGCAATCCTTCCATGGCATTATGGCTTCTGTAGTCAAAACTTAAACTACCAGTAGTAATATCAATATTAAAATTGCTTATTCCTTTAAATTTTTTAATAGCAGTAGCAACTGTATTTTTACAATCATCGCATCTTAAATTTTCTATGATTACAGTTGTTCTCATTTAATATTGTTTTAAAATGTAAAACTAATATCTAATAGAGGTAGAAAAAATGACTTTTGTCAGGTAAATTAAATAAGAATAAAAAATTAGATTAATAGTCGAAATCTTCTATAAATCGTTCTAATCTTTTAGCATCTACAATGGCTATTTTTTTCTTTGATTGTTTAATATAGCCTTGTTTTTTAAACATAGAAATATTTCTAATACAGGTTTCTACAGCTGTACCCACTACATTTGCCAAATCTTCACGAGATAAGTTTAGGTTTAAAAAACCCTCTTCATCTTCACCATAATTATTTTTAATATACAACAATGCTTGTGCTATTCTTTGCTTTACATTTTTTTGCGATAATCTAAGAATATTTTCATTAGATTCATTTAGGTCTTTTACCATTGTTTTTAAAACGCTCATGGTAAATTTAGGATTAGCTTGTAAAGGCGTTGCAATTTTTTCTTTAGGAATAAAGCAGACTTCCATATTATTAATGGCAGTTGCACTTAGTTTAGAGGTTTCTTCAGAGATGATAGAACTTTGCCCTAAAACCTCACCTTTGGTTACTAATTTTACAATTTGATCTTTTCCATTTGAACTCAGTTTAGAAACTTTAGATACGCCATCTCTAACGCAGAAAATACCATTTAATTTTTCTCCTTCTTCAAAAATTGTGTCTCCTTTTTTAATTCTTTTTGTCACTTTTGCATCAGAAACTAACTTGAGTTCCTCTTTGCTTAAAGCACGCAAATTATTAAATTGCCTAACTATACAGTTTTCACAACGTCGTTCTTGCTCATTTTGTGCCATAAATCTATTTTAATTAAGATTTACACAAATATAATGGCTTAGTTAAAATAAAACCTACAAATTTATAGGTTTAACATTGTTTATTTAGAATTGATAAATATAAGTAGCTTTTCTTCTGAATTAATTTTTATGCTGTCTCTTGTAAGGCTTACATAATTTTTTTCTTTAAAAGCGCTTAGTAAAGAAATTAAGTATTCACTTGTAGTACCAAGAATATTCGCGATATCTTTTCTTTTAGGAACAACGTTTAACCATCCTTTTTTATCGGTACCAAATTTTTTAGATAAATAAAGTAGTAAACCCGCTAAACGAATTTTAAGTTTCCTGTTATTTTGAAAGTATGTGATTTTCTCGGCTTCATCTTCGGCGTCAAAAATAAATCCTTTTAAAATATCTTGACAAAAGTTATTATTACTCTCTAAACTTTGTAATATAACTTTCTTGTTTATGGCGTAAATTACAGTATCAGAAATGGCAATAGCTGTAAATAAAGCTCCTTTATTAGTTATTAAAGAACGTCTGCCCATTACATCTCCTTTACCTAAAATTTTAGTAATGTGCTCTTTGCCCTTATCATCTATATAGGTGTATTTACAAGCACCTTCACAAATGGTATACAGCGATTTTAAACGATCGTGTTCTAAAAATACGATTTCATCTTTTTTTAGTTTGATTAACTTACTTCTTTCAAAAAAAGATTTTTTTTCATCGTCAGTTAAACTTTTTAAATAGTTGAATTGTTTTCCTATACATAAATGATTATTATTTATCATCGCTTACAAATTATAACACAAAATTATCACTGAATCTTACTAGAAAGAATGATTTTTATCACTTATAAAGCCATATTATAAACGTATCAATAATGATATAAAATTACCCTAAAATGCGTTCTTTTTGTAATTGATTGATAAATGGTTGTTGATATAAACGCTTACCTAATGCAGCGTGTATAGCGTTAGCTACTGCACCACCTGCTGGTGGTAAACCTGGTTCTCCTAAACCTGTTGGAGATAAATTGCTCTTTACAAAATAGACATCTACTTTCGGAGTTTCTTGCATTCGGATTAATCTATATTTGTCAAAATTTTTATATTCAGGCTTACCGTCTTTAAAAGAAAAATCAGAAAACATGGCGTGTCCAATTCCGTCTAAAACACCACCTTCTACTTGGTTTTTTGCACCTGTTGGGTTCACTACAATTCCACAATCTACAGCTACAGTTACTTTTTGAATAACAGGGATTCCTTCTTTTAAAATAATATCAGCAATTTCAGCTACATGGGTATTATGACTATAATAGGCTGCAAAACCTTGATAAACACCTTGTGTAGGATTGCCCCAATTTCCTTTTTCTCTAACCAATTTAATGGTGTTTATCATTCTTTCACCAGAGTATTGAATTTTTTTATCGCTTGTATTTATCACGTTTTGCAATAAATCTAAACGCAGTTGAATAGGATCTATTTTTAATTCCATAGCCAATTCGTCAAAAAAACTTTGTTCTGCAAAGGCTAAAAAATTTGTATAAGGCGCTCTCCAAGCACCAGTAGTTATATTGCTTTTATAGGTTGCTGTTTCTACTTTAAAATTAGGAATACAACCTGCAGGAAAAAAGTTAGAGATTGAACCATACATGCCACTATTTATAGCAGCTTCTTTTAAATGATACCCTGTTATAGTATTGTTTTTTAAAGAAGCTTTAATTCTATATTTAACAGAAGGTTTATAAACTCCTGTTGTCATATCATCTTCTCTAGTAGAAACCATTTTTATTGGTTTTTTTACTTTATTTGATATTTCTGCAGCTTCTATGGCAAAATCAGCATATAATCTTCTGCCAAATCCACCACCCATTCTAGTCATTGTTACACTAATATCTTCTTTTTCTCTATCTAAAAGTACAGCTACAGATTTTTGTACTTCGCTAGGAGTTTGAGTAGGCCCTACTAAATCTATTTTATCCGAAGTTACATTTGCATAAAAATTCATAGGTTCCATGCAATTATGAGGTAAGAAAGGAGAAGAATATGTTTTTTCTAAAACAGTATCTGCTTCTTTAAATGCTTTGTTAATATTGCCATCTTCTCTTAGTACATTACTTTTTTTACCATCTAAAGCTCCTATTAATTTTTGGTGATGCAACTCTGTACTTTCTAACTTAGAGGCTTCTTTCCAAACGGCTTTGATAGTTTTTTTGGCTTTTATAGCTGCCCAAGTTGAGGTTGCTAAAACAACAATTTTATCACTTTCACTTAAAGCCACAGTCCAACTTACATAACCTTTAGCTAAAAAATCTCTAGCTTTTTCTCCTATGGTTATAACATCTATAACACCAGAAATTGTTTTGGCTTTAGTAGCATCAAAAGATGCTAAAACTTGTCCAAAAGAAGGTGGTCTTAAAACAGATGCATACAGCATGCCTTCTGTTTTGTAATCTAGCCCAAATAAAGGTTTTCCTGTAATAATTTTATCGATATCTACATTTATAGCATCTTTACCAATAATGGTAAAGTCTTTTAATTCTTTTAATTTTACATTTTCAGGAACTTCTAGTAAAGCAGCTTCTTTTACCACATCTCCATAGCCAAATGTTGCACCATTTGCATTTGTAATAATTCCTTTAGATGCTGTGCACGTTTTGGCGTCAACATTCCATTTTATAGCAGCTGCATTTATGAGCATCTGTTTGGCAGTTGCACCTGTTTGTCGCAAAGCGCTCCAACTTTGACGAATAGATTGACTGCCACCAGCAACTTGTCTTTTAAAGTTTTTAGTATCTAAAACACCTTGCGAAACGTTTACTTTACGCCACTCTACATCTAATTCTTCAGCAATAATCATTGGCATAGAAGTTTTTACCCCTTGACCAATTTCTGGATTTGGAGAAAAAATGGTAACATACCCATTATCAGAAATTTTAATAAATGCATTAAAATCATTAAAATTTAAGCTGGTAATATCTACAGGCATTTTAGCTTCTGGTTTGCAAGCTTGTAAAAAGTTAAAGCCAATTAATAAGCCACCACTTGCTAAAACAGAGGTTTTTAAAAAATTTCTTCTGCTAAAATTTGTATTGATTTTAGGTTTCATCTTGTCGTTTTTTGGGATGCTCATTTTTAAGGTGATGAGAATTGTTAGGTTAGCACTCTATAAAATTCGAGGTGATTTATAAGTTAAGATAATTTAGATGCAGCCACTTTTACCGCTTTTTGAATTCTATTATACGAAGCACATCTGCATATATTGCCATGCATAACTTGTCTAATTTCTTCATCAGAAGGGTTTTTGTTTTCTGCTAAAAAAGCAGATGCTGTCATAATTTGTCCTGCTTGGCAATAACCACATTGTGGTACATCAATTTCTTTCCAAGCTTCTTGCACAGGATGATTACCATCTTTAGACAAACCTTCTATAGTAGTTATTTTTAAATCATCTAAAATTGAAACCTGCATTTGACAGCTTCTTGTGGCAACACCATCTATATGCACTGTACAAGCACCACATTGGGCAATTCCGCAACCAAATTTTGTGCCAACTAAATTAAGTTCGTCTCTTAATATCCACAAAAGCGGTGTATCTTCATCTGCAGTTACAGTACGTTGTTTACCATTAATATTTAATGTATAGTTTGGCATTTGAAATGATTTTAAATTGAATTTACAATTTACAAAAAAATGTATAAAGCGTACCAAATGATAATTAACCTTAACATATTTTTAATTATTTTTAGTTTTATCTAAATTATTTTTAGTTATCGGTGTTAAAAAAATTCATACCTAAAGTTGGTTTGTTTTCTTTATCAAATAAAGTTGCATTATCCCAATGAGATCCTTTTCCCCATCTTGTAGAACAGTTATTAGAAACCCATGCAGGCTCCCAATAAATTAGTCCTAAACCATCACCGTTTTTAATTGCTTTTTTTAAATCTAAAAGATAATTTAATTGGCCTTGTTGTGTAGCTTCATATCTAGGTATAATGGCATCCATCCCTAAAATATTATTAGCATCGTCGGCATTTTCTAAGGTAAAAGGGTATGCAGTTTCTACAACCATAACTTTTTTTTGGTAACGTTCTTTGAGTGTTTTAAAAACCTCTGAAACTTGATTGAGATTGTATTTGGACCATTTTGGGTAATAAGAAAGGCCTATCCAATCAAAATCTATAACACCATTACTTTTAGCTTGGTCAAACCACCATAAACCGTTTTCAGGCTGAGCAATGTGTAGCATGATATCAATTTTTTTATGTTGATGTAAAGAGAAATCTCTAACTGCTTGAATTCCTTTATTCAACAAATAAGCATTTCTATACCAATTCATTTCAGTTAAGGTATTGTCTTGCTGTAAAATCATAATATTGATTTCATTACCTATTTGAACAATTTCTGGTAATAGGTTTTTGGTATTTAATTTTTTTAGAGTTTTGTAAGTGTAGTTATAAATGGAATCTCCAAGAACAGGCAAATTATCTAGAATTGGTAACCACGCTTTTGGAGCGATTTGTTGATTTGGGTCTGCCCAATCATCTGAATAATGAAAATCTAAGAGCACTGCCATGTTTAATTCTTTTGCTCTTTTTATGGTTTTTTCTACGTCCATTTGGTTAGAGTAATTGGTCCAATTAGGGGTATGCCATTGTCTAACTCTTATAATATTTGCTCCATTATTTTCAAAAATTTGAAAAACATTTTCTGCGCTACCATCGCTATTTTTATAAACAACTCCACAATCTTCCATTTCATTTACGTAGGACAAATCTGCCCCTGTTAAAAAAAACTCTTGTTCTTCAATTTCTTGAATATCTTGAGAAGTGGTAGTTTCTATTTTAGATGAGCACGCTAGTAGACCAAAAATCAAGAAGATTTTTAGTTTAAGCAATGGTATATGGTGTGTTTTCAAAATGGTATATTTTTAGTCTCACTAATTTACATAAAAAGTATTACTATAAAGTGTGTTTTTTATTTCACTTTTTTTTGTTGATGATTGTCTTTCTGTATGGTTTATAAAGGTAATTCATCAGTATACTTATAGCTATCAATTTATCATAAAAAATAGGTTTATAAAGCCGATTTTTCATTTATTAAAAAAACCAAAAACTACTTTTTTTTTAGTTAATTTTTAAATTATGACAAATGTCATATTTTAAGATAATCTTCACATTTATCTTTGAACCATCAAATTATCAGGCAAGATATGAGCGTAATATACCTACTACTAACACTAAGTATTTTAGTGGCCATTGTATTCTTTATTGCATTTATTTATTCAGTAAAAAAAGGACAGTATGATGATTCATATACCCCATCAGTACGAATGTTGTTTGATGATGAATTGATAAAGGAAAATAAGAAAATCAACTAGAATTAAATACTAAATTATGGAAATGCAACAGTTTTATTACGATAATAAAATCGTTAAAAAGTTTATCTATGCTACCTTGTTTTGGGGTATAGTTGGCTTTACAGTAGGTTTGCTACTAGCTTTTATGTTTTTATTCCCTAACCTTACAGAGGGAATTTCTTGGTTAAGTTTTGGGCGTTTAAGACCATTACATACAAACGCAGTAATCTTTGCCTTTGTAGGTAATGCTATTTTTGCGGGAGTTTATTATTCCTTACAAAGGCTTTTAAAAGCAAGAATGGCCAATGATTTTTTAAGTAATTTTAATTTTTGGGGTTGGCAATTAATTATTGTGGCTGCAGCAATTACGTTACCTTTGGGGTATTCAACTTCTAAAGAATATGCAGAGTTAGAATGGCCAATAGATATTGCTATTGCGCTTGTTTGGGTTGCATTTGGTGCAAACATGATTTGGACTATCTTGCAAAGAAGACAACGTCATTTGTATGTAGCTATTTGGTTTTATTTAGCAACATTTGTAACAGTTGCTGTATTGCATATATTTAATAGTTTAGAGTTACCAGTAAGTATCTTTAAATCTTATTCTGTTTATGCAGGTGTTCAAGATGCTTTAGTACAATGGTGGTATGGCCATAATGCAGTGGCATTTTTCTTAACAACTCCGTTTTTGGGATTAATGTATTATTTTGTTCCTAAAGCAGCAAACAGACCTGTATATTCTTATCGATTATCAATAGTACACTTTTGGTCTTTGATTTTTATTTACATCTGGGCAGGGCCACACCATTTATTATATTCTGCATTACCAAACTGGGCACAAAACTTAGGTGTAGCATTTTCTGTAATGTTAATAGCACCTTCTTGGGGTGGTATGATTAACGGTTTATTAACCTTGCGTGGTGCTTGGGATAAAGTTAGAACAGATCCTACTTTAAAATTTATGGTAGTTGCCATTACAGGTTATGGTATGGCTACTTTTGAAGGACCAATGTTATCTTTAAAAAACGTAAATGCAATTGCACACTTTTCTGATTGGATTATTGCTCACGTTCATGTTGGGGCTTTAGCTTGGAATGGTTTTATGACCTTTGGTATGTTGTATTGGTTAATTCCAAGAATGTTTAAAACAAAATTATACTCAGTAGCGCTTGCAAATGTGCATTTTTGGGTGGGTACTTTAGGTATTATTCTATACACCTTACCAATGTATGTTGCTGGTTTTGTGCAAGCTTCTATGTGGAAACAATTTAACCCAGATGGTTCTTTAACTTATGGTAACTTCTTAGAAACCGTAAATGAAATTATACCAATGTATTGGATGCGTGCTATTGGAGGTAGTATGTTTATTCTTGGGGCACTTATTATGTTATATAATGTTGTAAAAACAGTTAAATCTGGTAGTGATGTAGAAGATGAATTAGCAGAAGCTGCTGCACTAACAAAAGTATCTAAGTTTAGAACTAAAGGTGAAGGTTACCATACTTGGTTAGAAAGAAAACCAGTTAAATTAACTTTATATGCTACTGTTGCAATTTTAATAGGAGGTATGGTTCAAATTATACCAACACTATTAGTAAAATCAAATATTCCTACAATTAGTAGTGTAAAACCTTACACACCTTTAGAGTTGGAAGGACGTGATTTATATATTAGAGAAGGTTGTGTAGGATGTCACTCGCAAATGATACGTCCTTTTAGAAGTGAAGTAGAAAGATATGGAGAGTACTCTAAAGCTGGTGAATATGTATACGATCATCCATTTTTATGGGGAAGTAAGCGTACAGGGCCAGACTTGCATAGAGTTGGTCAAAAATATAACGATAGCTGGCACTTAAACCACATGTACGATCCGCAAAGTACATCACCAGGTTCTATAATGCCTTCTTACAAATGGTTGGTAAGAAATAAGTTAGATAAATCTGATACTGAAGGTAAAATGGAGGCAATGGTTACTTTAGGAGTTCCGTATTCTGAAGAACAAATTGCAAACGCACAGCAATTAATGGATGCTCAAGGAAAGAAAATAGAAGAAAGTTTATACCAAGATCCTGATTTTGCAAAGAATTACGAAGCTGATAAAAAATATGCAAAAGAAAACGGGCAAGATTTCGTAGAAATGAAAGACAGAGAAATTGTTGCTATAATTGCCTACATACAAAGATTGGGAACAGATATAAAAGTAAAGGACGAACAACAAATTTCAAAAAAATAAGACGATGTTAAAATTTGTAAAAAACCACATGGAAAGTATTACAGGTATAGAAATATATCCGTTAATATCATTAGTCATCTTCTTTACCTTTTTTGTAGCCTTATTTTGGTGGGTATTTACCGCAAGAAAAGAGTACATCAGTAAGGTTAGTAACATTCCTTTAGACCATTAAAAAATATTAGAAATGAAAAAAAAGATTCAATCAACAGTATATATACTATTTGTTTTAATAACATTTTTTGCACTTGTAAATGCCTTTACAGCGTATAAAAATCCTTTAAATATTTATGAAAATCCATTAGTATGGATAGCGCTTATAGGGTTTGTTGCAGTGCTAGTATTAAAAGAAGTTGTAAGTGTAATGGCTATAACAAAGGCCAAAGAATTACAAAATGAAAAAGCAGGTATTGTTCCAGAACCAGAGAATGCTTGGATACAGAAATTGTTAAAAAACTGGACTAAAGCCAAAGCCATTGAAGAAGAGCAAGAAATTGTTTTAGATCATAATTACGATGGAATTAAGGAATTAGATAATTCACTTCCACCTTGGTGGGTATATATGTTCTATGCTACTATTGTTTTTGCTGTAGTGTATCTGGTACGTTTTCATTTTTTGGGTGGTGATTCGCAAGAAATGGAATACCAGCAAGCAGTTGCAGAAGCTAGAATAGAAATTAATAAATACAAAGCATCTTCACCAGATGTGTTTGATGTGGCAAATTTAACCCTGTTAACTGATGCTTCAGACCTAAAAAGAGGTAAAGCAATTTTTAACTTAAACTGTGCATCTTGTCATTTAGCAGATGGTGGAGGGCAAATAGGACCAAACTTAACAGATGAATACTGGATTTTAGGTGGTGGTATAAAAAACGTTTATAATACAGTTTCAAAAGGTGGTAGAGATGGTAAAGGTATGATAGCCTGGAACAAAACTTTAAAGGCAGAAGATATTGCAAAAGTATCTAGTTATGTATTGTCATTACAAGGCACTACACCTGCAAAAGCTAAAGCTCCTCAAGGAGAAATTTGGGAAGAGTAGTTAAATATAATAGATTTTAGTAATAGTAGTAGTTGGTAAGTATGGAAGCGCCCAAGAACGAACAATTTAGAGACAGTATTGGTACAATAAACGAAGAAGGTAAACGTTCTTGGGTTTTTCCTAAAAAACCTAGTGGTAGGTTTTACAAATACAGAAGCTATGTAAGCTATTTGTTATTAGCCATTTTGTTATCCTCTCCTTTTATCAAAATAAATGGCAACCAATTTTTATTATTTAATGTTTTAGAAAGAAGATTTAATATTTTCGGGTTCCCATTTTGGCCACAAGATTTTCATTTGTTAGTTATTTCTATGATAACAGGTGTGGTTTTTGTAATTTTATTTACCGTAGTTTTTGGTCGTATTTTCTGTGGATGGATTTGCCCACAAACTATATTTTTAGAAATGGTATTCAGAAAAATAGAATACTGGATTGATGGTGATCGAGGAAAACAAATTAGATTAGATAAACAACCTTGGAATGCCGAAAAAATCAGAAAAAGATTACTAAAGTGGTTTATCTTTTTTATCATCTCTTTTTTAATTGCAAACGTATTTTTGGCGTATTTAATAGGTGGTGATACTGTAATAAGTTACGTTACTGGTAATCCTTTAGACAATATTAGAACCCTAATTTCTTTATTAATTTTTACAAGTGTTTTCTATTTTATATTTGCTTGGTTTAGAGAGCAAGTATGTATTATTGCTTGTCCTTATGGTAGGTTGCAAGGAGTTTTATTAGATAATAAAACCATTAATGTTGCTTATGATTATAAGCGAGGTGAGCGAGAACAAGGACGTTCTAAATTTAAGAAAAATGAAGATAGAGAAGCCCTTGGCAAGGGAGATTGTATAGATTGTAAACAATGTGTTGTAGTTTGCCCAACAGGTATAGATATTAGAAATGGTACGCAATTAGAGTGTGTAAATTGTACAGCTTGTATTGATGAATGCGATCATATTATGGAAAGTGTAAACTTACCAAAAGGTTTAATTCGTTATGCAAGTGAAGAGAATATAGCAGAGAAGAAGAAGTTTCGTTTTAGTGCAAGAATGAAGGGCTATTCTGCTGTATTGTTAATTCTCATAGGCGTTTTAGTTGGTATGCTATTTTTAAGAAATAATGTTGAAGCAACCATTTTAAGATTACCAGGACAATTGTACGAACACAAAGAAAATAATATAATAAGTAATGTGTATACTTATAAAGTCATCAATAAAACAACAAAAGATATTGAAGATGTAAGTTACAAAATCTTATCTCACAAAGGCGAAATAAAATTGGTGTCAAATCATAGTTTTATAGTACCTAAGCAAGGTTTGGCTGAAGGAACTTTATTTATTGAGTTAAATGCAGCTGCTTTAAAAGATGATAATATTGATATTGAAATAGGTGTTTTTAGTGGTGATAAACTATTAGAAACCACAGTAACTAATTTCTTAGGGCCAAGAAATTATAGGTAAACAATTGCAAAGAATTTGGCAATTAAAGTTGATGTTTTAAAAACATACATGCATTATTACAAATGACGCAAAAGTAAAGTAATTTCATTTTTATATAAAAATTACTTCTTAAACGTACAATGCCTAACAAAAATAAAAAATTATGAAATTTAATTGGGGTACAGGTATAGCAATAGCTATTATAGGTTTTATAAGTTTTATAATGTATTTTGTAATTACAATGAGTACCGATAATACTTACAGTCACGATTTGGTTACCGATAAATATTATCAAGCAGAATTAAATTATCAAGAAGAAATTAATGCTGAAAAAAATGCCAATGCCTTAAAAGAAAAGGTAAAAATTGAAAGAAACGAAAAAGGGATAAAAATTAATCTCCCAAACAACTTTGCATCCAAAAAAATACAAGGAAAAGTGTTCCTATATAGACCATCTAATAAACAATTAGATTTTGAAATGCCTATTTCAACTTCTAAACCATATTTGCTCGTGCCTGAACAACGTTTACTAGATGGTCGCTGGAACATAAAAATTTTATGGGCATATAAAAATACCAATTATTTGGTAAAACAAGAATTGATTTATTAAACTACTACAATTAAAAATTAATATAAATAAGGTGCATTTTACATTTAGGCCAAACTAATTGTAAAAAAATATAAGCGTAATGTTAGTATCAGCAATCATATTTGGTTTATTAGGCAGTTTTCACTGTATAGGCATGTGTGGGCCAATAGCATTTATGTTACCTGTTGATAGACATAATTCTGTAAAAAGTTTCTTTCAAATTATAAGCTATCATTTGGGTAGGTTGTTTACTTATAGCTTAATTGGTCTTCTATTTGGTTTTTTAGGTAAAGGATTTTATTTTTTTGGCTTTCAACAGCAACTCTCTATTATTGTTGGTGTTTTAATGATTTTGACAATTATATTCCCAACCATTCTTCAAAAATTATCAGTATCAAAAAAAATAAGCACTGTTATTCTTAAAATAAAAAATTCGTTGGGTAAAGAGTTAAAAAAGAAAGGTAATGACACTTTTTTTACGATTGGGTTTTTAAACGGATTTTTACCTTGTGGTCTAGTATATATGGCTGTTTTTGGCGCAATTACAACTTCAAACGCATTTACAGGTAGTTTATACATGTTTCTTTTTGGTGTTGGTACAATTCCTTTAATGACGGCTTTTGTCTATTTAGGAAACTTTACAAAAGGTAGTTTTAGAAAAAATATTCAAAAAGTAATACCAGTTATGGTTGTATTTATTGGGGCACTTTTTATAGTAAGAGGCCTTGGTTTAGGAATCCCTTATATTTCTCCAGCTGCAATTGTTGAGGTGGCTGCAGACAGTATTTCAACCTGTCATTAAAAAAAAAGGTAGCATTCGTCTATATTAAATCATGTTTTTACCTATACTTCACTAAACTTTATCTTATCAGAATTAAAGTTTTTATAAAATCACCTATTTTTGCCAAGTTAAATTATTTTAGATGGAGAAAAATAAAATAAAAATATTGTTGGTAGAAGATGATCATATAGAGGTGATGAAATTAAAAAGGTCTATTCCAAAAGAGCTTAATAATTATAATTTAACTACTGCTAGTAATGGTAGAAAAGCACTTTCTATTATTGAAAAAGATTTGCCAGACTTAATTATTTTAGATTTAAACATGCCAGACACAAATGGTAACGAATTTTTAAGTATGATAAAAGGCAATGATGATTTTATGCACATACCCGTTATTATATTAACTACATCTAATCATGATAAAGACGTTAAAGAATGTTATAAATTAGGCATTGCAGGTTATGTAATAAAGCCTTTAAAGTACGAAGAGTATCAAGCAAAAATTCATGCTGTTATGCATTATTGGAGTCTAAACGAATTTTTAAAACCATAAAAAAATATAAATGAAGGGAATTATTTTTACAGAATTTTTAGAACTAGTAGAAGATAAGTTTGGGGTAGAAATGGTTGATAAAATTATTTTACAATCTAAATTAGATTCTGATGGAGTTTACACAGCAATTGGTACCTATAAGTTTGCAGAAATGTTACAACTTTTACAAAATTTAAGCGCAAACACAGGGGCTTCAATTGACGATCTTTTATTGGTCTATGCAGAGCATTTTTTTAGTATCATAGAAGCCAATTATCCAGGTTTGTTAGCTACTTATAAAGATCCTATAGAAATGTTGTCTTCAATAGAAAATCATATACATATCGAGGTAAGAAAAATTTATCCTGATGCAGAACTACCAACTTTTATTGTAGAAAATAAAACAGAAAACTCACTAACCATGGTATACAAATCTAGCAGAGCCATGCATCATTTTGGGTTGGGTTTAATGAATAAAACATTCGAACACTTTAATAGCACAGCAGAAATTGTTTTGCAAAAAATTAAAGAAGATGGTACAGAAGTTCGTTTTTTAATCAACAAAAATTAGTGGATCAAAGTAAGGTTGATATATTAGAAAGAGCACTTTTACGTCAAAAAAAAGCGCGTAAACAGGCAGAAAAAATACTAGAAGATAAATCTTTAGCACTTTTTAATACTTCTAAAAAGTTAAAAGAAGCCAATAACAAATTAGAACTTTTATTAGATGAAAAAGACTCGCAATTAAAAGGAGTTTTTGAAAACATTAATGATGCATATCTAATTATGGATCTTAATGGTAACATCTTAAAAATGAATGATGTTGCCGAAGATTTTTTTGGTTTTAAACTAATAGAAGAACCTGTTAGTTTTCCTGATTTTATCTATAAAGAAGATTATAGGTATGCAATGAGCTCTTTTATAGAACTCAATGAAAAAGGCAAGTTTTCAGATTTTTCTTCTAGAGTTATCACCAAAAGAAATGAAATAAAGTGGGTAAATATTAATGCTAGCATTATTTATGACAAAAATAAAACCCCAATAGCAGCTCAAGGCATTGTTAGAGATGTTACCAAACAACGAGAAGAGCAACTTGTTTTAGATTTTGTAAATAATACAGCAAAATCTGTTTTAGGTAAAGAAAACATAAACGAAATTGCTTGGGAAATGGCTAAAAATATAGCCAATTATTTAGACACCAAAGATTGTATAATTTACTTAGTAAATAAGGAAACTTATAATTTAGAGCAAATAGCTGCTTATGAATATAAAAGAACTGCAAATACTATAAAAGACAATAAAATTGTTTTTCCTATTGGTGAAGGTATTGTAGGTAGTGTTGCATTAAATGGCGAGTCTGAAATTATTGCAGATACCTCTAAAGATGATCGATATATTTTAGTAGATGATGTTAATTTTTCTGAAATTACAGTACCCATTATTAATGATGGCGAAGTAATTGGTGTTATAGATGCCGAACATGAAAGTAAAAACTATTTTACAAAGGATCACGTAAAAACCATAGAAAATATAGCAAATTTGGTATCACTTCAACTTAAAAGTGCTATAAATTTAAAAGAGCGGATTAAAGTAGAGCAAAAAAATAAAGATTTAGTAGATAAATTAAGTAGAAGTAATGAAGAATTAAAGGAATATGCTCACATTGTTTCGCACGATTTAAAATCGCCATTAAGAAGTATTGCAGCTTTAACGAGTTGGATAAAAATGGACAATGAAGGCAAATTTGATGCAGAAACCTTGCAAAATTTTTCTGATATAGATTTAACCTTAGAAACCATGGAAAACTTAATTTCTGATGTATTAAAGTTTTCTAGTATAGATTCTGAAATTAAAGAAGATGAGGAGGTTAACTTAAATAAGTTGGTTAAAAAACTAATACAAGTTCTATACGTTCCAGATCATGTTTCTATAAATATTGTAAAAAAATTACCGATTATTAAAGGAGATCGCACAAAATTTGAACAATTATTTCAAAACTTAATCATTAATGCAATAAAGTTCATAAACAAAGATCAAGGAGTTGTTAATATCGATTTTGAAGAGCGTCAATCATTTTATCAATTTTCTATTCAAGATAATGGTATTGGTATCGAAAAAAGACATTTCGATAAAATTTTTAAAATATTTCAATCTCTAAAAAAATCTGAAGATTCCTCTGGTATTGGCTTATCCATCGTAAAAAAAATTGTAGATATTTATAAAGGAGAAATTTGGTTAGAATCAGAACTAAACCAAGGCACAACATTTTACTTTACCATAAAAAAATAATTGTATAATTACTTTATTTACTGATTCAATTACAAAATTATTGAGTTGAATTACGTCCAATTTTCTTAATCTTTTTGATAATAGTTTATTCTTTAATGGTTAAGCATATTGCTATTTAATAAAAATTTAGCAAATTAAAATACATATTTTAAAGTATAAATTTTGTACTTTAGAACTCTATAAGAATAAAATATTAAGCAATGTTTTACTTGTTTAATTGCATTTAGTTAAAAGTAGCTTTATGAGTTGCCAAACTAAAAACAATAAATTCTATTACCAGTTTTATTAAAAAAAAATTCAGCTATATGAAGTGTATTATTATAGATGACGAGAAAATGGCAAGAGTTATTACCCAAACACTCTGCAACGAAGTAAATGATTTAGAAATTTTGGCAGATTTTCCTAATGCCATTCAAGCAATGAAATTTTTGAATGAAAATACTGTAGATTTAATTTTCTTAGACATTCACATGCCAGATTTTAATGGTGTAGATTTTATTAAGGCACTTAAAAACCCGCCAAAAATTATTTTAACCACTTCAGATCCAAAATTTGCAATTGAAGCCTTTGAATATGAGTTTATTGTAGATTATCTTTTAAAACCAATTGAATCTTCGCGTTTTCAAAAAGCCGTACAAAAAGCAAAAAGTAAAAAAATAGAAACACCTGAAGCTGGCTCTAAAACAGAAGATGTTTCTAACGATTTTTATGTAAATATTGATAGACGTTTAATTAAGATTGATTTGCCAAGTATTTGTTTGGTTGAAGCCAAAGGTGATTATATAAAAATAAAAACCGAAGATAAAATTTATACGGTACACTCTACCTTAAAAAAAATCGAAGAAAAGCTGCCAGATTCATTATTCTTAAAAGTACACAGGTCTTATATTATTAATGTTAAAAAAATAATTGATATCGAAGACAATAGTGTATTAATAAAGAAAGACGTAATACCTGTAAGCAGGTCAAAAAGACCAGAATTAATGAAACGCTTAGATTTATTATAATTTGTCTAAACTTAACTACATTTAGTCTACACTTAAATTGTAAAAGTCGAAAAAAAGCACAAATACTTCTCTTAGTATTTAATTTTGTGGTAAAATATAATTATCATGAAAGTTAAACTACTTATTTTAATATTGACATCAGTAACTTTATTGAAAGCACAGTGTCACCAATCATTAGGTAGTTATTCCTCAAATAATATAGTTACATGCCAAAAAGTAAAATAGGTACAATTTTTTTGATCATAAACCCTAAAAATTAACCCATACTTATTTTTAGTACGTATGGCTTTGTGTAAAAATTTACTTAAGGGATATTAAAAAAATAACCCAAGTTTTACGTAATAAAGCTGTAGATGAATAATAATCACTTTAACAATTAAAAAAAAATCATAATGCATTCTGGAATTATTATTATTTTCAATAATGACGAGCAAAACATAGATACAAACCCAATTTTAGATTTTTTAGATAAAAATAACTTTAAGATATGTTTAGTAAATAATGCAAGTACAGATAAAACTATTGAAGCTTTAAATAAAATAAAGCTACAGGCAAACGCTAGCGATAATATCTATATATTAGACAACAGTCGTAACAAAGGCCTAAAATACGCTGTAAAGGCAGGTGCACGATTTTTGTTAAACGAAGCAGACTTTGAAAATATGATATATCTTGAGTCTAATATTATCATGTATTTAAAACATATAGAAGAATATTTTTCTCAGATAAAGTTACAAAAAGAATTATTATCACAATATCAAACACGATCTGATAGAAATGTGCTAAGCAATGTTTTTCCTTTTAAAGAGCTTATAAAAATGAATGAAAGTTGTTAATTGATGATGTTGTTTTTCACTTTAAAACAATTTTCATAGCCTAAATAAAGCGGATTGCCTGCTTCTTCAAACCAAAAACCTTCTAAAATATCTTTGGTTAAGCATTTGTAAACAACAGTACCCGTAAATATTTTATGATCGTCATTTTTATAATAAAAGTTAATCACCAAAATATTATCTTTAAAAAAACCGTTACCTAATTGCAATTGGTTGGTATTAATAATCCATTTGGCAGTAATTCTTTTGCTATCGTCTATAGACAAAAAAAGTTCGCCTTTATAGGTGTCATCAGAAGCATCTTGATTACTACCTACAACCGTATATTTTCCTACAATATCTATTTCTTTCAATGTTGTCTTAAAAACGTTTTCCAATTCCTATTCCTACAGACCAAGTACCAAAGTTGTTAGAACGATGATCATAAAATAAAGTTGGAGCAATATCCCAATGATTTCCAAATTCTATTTCGTACTCTAATCCAGTTCTTATAATAAATAGGTTTTCATTTTGCTCAAATTCTATACCAGTACCTAAAACCAATACCCAATTTTCATAAAATTTCCAAAGTGCGTCTATGGTAACCACTACAGGAAATTCTTTCTCAACAAAAAGTTGATGATCTTTTTCAACTTCAAAAGTTAACAACTCTAAATCGTTATGAAAACCAAAACCTAATTTTTCTGTAAACCAATATTCTAAATCTAATCCAATAGAAGGTACAATAACAGTTTCATTACCATTAATAGAACCCATTGGTATATAAGTATGACTTAAAACAGGGCTAATTCTAAAATGCTTAAAATCTTCATGATGATCTTGTGCATAGTTAGCCAAACTTAGTAAGATTATAGCAATTGTAACTACTTTTCTTTTCATTTTTTAAATGCTTTATAATTTATAAAGCACAAAACTATTATAAAGTTTTTTGTATGAAAATGATAAATGTTAGCTTTAATATAAAAGTCAAACTGTATAGTTTATAAATTTAAATACAACAAAATAAATTAAAAAAGGTTTTTTATTACTTAAAATTCACATGCAAATTTTATAATTATGTGGTTTAATTGTATGATAATAATTTGGTTAGGTGTATTTATAAAAAGCTGTAAATCTAGATTTTTTGTGCTTCTCTACATTAGTGCATTCACTTATTATAAGTTGTTTGCTTAATGCTGTTTTTGTTTTTTAAAATATGGATTATGTTTATTTAAATGTTGGTATATTTTTAAAACTGTATTTTTAACTTTTTGTTGATGTTTGATTGGTAAAATCAATTTTTATTTTATCCATCAAAAATCTGGTTCTTCCTCATTATTGTTTTAAAGTATTTCATTATTAAAAATAAGATTTTTATATTTTTTGTTGCTATCTTGTAATATATTAAAGTATTTTCGTTATTGTATACGTACAGTTATTTATAGATTGAATGAATATCAAAAAAATACTTTTTTTTAGTTTTTTACTATCTTATTTATCGATTATTGGACAAGTTGGAGGTGAAAATGTATACCAATTTTTGAATTTGTCTACTTCTGCTAGACAGATTGCTTTAGGTGGTGAAGTGTTAACCTTGGTGGATGATGTAAATCAACCTATATGGAATCCTGCTACTATAAATGAAAATATAGATAATAAAGTTTCTTTAAATTATTCTAATTATTTGGCGGGTATAAATATTGGTTCATTGTCTTATGCTAAACTTATTTCTAGACGTTTTGGAACCCTTCATGGAAGTATAAATTACCTAAATTATGGTACTTTAATTGGTGCAGATTCAGAAGGAAATGAAACTGGTAATTTTAGTGCAAGTGATATTGCAGTTTCTATTGGTTATGCAAGAAATTTACCTTGGACCAATTTATTTTTCGGTGCCAATATTAAGGTAATCACTTCTAATATAGATAGTTTTACATCTTCTGGAATTGCGGCTGATTTTGCTGTTTTGTATTATTCACCCTATAAACCGTATTCTTTTACAGTGGTTGCCAGAAATGTGGGTACACAAATTAAATCATTTAATGGAACAAATGAAGAGCTGCCCTTTAAGGTAGCAGTTGGGGCTTCTTACAGATTAGAATATGTTCCTTTAAAATGGTATTTAACCTTAGATAATTTGCAACAATGGGATGTTTCTGTTCCAAATCCTTCAGAACAAACAACAGATTTAGAAGGCAATGTAACTGAGCAAGAAATTGGTTTTTTAGCCAATGCATCTAGACATTTTGTAATTGGGGCTGAGTTATTTCCAGAAAGTGCAATTAATATAAGAGTAGGATATAATTTTAGAAGAGCAGCTGAATTAAAATTACAAAACGTAAGAACTTTTGGTGGAATATCGTATGGTTTTGGGATAAAAATGAATAAAATAAAGTTTAATTACGCATATTCTAAATTTCATTCTGCTACAAATGCAAGTACTTTTAGTTTACAAATTGATTTAGATAAAAGATAATGAATAAAAAAATTACCATAGCTATAGACGGATTTTCATCTACAGGAAAAAGTACAATCGCTAAATTATTGGCTAAAAAATACAATTATATTTATGTTGATACTGGTGCAATGTATAGAGCTGTTTCGTTATTTGCAAAACAAAATGGTTTGGTAGGTGCCGATTTTTTAGATCATAAAAAACTTATTGCCAACCTATTTAATATTTCACTTTCTTTTCAATATAATAGCAAACTTGGTTTTGCAGAAATGTTTTTAAACGGACAAAATGTTGAGAAAGAAATAAGAACTTTAGAGGTTTCTCAATTAGTAAGTAAAGTGGCAACGATTTCTGAGGTTCGTAAAAAGTTGGTAGCAGAACAACAGCAAATGGGAGAATCTGGAGGAATTGTTATGGATGGTAGAGATATTGGAACTGTTGTTTTTCCGAATGCCGAATTGAAATTATTTATGACTGCTTCTGCCGATAAAAGAGCTACAAGAAGATATAAAGAATTGATGGATAGAGGAGATGATGTAAATTTTGACGCTATTTTGTTTAATGTGCAAGAACGAGATCAAATTGATTCTACCAGAGAAGATTCGCCATTAGTAAAAGCAGATGACGCTATTGAATTTGATAATTCTGATATGGGAATTGAAGAGCAATTTGAAAGAATTTGTAGTTTAGTAGAACAAAAACTTTCTGAAATTTAAAAGTTAGCAGATAGGTCTACCCTGATTGAAGCATTTGTTTGATCTTTTTTTATGCTGATCTCGATTCTGTAGCTGTTTTTGCTATTAAAATTACATTCTTATAATAGCAAGAACTTGAAATAAATTCAGCAAAAAAAGCGAGTGCTGAAAGTAGGAAATAGCTTCAAAAAAAGATACTGAAACAAGTGCTGATTTTAAGGAATGTTTAAATATTTATGCGTTTGTAAAGAGATTTTCCATTTCGGATTTTTCATAACATATTGCACAATTTCATCAGTCATTTTTTCTTTTTTACTCCATTCTGGTTGTAAAAATAATTGACATTTTTCAGAAACTTTAGCAGCTTCTTGCTCAGCAAAATCAAAATCTGATTTGTTGTGGATAATCATTTTTAACTCATCTGCCTCTGGGTATACTTCGTCTAAAGGTAATTTTGTTTTTTTTGGTGATAAGCAAAACCAATCCCATTTACCAGAAAAAGAATAGGCTCCAGAAGTTTCAATATGTGTTTTTAGATGATTTTTTTGCAGTAAATTTGTTAAGTAATCCATAGACCACATTAAAGGTTCACCACCAGTAATAACAACTGTATCAGCATATTTTTTGGCGTTTTCAACAATTTTATCTGCTAGAGTAGGTGGGTGCAAATCAGCATTCCAACTTTCTTTAACATCACACCAATGGCAACCTACATCACAACCACCAACTCTTATAAAATAAGCAGCAGTTCCTGTATGTGAACCTTCACCTTGAATGGTGTAAAATTCTTCCATTAGTGGAAGCATAATCCCTTTATCTACTAACTCTTTTGTCTTTTTATCCATCATCTACTTTCTTACTGCAACTACTTCAATTTCAATTTTTGCACCTGCTACCAAATTGGCTGCAAATGTAGTTCTTGCAGGTAAATTATCCGTAAAAAAAGTACTATAAATTGTATTCATTTTAGAAAAATCTTCAATATCAACAAGAATAACAGTACATTTTACAACATCTTTTAAGGTTAATTTATGGTGTTTTAAAACTGCTTCAATATTTAAAATAGCTTGTTGAGTTTGGGCTTCAATACCACCTTGTACTATTTTTCCTGTTGTATGATTTTTACCAATTTGACCCGTTAAGAAATACAAATGATCAACCTGAACTGCATCAGAAAAAGGAACATTTGCTCTGCTTTTTTCATGAGATTTGTGATGTTTTACTACAGATGTTGACTCATATTTGCAAGAAAAAATGGGCATCAACATAAAAAAAAGAAATATTTGAATCGGAGTTTTCATAAGTGTATGATTATCAGATGCAAATATAATCAGAATTAAAACGAATTATTTGGTTCTAAATCATTAAAAATCAATGATTTTTTGTACATTTGCCAACCTTTTTACGAGAACAGATTTAAAAAAGGAATTATAAAAAACAAATTTATAAAACATCTCTTGATGTTTTTATCGTTAAAAATCTGAAAAACAACAGGATACAAATTTTATTTTCAGGAATGTCTGAAGAAACAAAAAACACTGAAGAGCAAGTAGTTGCTGCAGAAGTACAAGAAACAGCAACTCCAGCTGTAGATCCACAACAATTTTTAGCTGATTTTAACTGGCACAAATACGAAGAAGGTATTGATGAAGTTGATGAAGAAAAATTAAAAGAGTTTGAAGAAGCTTTAAAAGGTACTATCGGTTTTGTAAATGAAAGCGATGTTATTGAAGGAAAAGTAATTAGAATTACAGATAGAGATGCCATTATCGACATCAACTCTAAATCTGAAGGAGTAATTTCTTTAAACGAATTTCGTTACAACCAAGGTTTATCTGTAGGTGATACAGTAGAGGTCTTAGTTGATAAAAGAGAAGATTCTTCTGGTCAATTGGTATTATCTCACAAAAAAGCGAGAGTAATTAAAGCTTGGGAACGTGTTAATAATGCGCATGAAACTGGTGAAGTTGTTAACGGTTTTGTAAAATGTAGAACTAGAGGTGGTATGATTGTAGATGTTTTCGGAATCGAAGCATTTTTACCAGGTTCTCAAATTGATGTAAAACCAATTAGAGATTACGATCAATATGTAGAGAAAACAATGGAATTCAAAGTTGTTAAAATCAACCACGAGTTTAAAAACGTTGTTGTATCTCATAAAGCGCTTATTGAAGCAGATATTGAATTACAGAAAAAAGAAATCATTGGCCAGTTAGAAAAAGGACAAGTATTAGAAGGTGTGGTTAAAAACATTACTTCTTATGGTGTATTTGTTGATTTAGGTGGTGTTGATGGTTTAGTACATATTACAGATTTATCATGGTCTAGAATCAATCATCCAAATGAGGTTGTTGAGTTAGATCAAAAATTGAACGTTGTAATTTTAGACTTTGATGATAATAAATCTAGAATTCAATTAGGTTTAAAACAATTATCTGCTCATCCTTGGGAAGCTTTAAATGCTGAATTAAAAGTTGGTGATAAAGTAACTGGTGAAGTTGTTGTTTTAGCTGATTATGGTGCGTTTGTAGAAGTAGAGCAAGGAGTTGAAGGATTAATACACGTTTCTGAAATGTCTTGGTCAACACACTTACGTTCTGCACAAGATTTCGTAAAAGTTGGTGATAAAGTTGAAGCTCAAATCTTAACTTTAGATAGAGAAGACCGTAAAATGTCTTTAGGTATCAAACAATTACACCCAGATCCTTGGACAGATATTACTTCTAAATTCCCAGTAGGTTCTACGCATACAGGTACTGTAAGAAATTACACGAACTTTGGAGTTTTTGTAGAGTTAGAAGAAGGTATTGATGGTTTAGTATATATTTCTGATTTATCTTGGACTAAGAAAATTAAGCATCCATCAGATTTTGTAACTGTGGGTCAGAAGTTAGATGTTCAAGTTTTAGAATTAGATGTTGAAAACAGAAAATTAAACTTAGGTCATAAACAAACTCAAGATAATCCTTGGGATGCTCACGAAGCTACTTATGCAATAGGTTCTATTCATGAAGGTGTTGTAAAAGACAAAAATGATAAAGGAGCTGTAGTAACTTTTGCTGATGGAGTAGAAGGTTTTGCACCAAGCAGATTCTTAGAAAAAGAAGATGGTACTAAATTAGGTAAAGGTGAAACTTTGAAATTTATTGTATTAGAATTCTCTAAAGAATACAGAAGAGTAGTAGTATCTCACACTTCTATCTTTAAAGAGCAAGAGCGTAAGAACATTAAAGCACAAGCTAAAAAATCTCAAGATGCAGAAAAAACTACGTTAGGAGATATTGGTGGTCTTGCAGCATTAAAGAAGAAAATGGAAGCTGGTAACAAGAAATAAAAATTTCTTTTATTAAGTTGATATTTATAATATCTAAAAACCATAGCAATTTTTGCTATGGTTTTTTTATTTTTAGCATAAAGTTGGTCTATAATTTAGTTTGCAAAAAATAGAAACCCAAACACTATGAAAATAATATATAAGAAAAAAGTAATCTACGCTAATTTAATGTTTGGAATAGTTTGGGACGGACTTGGAATTTTTAAAGTCTTAGAAGGTAATAATCTATCATGGTCTGGTTATTTATATTTAGTTATAGGGCTTTTATTTATTGGTAATTATTTATATTGTTTAAAAAACCAATATTTGACCATTGAAAACGGAACTATCCGTAAAAACGTACTTTACGGGTTTGTGAAAAAAGTAAATCTGAAAGAAATAAAGTTGATAAAAAAGTTTGCTAGTGATTATATTCTAAAAACGGAAACGAAACAATTAAAAATCCATACAGAAGCAATCGAGGAAAAATCGCTTTCTGAATTGAATAGAATATTAACGGAACTGAATGTATCACCTGAAAAAATGCCATTTGGGAACAAGGTGTAAAATTATTGTTTTTAAGGTTTTCTGTGAAACAATCTCGCTAGCGTAAAAGGCCATTTTATTGATTATTTTTCGGTAAATTTAAACAATAAACCTTGTACAAAAACAGAGTACGATATTTAAGAAAAACCAGAACCATAGATATGATAAAAGGGCTATACGAAACGCATTTGTACGTTGAAAATTTAGAAAACTCAATCCAATTCTACACCAACGTTCTTGGTTTAAAACAATGTCGATTTGGAGCAGAACGAAGAACCGCCTTTTTCTGGATAGGAAAAGACAAAAAAGCAATGCTCGGCTTATGGGAAAAACCAAAGAAAGAAATCGACTTAAGACATTTCGCTTTTGAATGTGACCCTGAATGGATTATAAATGAATCTATTGATTTTTTAAAATCAAATAATTTAAACTTTTGGAATTTCCTTCAAGACGATAATGAAAAGCCAATGGTTTTTTGTTGGATGCCAGCAGTATCCATATATTTCTCTGATCCAGATGGACATTATCTTGAATTTATTGGAATTTTACCTGGCGAAACAAAAGGAAATGATGAAAAACGAGTGGTAACGTATGAACAATGGCTAGAATTAAAGGAAAAATAAATGCCCTAATATAATAATGTATAACCGCAATTACAAGGAATTTGATTACGGCCAAAAATACTCAGAATTGCTAAGGTTTTTGACGAATCGAAAATTAACCCATATAAATCCGTAACTTAATTTACTATAAATACGTTTGCAAAAATTAAAGAAAAAAATGAAATTAATTAAAGTTATTAGAATTACATGTTTTAGTATCATTCTTACTTCTTGTGGTACTTCTTTGAAAATAAATTTAACAAACAATTACCAGCGTGAAAATTTGAGTAATAATGAAGTTTTTATTTTTTATAATGAAAACAAACTTCCCAAAGAATCTAAAGAAATAGGTGATTTGAAAATAGGAGATTCAGGTTTTTCAACAAAGTGCTCAAAAGAAGAGGTTTTAAATAATGCCAAAAACGCAGCAAAAATAAACAATGCCAATATTGTTTTGATAGACGAAATGAAAGAGCCTAATTTTGGTAGTTCTTGTTACAGATTAAAAGGACGTTTTTTTTATAACAACACTGAAAAAATGAAAGAATTATGGGCAAGTAGTAATAATTTATTTGATGAAAACGCAGATTATGCCTTGGTTCATTTTATATGTAAAGGAGAAATACCTAGTGGTTATAGTTATATGAAGGCAGGTCTTGTTGGTGGAACCTATACTTTAACTTATGGTAATGAGAAGTTCAAGATTTCAGAAAATAATATTATTACAAAAAAAATAAGGAAAGAAGGTAAAATAAAAATAAACGGAACTTCCTATACTAGAAGTGGAAATGTGGAAATTGAACTGAATAATGGATATGAATATTTTATAAGTGTAACAACTCATACAAATATAGGAACCAGAGTTGTTTTAGAAGAAATCTCATCACTTGAAGGAAAAAGAATTTTGAATAAATTAAGATAACAATATGATAAAAATCATCTTAAAGTTCAAATAGCTATCGTACATTTACGATTAGAAATATGAAAAGAAGTTTAGAACAAATAGAATATAAAAACGATACTAAAGCATTGGCAAAATTTGCGAAAGCTTTAGCACATCCCACTCGTATTGCTATTTTGAAACATCTTGAAAATCAATCGTGTTGTTTTACAGGAGATTTGGTTGATGTTTTACCAATTTCTCAATCAACGGTTTCACAACATTTAAAAGAATTAAAAAACGCAGGTTTAATTCAAGGTGAATTAAAACCGCCAAAAATAAAGTACTGTATCAATCAAGAAAACTGGAAAATTGCAAAAACATTATTTCAGGAATTTTTTGATTGATATTTTTTTGATAACCTTATCGTATATTGGCGATAAACAAATGTAAATATGATGACCAAAGTAATTAAAATTTTAGGGACTGGATGTCCAAAATGCCAATCAATGACAGCTGTAGTTAAAGATGTTATTTCAGCAAATAATATTGATGCTACTATTGAAAAAGTGGAAGAAATTATGGAAATTATGGAATTTAATGTAATAAGCACACCAGCTTTGGTAATAGATAACGTGGTTACCATAAAAGGTAGAGTTCCTGCAAAAGACGAAGTTTTAGCGCTCATAAAAACAAAGGAGTCTATTGTTGATAAAAATTCTGACGACAGTTGTTGTTCTAATACCAGCAGCTGTTGCTCATAATTTATGTTTGATTGGATACAACATATTGCAGATTGGTTTGTTTACGATATTTTAGGATTAACTAAAGGGCAACACCTAGCAGAAGCTTTAAATTTCTTTATGTATGATACCACAAAGATTTTAATACTTCTTTTTGTTGTCATCTTTTTTATGGGCATTGTTAACAGCTACTTTCCCATTGATAAGGTAAAAAACTATCTGTCAAGAAATAAATTATACGGTTTAGAATACCTTATGGCAAGTCTTTTTGGTGTTGTAACGCCTTTTTGTTCTTGTTCTTCAGTGCCCTTATTTATTGGTTTTGTAAGAGGAGGAATTCCATTAGGTGTCACTTTTTCATTTTTGATTACTTCACCCTTGGTAAATGAAGTTGCTATCGGACTTTTTGTTGGCTTATTTGGTATTAAAACAACCATAATTTATGTGGTTAGTGGTATTTTGTTAGGTACAATTTCTGGTGTAATACTTCAAAAATTAAAATTGGAAACCTATTTAACACCTTGGGTTAAACAAGTTTTAGAAAACGCCCAAAGAGAACAAGATATTTTTCAAGCAGAAAAACAAACCTTTAAACAACGTTTGCCAATTATCTGGGCAGAAGTCATAAAAATTCTTAAAGGTATTATTCCTTATGTAATTATCGGAATTGCAATTGGTGGACTAATGCACGGCTATATTCCTGAAGGATTTTTTGAAAAATATATGGATAAGGACAACCTTTTTGCGGTACCTATTGCTACAATTTTAGCTGTACCAATGTATTCAAACGCTTCTGGCATACTTCCAGTAGTTCAGGTATTAGTTGCTAAAGGAATTCCTCTAGGAACTGCAATCGCTTTTATGATGGGAGTTGTAGGGCTTTCATTACCAGAGGCCATGTTATTAAAAAAAGTAATGACCTTAAAGTTGATTGCCATCTTTTTTGCAGTCGTTACGCTTTGCATCATCATTTCAGGTTATTTATTTAACATCCTATTATAAAATAAAAGATAAATGAATTATACAATTAAAATTTTCGCAGTTTTAGCAATGGGGCTATTACTTATATCCTGTAATAGTAATAATAAAAGTAAAAAAGCTTCTTTGGATAAAAACGTTTCAAAAATTGAAGTTTTTGATTTTCACTCAACTCATAGATGTATGACTTGTAATGCTATTGAGGCAAATACAAAATATACATTACAAACCTTTTTTGCATCTGAACTAAAAGAAGATAAAATTACGTTTAAAGTTATTAATATAGATGAAAAAGAGAATGAAAAGATTGCTGAAAAATTTGAGGCCTCAGGTACTTCTTTAATTTTAAATGTGATTAAAAACGGAAAAGAAACCCAAATAAATTTAACGAGTTTTGCTTTTATGAATGGCAATGATCAAGCGGTATTTTCTAAAGAATTGAAAGCAAAAATAGATACCGAATTAAAAATGCTCTAAATGGATTTTTTGCAATCGCTTTTAGAGAATTACAACATTCCTATTTTGTCGGCATTGATACTCGGACTAATGACAGCCATTAATCCTTGTCCTTTGGCAACTAATATTACTGCAACAGCTTTTATTTCTAAAAACATTTCTAGTAAACGAAACGTATTTTTAAGCGGATTACTTTATGCTTTAGGTAGAGGATTTAGTTATACTACAATTGGCTTGATATTATATTTTGGAGCAAATAAATTTTATATCTCTCGCTTTTTTAATCAGAATGGAGAGAAATATTTAGGGCCTTTATTAATCATCATTGGCTTGATTATGCTAAATATTATCAAGCTCAATTTTTTAGGAAAATCAAACTTTCAAGAAAAACTATCTGAAAAATTTAAAGACAAAGGTCTTTTAGGTTCTTTTTTAATAGGTGTGGTTTTTGCTTTGGCATTTTGCCCTTATAGTGGCGCATTGTTTTTTGGTATGTTGATTCCAATAACTATTGCATCAGCAGACGGACTTTATTTACCCATTGTATTCGCATTTGGAACAGGATTACCAGTGCTTCTTTTTACTTATTTATTGGCATTTACAGCTGGGAAAATTGGAATATTTTATAATAGAATTTCCAAAATAGAAAAAATAATGCGAACTGTTGCTGGTGTTGTTTTTATTTTAACGTGATTGTATTATGTTTCTATTTTTTTAAGAATATTAGAATAAACAGCCTCACTCTAAAAACGGTAAAGTGTTTATTTAGTGAACGTACATATTAGAATTATAACCAACATTGCAAAACCAAGTAAAACGTTAAAAGCACTGTAATCAATATAAAATTGAATTACTATTGATTTTTAAATAGAACTAAGGTTTATGATTAAGCCAATAAAAAACCATTTAGAAATTTTCTAAATGGTTTGGTTATTTTTTTTAAAAGATAATATAAAATGATGAAGCTAAATTCAGCATAAGAAGCTTTAGAGCTAATCGAAATTAGTATCCATTTTTAAGTAATCTAAAAATTCTCTTTTGGTTTCTGGTTCTTTAAATTTACCACCAAATTCAGCAGTAACTGTAGAACTTTCAATGTCTTTAATACCTCTTGAATTTACACACAAATGTTTTGCATCAATTACACAAGCCACATTATCTGTACCTAAAGCTTCTTGCATTGCTTGTACAACTTGCATAGTTAATCGTTCTTGAACCTGAGGTCTTTTAGAAAAGTATTCTACAATTCTGTTCATTTTTGATAAACCAATTACTTTTCCATCAGAAATATAAGCCACATGAGCTCTACCAATAATTGGTAACAAATGATGTTCACAAGTTGAATATACTACAATGTTTTTTTCAACCAACATTTCTCCATAATTGTAATTATTATCAAAAGTTGATGGTTTAGGCATATTTTTAGGGTTTAAGCCCATAAAAATTTCGTTTACAAAAGCTTTTGCCACTCTTTTAGGAGTACCTTGTAAACTATCGTCTGTTAAATCCATACCCAACGTGTTTAAAATATCTTTTACACTTTCTTGGATTTTGGCTATTTTTTCTTCATCAGAAATATCAAAAGCATCAGGTCTAAGTGGTGTTTTAGCGGATGTTGCTATGTGGTTTTCACCAATTTCTTCTGTTCTTTCGTCATTCATTTTGTTCTTCAATTCAAACATTTCAAATACACTTTTAGAGTAAGCAAATTTACGGCTTTATTTCTTATTTTAAGTGACTAATCAATTCTGATAGAGAACATTTTGTTTGCGCTCCAGAAATCATATTTTTTAAAGTAAACGCATTGTTTTCTATTTCTTGAGAACCTACAAGTACTACAAATTCAATTTCGCGCTTGTTGGCATAATTCATTTGTTTTTTCATTTTGGCAGCATCTGGAAATAATTCAGATTTAATTCCATGTGCTCTTAATTGAGTTATAGCTTTCATACAATACAAACCTTCTGCTTCACCAAAATTCACAAATAATACTTTAGGTTTAGGCAAATCAACAGTTTTAAACAAACCTAATTCTTCTAAAACTAGGTAAATTCTATCTAATCCAAATGATATTCCAACTCCACTTAATGGCGCTTTAACTCCAAATAAAGCGGTTAAATCATCATATCTTCCTCCACCACCAATAGAACCCATTTTTACGCCTTTAGGTGCAGAAACTTCAAAAATAGCACCTGTATAATAATTTAAGCCTCTTGCTAAAGTTACATCCAATTCTAGTTTAGCAGATTGTAAACCCAATTCTGAGATAGAATTGATTACAAAACGCAATTCTTCTACACCTTTTAAACCTTCTTCTGAAGTGGCTAATAATGCTGCTAAAGCGTCTAAATTTTCTTCATTATTGCCATCAAAAGAAAACAAAGGCTGTACTTTTTGTATGGCTTGTTCAGATATTCCTTTAGATAGCATTTCTGCTTCTACTTTTTGTTGTCCAATTTTATCTAACTTGTCTAAAGCAACTGTAAAATCAATCAATTTATCTTGCGCTCCAATAACTTCTGCAATTCCAGATAATATTTTTCGATTGTTCATTTTGATGGTGGTCTTTGCCAAACCTAAATTTGTAAAAACAGCATCATACAATTGTATAAACTCAACTTCTTGCCATAAAGATGTACTACCTACAACATCTGCATCACATTGATAGAATTCTCTAAAACGTCCTTTTTGTGGTCTGTCTGCTCTCCAAACAGGTTGTACTTGGTAACGTTTAAAAGGAAATGTAATTTCGTTTTGATGTTGTACAACATATCTTGCAAAGGGTACAGTGAGGTCGTATTTGAGTGCTTTTTCTGAGATAAAAGGTGTTAATTTTGTGCTTTGTTTTGCAGTCAATAATTTTTCATCAGCTTTAGCTAAATAATCCCCAGAATTTAAAATTTTAAAAATCAGGCGATCACCTTCTTCGCCATATTTTCCCATTAAAGTTGACGAGTTCTCAAAACTCGGCGTTTCTATCGGTTGAAATCCGAAAGTTTCGAAAGCAGTTTTAATCGTATTGATAATATAGGTACGATTGGCTACTTCTGTAGGCGAAAAATCTCTTGTACCTTTTGGGATGCTTGGTTTCATTCAGTAGTTTTTAGTTTCTAGTTTTTGGTTTTTTGTTATCGATACTAAAAACCAACCTCTAAAATTTAAAATTGCGAGTGCAAATATCGTGAAAAGTTATAATTTTTTAGGGGTTACAAAGGTTTTATTTCGTCTTCGTAAAGCGTAAATAGATGCATTTAACTCGAAACCTAATAAGAGAATTATGGCATTGAGCCAAATGAATAACATTAAAATTAACAAAGTACCAATAGAGCCATACAACTCGTTATACTTGGCAAATTCTGTAACATAATAGCTAAACAAATAAAAGGTAAGAATAGATAAAAGTGTGGTAAAAACTGCGCCAGGTGATAAAAACCGCGAGTGTTTGGCTTCTTTAACTCCATATTGATAGAGGATGGAAACTGTAATAAAAATCATACTTAAAAATATGAAACCTCTGCCCAATTGTAGCCAAATTAAGTTGTCTTCTAACCAACCTAAGGTTACAATTTCTTTTAAGAATAACTCGAAAAAAATAATAAGAACTACAGTAATCAATAAAAAAGCTACGATTATTAACGTAACTAACATGGCTATAAAATAAGAACGGAACACATTACGTATTTCTTTTACGTGATACGAATATTCAAAACCGCCAAAAATGGCATTTACACCATTTGTCATTAAAAAAAGTGAGGCCAAAAAACCGAAAGAAAGCAATCCTCCATATTGGTTTTTTATAATATCAATAATTACAGAATCTACAGCATCAAAGGTTTTAGGTGGCAGCACATCACCAATAACAGAAAGCAAACCTTCTTGTGCACCATCTATAGGCAAAAAAGGAATTAAAGTTAACACAAACAGCAAAAACGGAAAAATTGCCATGAAAAAACTATAGGCAATACCTCCAGCTCTGGTTGTTAAAGCACCTTCTACAATACCAATAAAGTACATTTCTATAACATCATATAAAGACATACCCTCTAAACCTGGTACTTTAATGCGTTTTCCAAAACGCACCAAAGCACAAACTACTGGTATTTTATCAAGTTTGTCTTCTATTTCCTTTGTCATTGTTTTAAGTTACTAAGTATTTAAATTACAAAGTTATTTTAAACTTCTATTAAAATTTGATAACGTTTTTACAATTTTTCTTGAGAATTCATGCAATTTACGGAATCTTTTTTGTTGAATATATTCTAAATTATTTGCAATTTCTAATTGGGTTTGTAATTCAAAAAAGCGATACAAATATTTTAGTTATAAAATGGATATTATATTTAACGTATTCTATTGTATGGGTTTAAAAAATATAACTAAACTATTATCTAATAAAAAACTACTTATCAATTTTGTTCAATTCCAATATTATTTGTTTAAAAATTAATTTTGTTTCTGGCAATGGTAACGAATCTTTAAAAAACAGAAAATCTGCTCCAAAACCTGTGCTACACAAAAGTCCGTATTTTTTATCAAAAACTAGCGTTCTAAGAGGAGTATTCATTTCGTTTTTTTGATACATTTTGTAGTCGTAATTCTTGGTGACGTACTTTTTTTTAGTCACTAAAAATGTATCCTTTTCTATCATCAACACATCCTCTTTAGTATAGTATTTTAAATCTATATTATTAAGAGTATCTTTTTGATGGACGTAATTGTAAGAGGTAAATTCTCCTTTTTTATCTATTTTTAGATTTAGTTTTTCTACCTTTTCTGTATGCAAAGCATGTAAAAAAATGGTTTGATTTTTTTCTTGACAAGAAATTATGCCAATAACAAACCATAGTATTATAAGTTGTTTTTTCATTCGATAATCAATTTATATTTTGATAATAATCCAAAAACATTTTCTTTAGAAAATTTGGCACCTTTTAATCGATTTTCTTCTGGATTAATTTCAATAAGGTATGATGAGCTAAAATTTACCTTTTCTAAATTTGAATTTTCAAAACGGGTGTTTTTTAAACTACAATTATCAAAAAGTGAGCTACTTAAATACGTTTCTGTAAAATCAACTTCTTCTAAATTACAATTTACAAAATTGGTATTGGGTATTTTTAGTTGATAAAATGATGAAAAATTAAGTTGACAATCTTGAAACGAAAATTGTAATAAAAACGCATCACATTCATTAAATTTCACACCCATTAATTTACAATTTTTAAAATTTACCTCTTTAAAAGCAGTATGTTTTACAACGGTGTTGCTAAAATTACAATCGATAAATTCGCATTCTACAAATTGTAAATTAGAGGCATGAACGCCTTCAAAATTGCAATGTTTAAAAGTGCAATTATCGTATTCTCCTTTTATGATTTTTGTTTTGGTAAAATCAATTTTAGAGAATTCCTCGTCTTGAAAATAATTTTCACTCATTTAATCAATTGCTTTCAAACTCAAATCTAAATTATAAACAGAATGTGTTAAAGCACCAGAAGAAATATAATCTACCCCACATTCTGCATATTTTCTTATGGTATTTTCATTAATGCCACCAGAAGATTCTGTTAAACATTTATGACCAATTAATGCCACTGCTTTTCTAGTATCTTCGTAATTAAAATTGTCTATTAAAATTCTATAAACGCCATCTACAGAAAGAATTTCTTTAATTTCTTCTAAACTTCTAGCCTCTACAATAATTTTTATATCAATCTTATTATCTGCTAAATATTTTTTGGTTTTGGTAATGGCTTGTGTAATTCCGCCTGCAAAATCAATATGATTGTCTTTAATCATTACCATGTCATACAGCGCAAACCTGTGGTTTTCTCCACCACCAATTTTTACAGCCCATTTTTCTAGAGCTCTAATTCCTGGAGTAGTTTTTCTGGTGTCTAATACTTTTGTTTTTGTGCCTTTTAACAAATTAGCAAAAAAAGCAGTTTTAGTAGCAATAGCACTCATTCTTTGCATAGCGTTTAATACCAAACGTTCTGCCATTAAAATAGATTGAGATTTACCAGCAACATGAAAAACAATATCTCCATATTTAACTTCATCACCATCGTTGATAAACGTTTCTACCTGTAATTCAGCATCTACATAATTGAACACTTGTTTGGCAAATGCAACACCTGCAATAATTCCTTCGTCTTTTACCAATAATTTTGCTTTTCCTTTTGCATCAGCAGGAATACAAGACAATGAGGTGTGATCTCCATCACCAATATCTTCTCTAATGGCATTTTTTATAATTAAGTCTAACTCGTTTTGAAACTGTGCTTCTGATATCATACTTTCTAAATTCTGATGTAAAAATAGTATTTTAATTATAAATTACGAATGATGAATTAGGTCAAATCATCTGTAATTATAAAATCATAATTCGTAATTTTGAAATATGAAAATTAAACTTTTAGCGATTGGTAAAACCGATAATAAACATTTAATTCAATTGATTGATGAGTATCAAAAAAGATTGAAACACTATATAAAGTTTGAGTTAGAAATTATCCCAGACATTAAAAATGTTAAGAATTTATCTGAACAACAACAAAAAGAAAAAGAAGGCGATTTGATTTTAAATAAATTGCAAAATACAGATCAATTGATTTTGTTAGACGATAAGGGAAAACATTTTACATCTATAGAATTTTCTAAATACTTACAAAAGAAAATGAACTCTGGAATTAAACAATTGGTTTTAGTAATTGGTGGTCCTTATGGTTTTTCTGAAGCAGTTTATAAAAAATCTGTTGGGAAAATATCATTATCTAAAATGACATTTTCCCATCAAATGATTCGTTTATTTATTGTAGAACAATTGTATCGAGGATTTACAATTTTAAGGAATGAACCTTATCATCATGAATAAAAACACCTCTTATTCTTCCCAAAGGGAAAGGAAATTTTTGAGGAAATGATACTCTTAAAACAAAACTACTTTTTTGCCTAATTTACTTCATAAAAAATAGCGTTAGATTGTTCTGCCATTGTTTGATTATAAACTTTTAACCCTCCAGAAAGATTGTAAACATCATCAAAGCCGTTTTGACGAAGAATACGTGCAGCAATATAACCACGCAATCCTGCAGCACAATAAATTAACAATTTTTTGTTTTTAGGTATTTCATTTAAATGATTTCTTAAAGCATCCACTTCTATATTTACAGCGCCAACTATAGCACCTAAAGCATATTCTTTTGGTGTACGAACATCAAGTACAAAAGAATCCTCTAAACTTAGTCTTTTAAATTGAAAAGGAGATAAAGGTTTAAAAAAGCCATTCATAATATTTTCTGCATTAAAACCAGCTTGATTTACAGGATCTTTAGCAGAACTAAAAGGAGGTGCATAAGCGTGTTCTATTTCTTCTAAATCGTAAATTGTTCCGCCATTTTTAATTGTAGTTGCTAACAAATCTAAACGTTTGTCAACACCATCATAACCAACCACTTGTCCACCCAATAATTTACCATTATCAGGGTTAAAACTAATTTTTATAATCATTTGTTTGGCTCCAGGATAATAACCTGCATGCGAACCCGCATTTACAATAGTACTTTCGTGTTTCAATCCTAAAGCTTTTAAACCTTTATGTGTTAAACCAGTGCTTCCAGCAGTTAAATCGAACACTTTTGCAATAGCAGTACCAATAGAACCTTCATATTTTCGTTTATGGCCAAAAACCATATTATCTGCTAAAATACGTCCTTGTTTATTTGCTGGCCCTGCTAAAAAAGCCAAACTTGGTTTGCCAGAAATAGGATGAGGAAATTCAATTGCATCACCAACAGCATAAATATCTTCTTTAGAGGTTTGTAAGTACTCATCTACCCAAATTCCACCAGTTTCACCGATTTTAATTCCTGCAGATTTGGCTAAAAAAGTATCTGGTTTTACACCAATAGATAATATTACAAAGTCGGCTTTAATAACTCTTTCGCTAGCTAAATGAACTTCTGTAAGGGCTCCATTTGGTACAAACTTTTTTACAGCATCTTCTAAAAACAACCCCACATTTTTTTCTTTAAAATGCTGATGCAAAGGCGCTGCAATTTCACTATCCATCATATTCATAACTTGGCTAGATGCTTCTACAACAGTTACTTTAACGCCAATATGATGTAGGTTTTCTGCCATTTCTAAACCAATAAATCCTGCACCAACAACAACTGCAGTTCTTGGATGTTCATCATCTACAAATGCTTTAATTTTATCGGTATCTTTAACATTACGTAACGTAAAAATGTTTGGAGAAGTAATGCCAGGTATTGGTGGTTTTATAGCGGAAGCTCCTGGAGACAGAATTAATTTATCATACGTTTCTGTATAAGTTTCACCAGATTGTGTTTTTCTTACTTCAACAATTTTATGTTCAGAATTTATAGCAGTAACCTCTGAATGTATACGAATATCGATATTAAAACGTGCATTAAAACTTTCTGGAGTTTGTACTAAAAGTTTATTTCTGTCTTTTATGATTCCACCAATATAATAAGGCAATCCACAATTTGCATAAGAAATATGTGGTCCTTTTTCTAATATAATAATTTCTGCGTTTTCATCAATTCTTCTTAAACGCGCAGCTGTAGTTGCACCACCAGCAACACCTCCAATAATAACGTATTTCATTTGTTTTATATTTTTATTGAGTAATACTCAAAAATTTAATAGCTTAATTTACACTACAAATTAACAAACTTATAAAGCTTTTATCTGTAACAAATATCACATACAGCTTGGGTTATAGCCATTTTATGATTGTAAAAAATAAGCTAGTTTTATATTTATAAATCAATGATTTTTATCATTTTTAGAATTTTTTTAAACGCTCTTGTTTTTAACTTTCAAACCTTAAAAACTTTGTAACTTTGTGCTATTAAAAATCTGCAATTCAAAACAATGAAACTCGTATTTGCCACAAACAACTTAAATAAGTTAAAAGAAGTTCAAGAAATGTTGCCAAATTCTATAGAATTATTGAGTTTAAAAGATATCAATTGTTTTGATGAAGTTGAAGAAACTGAAACTACTTTAGAAGGCAATGCAAAATTAAAAACAGATTATATTACTAATAAATTTGGTTACCATTGTTTTGCTGATGATACTGGTTTAGAGGTAGAAAGTTTAGGTGGAAAACCAGGGGTTTACTCTGCACGTTTTGCTGGTGAACCTGTAAATTCTGAAAATAATATGGCTAAATTATTATTAGAATTAGAAGCTAAAGAAAATAGAAAAGCGCAATTTAGAACTGCTGTTGCGTTAAATATAAATGATAAAAAATTTCTTTTTGAAGGCATTTGCAAAGGCGATATTTTAAAACAAAAACAAGGCGAAAAAGGTTTTGGATACGATCCGATTTTTAAACCTGAAGGATATCAAAAATCTTTCGCAGAAATGTCATCAATAGAAAAAAACAAAATTTCTCACAGAGGAATTGCCATTCAAAAATTGGTTGAGTTTTTAAAGAATTACAAATTAAAATAGACCTCATAGGTTTTAAAAACTAATGAAGTCTTGCATAAAATGAAAAATACAAACCACACAAAACATTTTATAGTTTTATTAGTTTTACTACTGATTTTATTTTTTGTGAATATTAGTTTAGGTTCTGTTAGTATTCCTTTTGAGGCTGTTTTTAAAGTAATTACAGGAGGAAATCTTGCCAAAGAAAGTTGGCAAACTATTATAATTGATTTTCGATTACCAAAAGCTATTACTGCAATTTTAGTAGGTTCTGGTTTATCTATTTGTGGTTTATTGATGCAAACGCTATTTCGTAATCCATTAGCTGGGCCTTTTGTTTTAGGCATTTCGTCGGGTGCAAGTTTAGGAGTTGCTATTTTAATTTTAGGTTCTTCTGTTTTTGGAGGATTTTTTTTAACATCATCGGTTTCAAATTGGTCTTTACCCATTGCTGCAAGTTTGGGTGCTTTTTTAGTATTATCAGCAGTAATTATAGCCGCAAATAAGGTTAGAAATACGATGTCTATTTTAATTATTGGGTTAATGTTTGGTAGCTTAACATCAGCAGTAATTAGTGTTTTAGCTTACTTTTCTGAGGCCGAGCAAATTCAACAGTATTTATTTTGGAGTTTTGGTAGTCTTGGTAATTTATCTTGGAGTGAAATTACCGTTTTTAGTGGTATTTATTTTATAGGTATTTTAGGAACTTTAGCTGTAATAAAACCCTTAAATAGCTTTTTATTGGGCGAAAATTATGCGAAAAGTCTAGGCATCAACATCAAAAGAAATAGAAATATTATTTTGTTACTTACTAGTATTTTAACAGGAGTTATTACTGCTTTTTCGGGTCCAATTGCTTTTGTAGGTTTGGCTGTACCCCATATTGCTCGCTTGTTTTTTACTACATCAAATCATAAAATATTAATACCAGCTGTGGCTATTTTTGGTGCAATTGTATTATTGGGTTGTGATATTATTGCACAATTACCATCAAGCGAATTTACATTGCCCATAAACGCAATTACATCGTTATTTGGGGCACCTGTTGTAATTTGGTTATTAATTAGAAAAAAGAAAATCTATATTTAAAAGCTCATCCCATTTTTTTTGAAAGGAAAAGAACTAGCCCGTTTATGAATGATAAAACGAAACATATTGTATTAAAAACCGAAAACTTATCCATAGGATATCAATCTAAAAAAAAACAAATAGTTGTTGCAAAAAGTATTGATGTTTCTATTCAAAAAGGGAAATTCGTTGCTGTTTTGGGCAAAAACGGAATAGGAAAATCTACATTATTACGAACGGTTTCTAAAGTTCAACAACCTTTAAACGGACAAGTATTTATCAACCAAAAAAATATAGCAGTAATTTCTAATTCAGAACTTTCTAGAACCTTAAGCTTGGTATTAACAGAGCGTTTGCCAGAAAGTCAAATTACGGTTTTAGAATTGGTAGCACTGGGCAGACAACCTTATACCAATTGGATAGATAAATTATCATCTAAAGATATTGAAAAAATAAATTGGGCCATTATACAGACCGAGATTGAACATTTAAAAGATAAATTCTTTTACGAATTGAGTGATGGGCAATTGCAACGCGTTTTAATTGCACGTGCTTTAGCACAAGATACAGAGCTTATTATTTTAGATGAGCCTACTGCACACTTAGATTTGCATCATACTATTAAAATATTTTCTTTATTAAAAAAGTTGGTAGATGAAACTGAAAAAACAATTATTTTATCTTCTCATCAAGTAAATTTATCCATACAGTTTGCTGATGAAATGATGTTATTTACAAATGATAAAATTTTAACAGGTACCCCCAGTGATCTTATTCAACAAAATGCGTTTGAAAACTTGTTTCCAAAAGATATTGTAAACTTTAATAAAGAATTACAACAGTTCGTAATCAAGAGAAAGTAATTTTGATTGGGGACAAACTTTTTGTTATTTTTGGAATTAATTCAGTACTAAACTAAACAAAGTTAATCAATGAAAAAAATACTATTTGTCTTTGGAACAATCACTTTTTTTGCTTGTGGTTCAACAAAAAATGTTACAGAAGATGTAAATGTAGATCAATCCGAAAAATATGCAGCAACAATTACAGCCAAAGATCTTGGTGCTCATCTTTTTACCTATGCTTCAGATGAGTTTGAAGGTAGAAATACAGGTGAACCTGGACAGAAAAAAGCAGTAGAATATTTAAAGAATTTTTATGTAAATCAAGAAATTGTTTCCCCTTTAGGAGGTGATGATTATTTTCAAGAAGTACCTGCAGAGTGGATTAATAAAAATACACGTAGAGGAACATTTAAAGATTCTGAAAACGTAGTAGCTTTTATTAAAGGATCTGAAAAACCAGATGAAATAGTAGTGATTTCTGCACATTTAGATCACGAAGGTGTTAAAAAAGGAAAAATTTATAATGGCGCAGATGATGACGGATCTGGAACTGTAGCCATGTTAGAAATTGCAGAGGCTTTTCAAATGGCAACAAAAGCAGGCATGGGCCCAAAGCGTTCTATTTTATTCTTGCACGTTACTGGAGAAGAAAAAGGCTTGTTAGGTTCTAAATATTATGCAGACGTTGATCCTTTATTTCCTTTGGCAAATACAGTTTGCGATTTGAATATAGATATGATTGGTAGAACTGATGATAGGCATAAAGAAGACCCAAATTATGTATACTTAATTGGTTCTGATAAATTGAGTACAGAATTGCATAATTTATCTGAAGAGATTAATAAGAAATACACCAATATTAATTTAGATTATAAATATAATGATGAGAATGATCCGAATCGTTTTTACTATAGATCAGATCATTATAACTTTGCAAAAAACAATGTGCCTATTATTTTCTATTTTAATGGTACGCATGTAGATTATCACAAACCAACTGATACACCAGATAAAATTAATTACGAATTGTTAGAAAATAGAACACGTTTGGTTTTTCATACGGCTTGGGAAGTAGCCAATAAAGAAACTAGAATTATTGCTGATAAAGCAACACCTAAAAAATAAAAAACAGGAAAATAGTTTTTGCATTTTTATAAATTTTAAAAACCAAGTAATTAGTTTTACTTGGTTTTTTGTTTAAATCTATTCTTATTTTGTGTTTTAATAGTATTTTATGAATTCAGTTTTTTAATTCAAAATAGAGATATAACAGTAACATTTTAATAAATCAAATTTTTTACAACAAAAAAAGCTCAAGAATTTATTTCTTGAGCTTTAAATGTTTATAATTTTCTACTTAGCTTTAAAGCTAAAATTTACGGTCTAAAGTTAATTTTACGCATACGTAAACTAGCAGGTGTAACCTCTAAATACTCATCGCTTTTAATGTATTCCATACATTCTTCTAAAGAAAAATCTATTTTTGGTGCAATTTTTACACTATCATCAGTACCAGAAGAACGAACGTTACTTAATTTTTTTCCTTTAATTAAGTTTACACCCATATCAGTATCTTTACTATTTTCTCCAACAACCTGACCAATATAAATTTCTTCATTAGGGTCTATAAAAAATCTACCTCTATCTTGTAACCTATCAATAGCATAGGCAGTAGCTTTACCAGCAGCTGCAGAAACAATAGCACCTTTAATATCTTCAGAAAATTCTCCTTTAAATGGGCCATATTCAGAAAAGCGGTGGTTTATGATTGCTGTACCAGCTGTGGCAGTTAAAATTTTGTTACGTAAACCAATTAATCCTCTAGATGGTATTGTAAACTCTAAATGTTGTAAATCTCCTTTAGGCTCCATCACTAATAAATCTCCTTTACGTAAAGAAACTAAATTAATGGCTTTAGAAGCTACATCTTCTGGCACATCAATAGATAAGGTTTCATAAGGTTCAGATTTTACACCATCAATGTCTTTAATAATAACTTGTGGTCTACCTACTTGTAATTCGTAACCTTCTCTACGCATGGTTTCTATTAAAACAGATAAGTGTAAAACACCACGACCAAAAACGTTAAATTTATCTTCAGAGTCAGTAGTATCTACTCGTAAAGCCAAGTTCTTTTCCATTTCCTTAAACAATCTGTCACGTAAATGACGAGAAGTTACAAATTTACCTTCTTTACCAAAAAATGGTGAATTATTAATGGTAAACAACATACTCATTGTTGGCTGATCTACTTCAATTCTAGGTAATGCTTCAGGATTTTCTAAATCGGCAATGGTATCACCAATTTCAAAACCTTCTATACCTGTTATTGCACAAATATCACCACTTCTTACTTTATCGGTTTTGGCTTTACCCATACCTTCAAAAATGTGTAATTCTTTGATTCTTACTTTTTTAGTAGAACCATCAGCTTTACACAGCATATAGTCTTTATTTTCTTCTAAATCTCCTCTAAATACACGTCCTATTGCAATTCTACCTGTAAAAGCAGAAAAGTCTAAAGATGTTATTTGCATCTGAGGAGAACCCTCTCTATAAGGAGCTTCTGGAATCGATTCTACAACAGCATCTAACAAATCAATGATGTCTGTTTTTTCATCTTTCCAATCTGTAGACATCCAACCGTTTTTAGCAGAGCCATAAATTGTTGTAAAATCTAATTGATCTTCTGTAGCATCTAAAGCAAACATTAAGTCGAATACTTTTTCGTGCACTAAATCTGGAGTACAGTTTTCTTTATCAACTTTATTTACAACAACAATAGGGGTTAAACCCAATTCTATTGCTTTACCTAATACAAAACGAGTTTGTGGCATTGGGCCTTCAAAAGCATCCACTAAAAGCAAAACACCATCTGCCATTTTTAAAACACGTTCTACTTCACCACCAAAATCGGCGTGACCAGGTGTATCAATTACGTTAATTTTTATTCCTTTGTAGTTTACAGATACGTTTTTAGATAGAATTGTAATTCCTCTTTCTCGCTCTAAATCGTTGTTGTCTAACAACAAATCTGTACGCTCTTTACGATCGTCTAGAATTTTAGCTTGATCGATGATTTTATCTACTAACGTTGTTTTTCCGTGGTCAACGTGTGCAATAATTGCGATGTTTCTTATAGACTGCATGTGTACTTTCTTAAATTTCGTGCAAAAGTAGTTGTTTATATGCGATTTACACGAATTATCACTATTTATTTTTTTGATTGCTGTTTACTTGTTATGAAAGCCAACCTTCTTTAGATTGTATTGTACAAGTATCTGAAAATTTGTTTTAGAAAGCTGTATGTATTGAGGTTAGGTTAATAAATCTTAACAAATTTTAAGTTGATTTTTGTTGAGTTACTTTATATTTTTTGGTTGTATGATAAACCGTAAAACCGATTTTATAATTTTTTATCCAACAGAAAATAGCCTTAAAATTATAGCTTATTTAGTTGACAATTTGTTTGGCCATCCTCCAAAATAAATCAATTGCCTCAGATTTTTTAGGTATGTTTTTTGAAAAAAAGTCGATACTTTGTGCAAATTTATCCAAATTGGAAGAATTGTTTTTAAATTCATGGAAAGCCATGCTCCATCCTGGATACATTCTTTTGTCTATACTTTCTTCTATGATTAGTGTAACATTAGAGTGCCTTACGTCTTTTTGTATGATTTTATACAAATCTGTAATGGTCTCTTTTTCGCCTTCTAACAATTGCAAGAACACTCTATTATGATATAATAAACAACCTGTAATACCTTTTTTAGCATTATTAATTCTTGAAGGTTCTAAGATTTCGGAAATAGAAACATTGTTCATTTCAGTTTCTGAAATAGAGTAGTATACGATTTGTGTTATCATAACCTTGTATCTAAAATAGTATAAATGAATTTATATAAAGATACTAAAACGTTTTATGAACCCCTATAAATTTCTTCATATAAATGGTGATACATCTTTTTAATTACGGCTCTTTTCATTTTCATTGTTGGTGTTAATTGGCCACCATCAATAGACCAAATATCAGGTGTAAGTTTAAATACTTTTATTTGTTCCCATTTACCAAAGTTTTTATTACAATGATTTACAGCTTCTTGTATGGCATCTAAAATTCTTTTGTCGGTAATAATTTCTTCATTAGAGGTGTAAGTAATATTATGATGTGCTGCCCAATCTGTGAGGTATTCAAAGTTAGGCTGAATTATTGCAGCAGGCATTTTTTCATTTTCACCCACTACCATTACTTGCTCAATAAATAAAGATTGTTTTAACTCGCCTTCTAATAATGGCGGAATTACATATTTACCACCCGAGGTTTTAAACATTTCTTTGGTTCTTCCTGTAATTTTCAAGAAACCATCTTTATCGAATTCTCCTTTATCACCAGTATAAAACCAACCGTCTTTTAAAATTGTAGCTGTTTTTTCAGGATCTTTATAATAGCCTTGCATCACGTTAGGGCCTTTTACTAAAATTTCGCCACTCTCTGCAATTTTCACCTCAACATCATCAATTATTTTACCAACAGTACCTACTCTAAAGTTACCATTAATTTGATCATTTACAGAAATAACTGGTGATGTTTCTGTAAGTCCATAACCTTCCATAATAGGCATATTAGCCGCAGCAAAAATTCTTGTTAATCTTGGTTGTAAAGCTGCACTACCAGAAACCATTAGTTTTAATTGGCCACCTAAGGCAGCTTGCCATTTCGAAAAAATTAATTTTCTAGCCAACCCTAATTGCTTTTCATACCACCAACCATTGGCACCATAAGGCTCGTATTTTAAACCTAAGTTAACAGCCCAAAAGAATAATTTCTTTTTTATACCTGTTAAATCTTCTCCTTTTAAAATTATTTTATCGTATATTTTTTCATATAAACGAGGTACTGCAGTCATCACATCAGGTTTTATTTCCTGAGCATTTTCAGTTAATTTTTCTATTGATTCTGCAAAATATACAGATACACCACAATATTGGTATAAGTATAAAATCATTCTTTCAAAAATATGGCAAACAGGTAGAAAACTTAATCCTTTAGAGTTACCATATTCTAGAGGAACTCTTTTTTTAGAGGCAATAACATTAGAAACCACGTTATCATGCGAAAGCATAACTCCTTTTGGTTTTCCTGTTGTACCAGAAGTATAAATTAGTGTGGCCAAATCTGTAGGCTTAACCGCTTTTTTTCTGGCTTCAACCTCTTTTTGGTTACTAGTGTCTTCACCAAGTTTTAAAATTTCTTTCCAACTTTTTTCACCTTTAATGTCGTCAAAAGTATATATGCCTTTTAATTGGGTATCTCCTTTGATTTGATTCAGCTTTTCTAAAATAGTTTCATCAGATACAATGCAATAAATTGCTTCTGAATGATTAATTACATATTGATAATCTTCTTTAGATATTGTAGGATAAATAGGTACAGTTTGTGCTCCTGTTTGTAAAATGCCAATGTCACAAATGTTCCATTCGTTTCTGTTATTTGTAGAAATAATGGCAACTTTATCATTTGGCTGTAAACCTATTTTTAGTAAACCTCTACTAAGTTGATTGGCTTTATCTATATAAGTTTGAGTTGATATGGTTTCCCATTTTCCATTATGTTTTGTGGAAAAGGCATTATTAAGATTATAGGTATCTAATTGATAGTATGGAAAGTCGAATAACCTAGTAACGTCTGTTGGCATGTGTTCTATTTTGTTGAATGGCAAATTACTAAAAATTGTGTTATTTCACAAATAGATATTAATATGCTTTTAATTTTGAGAAATATATATTTTTTGGTGTAAAATTTTGTGTTTTTCTTTAATAATTTTAAATTACATCTTAATTTTTAAAGTTGATTTGTGGGCATTTAAAGGGCGTTTAAGTAATGGCTTTATGCTTTCTAAATGAATAAGATGTATTAAGAGTTTTGATATAAATGATTTTAATGCAATTAGATATTTATTTTTAAGTTTTAACTATTTTAACAACATAAAATTTGCTTGCATTTCAATTTCAAGATTTTCTATATATTGGTCAAACGCTTACTTCTAAAAATAGATTATTTCTTATCAGTACATTGCTTCTTGAATACCTTAAAATGCAACTTATTTATTCTTCTTTATCTAAAAATAGTTCAATAGTATCTGTTTCTGATATGTGAAAATAACCTAAAGGAAAATTACTATCATTGGTTGTATTAATCATATTACCCAATAAAGAGGTGGGTACAGTTTCAAAAGGACCACCTCCATCTTGCCCACTTTGATCTACTAAAATCTGTAAATACGTGTAATAATCTTTAGATATTCCTAACATTTTTATATTTACAGTAATTGGTAACTCAATTTCATCTTCTAGGTAAAAATTTGGCACCTCATATTCTTGACCATCAAAAAAACGATCTTCTAATACTGAGTAATTGTTATTAGAAAAATCGAAATAATAATAATTATCAACATCTAATTCGTCTTGAATTTTTACTTTAATTTCAATTTCATTCCCAGAAAATAAAGTTCCATCACCACGATTTACCTCTATAATTGGTGTTGATTTTACTTTTGTTGCCTTTCCTTTATAAGTTTCATTGTTATGAATTACGGTTAATTCATATTCAATATTATCAATTGGTACAAAACTAATTGCAGGTTCATATGTTCCATCTGCATTATCATCTGTAAAATCGATTACAAATGTATCTTGATTTATTTGATAAGTTATAAAAACAGTTGCGTTGGTTACTGTTGGTATGGTTTCCTCAAAATAGTCTGCAGATTCACTCAATTTTACAGTAGTTTTTGCACGGACAGGATCTTCATCAAAATAAACTTCAAAAGAAGCATCAATGATGAGTTTGGGTTCAATTGAAGGAACATCAACATCAATAACTTTTTCGCATTTTGCAAAAAGTAACACCAATAAAATAGGAAGTATATATGTCTTTTTCATCAATTTAAAAATTAAAATTATAAGTAACAGATGGCACTAAGCCAAAAATAGAGGTTTGTACAGCTTCATTACGCATTGTTTCTGAGTTTCTACTAAAGTTGATGGAAGCTGCATTTTGCCTTCCATACAAGTTGTAAATTCCGAAAACCCATTCGCCTTGCCATTTTCTGTTTTTATTTTTATCGGGTGTTAAGGTTGCGGAAATGTCTAATCTGTGATATGCAGGTAATCTGTCTGCATTTCTTCTATTATCATCATAAATAGGTACGTTTAATCCTTGTACTTGGTATTGACCAACTGGGTAATTGGTAGGTTGCCCAGTTTGTAACAAAAAATTGCTATTTAACGTCCATTTTTTAGAGAGTTTGTAGCTTGCGTTTATAGAAATATCATGGGTTTTATCAAAAGGGGTGCTATACCATTCGCCATTATTTATACCTGGCTCAATGGCTGTTCTACCTAAGGTTTGTTGTTCTGATCTAGAAAAAGTGTAGGCAAACCAACCTGTAAAATTACCTTGGTTTTTTTTGAATAAAACCTCTAAACCATATGCTCTTGCTTGACCGTTTAAAATAACCGTTTCAATTTCGTTATTGGCCACTAAATTTGCACCATTTATATAATCGATACGATTTTGAATGTCTTTATAAAACACCTCTGTTTCTAAAGAATAGTCGCCATCTTTTATCGATTTAAAATACCCAACAGCATATTGATCTAATAATTGAGGTTGTACATATTTTCCACTTGGTGTCCAAATATCTAATGGAGTAGGGGATGCAGTGTTGGAAAGTAAGTGTAAATACTGTACCATTCTGTTGTAGCTCATTTTAACAGAAGCGTCGTCATTTAATACATAAGATAAAGAAAAACGGGGCTCAAAATTACTGAATGTTGCAATAGCATCGCTTCTTTTAAATGATTCTACACCAATTGCTTCAGCAGATTCGTATTTTTTAAATTCCTCGTTATAAATAACAGGATTGCCATCTTCATAAATATTCAATTCATCTTGCCCTAAACGTGTAAAGTTACTAAAGCGTGCACCATATTGTAAGGTTAATTTGTCATTAATTTTATGTTCAGCATCTATGTAAGCAGCAAATTCATTGGCATATTTGTCTATTAATTTTTCAGCTACAATACCAGAATCGTCTCTACTTGGTATTATTTCTCCTGGATTAAATTTTGTATAAATATTGTTGATACCATAACTCAACTTAATTTTATCACTTACATAATGATTAAAGTCGTATTTTAAATTGTAGTTCGTAATACCAGAATCCCACTCAAAACCAACAAAATCTAAGGTTAATCCATAAAAATAATCAGAATAGATTAAGGATAAATTTGAGAATAGTTTGTCTGAAAAAAGATGATTCCAACGTAAATTTGCAACTTGATTACCATAAGTATTGATAAAGCTGTTTTGAATACCGAAAACATCTTCACCAAAATAACCAGAAAAGAACACGCTGTTTCTATCATCGATTCTATAATTGATTTTTGTGTTTAAATCGTAAAAATAAGCTTTGTTGTCATTATCAAAAAGGGGTAAAAATAGATGCGCATAAGACGATCGTCCACCAATTAAAAAAGATATTTTTTCTTCTTTTATAGGGCCTTCTATCAACAATCTAGAAGATATCAACCCAATACCACCAGTTACATTAAAATCTTTACTATTACCTTCTTTTTGATAAATGTCTAATACCGAAGACAATCTACCCCCGTATTTTGCGGGTATTCCACCTTTGTATAATTTTACGTCTTTGATAACATCAGGATTAAAAACAGAGAAAAAACCAAACAAATGCGATGAATTGAAAACGATAGCTTCATCTAACAAAATTAAATTCTGATCTGCAGCACCACCTCTTACATTAAACCCTGAAGCACCTTCACCAGCACTTGTAACTCCAGGTAAAAGTATAATTGACTTAATAATGTCAGCTTCACCTAATACTACAGGAATTTGTTTTATAGTTGCTGATGTTAGTTTATTTACACTCATTTGAGGCGATTTTACATTCAGTTTTTCAATATCTGCTGCAATAACTATTTCATCTAAACTTTCAGATTCTTCTTCTAATTTAAAATTTTTAGTAATTTTTTCTTGCAAAGCAATGGTTTCTACAATAGTTGTAAAACCCAGATAACTGATTTGCATTTTGTAAGTGCCTTCAGGAATTGTGATGGAATAAAAACCGTATTCGTTGGTGGTTGTACCTGTATTTATTTCTGGAAAATAAATGGAAACACCAATTAAGGTTTCGTTGCTGGAATTGTCGTAAACGGTTCCGCTAACTGTAAATTTTTCTTGACTAAATGCAGTAATAGACAACAAGAAAAATAGAATGCATATCTTTTTCAAGTTTGATGTTTTTTTGTTTGATTAATTTATGTTTAACTTAAACAAAAGTAATGTTATAAATTTCAGTGAAAAGATAAAAAAACGTTAAAAAGGCGTTTTAATCGTAAATAATATCTTCCGTTTTTATTTTTTCATTTTTAATAAAATCAAATAACGTTAGCCTTCTTAAAGTATAATAATCTGTCCAAAATTTTTCAAGAGAATTTAAATAACTTAATATAGATCTGTCTTTTTCTTGTAGTGCTAAGTTTAAGTCTGTGATGGTTATTTTTCCTAGAATGAATCTTTTTTTGGTAATTTCATACCTTTTAATGGCAATTTCTTGTGCTTTTTTTGCTGTTTTTAAAAAGTTACGTTGGTTTTGCCAATTTAAAACATGTAGGTAAATTTCTTGCTCAAATTCTTGTTGTTCAATTTCTATATTGGTAATTTCTAAATCTTTATTTGCTTCTACCAATTTTCTACGAGATTTTGATACTCCCCAATCTAAAATAGGAATACCCACAGATACTACAATGTTTTGTTGTTGATTAAAATCTTGTAATAAATTATTAAATGTATCACCTTGTTGCGATATTCCAAAATTAGCCCTTAAGCTCATCTGTAACCTATTGTTTCCTTTCACTTCTGCAACATCTTGTTCTGCCTGCAAGCGTCTTCGCCTAAATTCTATAACAGCTTTTCTATTTGCTTTGGCTTCTGCTAATGCTTTTTTTAAAGTAACCGTAAATGAGGTCAATTCTTTTGGTGTGGATAATAAAATATTTTCAGTATCCAAAACCAAGTATCTTGATAAGTTTTGAGAAGTTCTTTTAAAGTTGATTTCATTAGAAATTACTTCATTTTCTGAATTTAATACAGACAATTCGATTTGTAGTAAATCGTTTTCTGCAATTTTTCCCATTTTATATCTTCCTTTAGATATTTGAAATAAGGTATCTTGATTTGAAAAGTTAGATTTAGCAATTCTTGATTGTACTTGCGCCTTTAAAAGCGCAAAATATTGCCTACTGGTAGATAACGAAATTTGCTCCATGCGTTCAATAAACTCTCTTTTGGCTTCTTCGTAAATTAAAGGTTCAATTTTTTTATCCCATTTAAATTGATTGTAAAAAAGAGAATTTTGCCTGTAATTAATAGAAAAAGGTACTATAGAAAAGCCTTTAGAATTGTTTGCAAAATAATCTACCCTTTGTAGTTGAGAGCTTAAAGATATAGTACCACCTGTAAAGGCTAAATTCTGATTTAAAGATAAATTACCTTCTAATATAGATTGATTAGATTGTACAAAAATATCTACACCTTCATCATTAGTAAGTCTATTAATAGAATTAGAATACGAAGGTAAGGTTGCATCTAGCCTTAGTTGAGGTAAAAAACCAGCTTTAAATCTACGATACCTCCAATAACTTGCCTGATTTTGATTTAATAATGCCTTGTATTCTGGAGAATTTTTTTGAGCAATAGAAATAGCTTGCTCTAAAGTAATTTGCTGCTGACCAAAACTTAAAAAGATTGATAAAAAGCAAAAGATAAAAAGTATTTTTTTCATAGTTATTCGTGTCTTATGGCTTCAATAGGGCTTTTATTTGCAGCAGATCTGGCAGGTGCAATTCCAAAAATTAAACCAATTAATGTGGCTACAAAAAAGGATAATAAAATAGAACTAAGTGATAAAATGGTTTCGATTCCTGTAGAAATTTCTAAAATATAGGAGGATAAAACACCGAGTACAATTCCAATAATTCCACCACCAATACTAACCAAAACAGATTCTGTTAAAAACTGTAAAATTACATCTTCTTGTGTAGCTCCAATAGCTCTAATAATACCAATTTCTTTGGTTCTTTCTAATACAGAAGCTAACATAATATTCATGATTCCAATACCTCCAATCAATAGAGAAATACCAGCAATAATACTTAGTACAATATTAAAAATTTGTTTGGTTTTCTGTTGTTGTTTTAATAGCTGAATAGGGATAGAAATCTCAAAATCTAACATATCATTATGCCTTCTTTTTAACATTCTACTTAATACATCTGCAGTAGCATTTAACTCAGATGAATTATTTACTTGAATCGTTAACTTATCAATTTGATGATAATTGCCTCTTGGAATTCTTTTTTTCGGCCCTTGTTGATTTCCAAAAATCATTACATTTCCTTCTGGCAATGGCTTGTCACTAATAATCTTTCTATCTTTATAACGTACTAAAAAAGTGTTTATTGGCACGTAAACATCTTGATTTAAATCGCGAATACCTAAATTTTCTTGTGCGTTTTCAGAAATAAATTTCTCTTCAATGACACCTACTACTTGCAGCCAAACATCTTTTACTTTAATTTGTTTACCAATAGCACTTTCTCCTGTAAATAATTTTTTCTCAATTTTTTTACCAATAATGCAAACAGGCATTGAGTTTTCAATTTGTACTGTCGAAAAGTTTTTGCCACTTTCAATTTCAATATTTGATGTTGCAAAGAAGTCAGCAGAAACTCCTATTAATTTTACAGGGCTTTGTCTACCTTTTTTAATGACATAGGTTTCTAAAATAATTTCTGGACTTACAGTTTTTACAGAAGGTATATTTTTTTTGATGCTATGAACATCTAGCATATCTAAGCCCTTAGAAAAACGATCTGGAGTAAGACTACCTTCATCTGCCTCTTCATCATTATTATCCTCTTTGTCATCAGGTATAGGAGATATTACAATGTTGTTAACACCAACCAATTCTAATTGCGCTAAGATTTCTTTTTCTGCACCATTACCAATGGCAAGCATTGTAATTACAGCAGCAACTCCAAAAATAATTCCTAAAGAAGTTAAAAGCGTTCTCATTTTATTGGCTAAAATTACACGAACAGCTTCACTAAAATTAGATTTTAGTTTTTCTATATAGATTTTGTCAATCATAAACCTAATTTAGTTTGGCTATTTGTTCTTTCTCATAGCCATCTGGTTTGTTTAAATAAACTACCTCTCCTTCAGTTAAACCTTCAGTAATAATCACAGCATCGTTATTAGAATCGCCAATAATAACTTGTTTTTTTTCTATAGAAAAACCAGATTTTTTATATACATAAGTAATTGAATCTTTAGAAAAAATTGCCTCTAAAGGAATACTCAATACATCTTTACGCTCAAAAGTTAAAATTTTGTTTGATGTGGTCATACCAGGTCTAATATTATCATTGGTACCATTTAGTTTTATCAGTACTTGAAAAACTTTAATGTCAGAACCTCGTTTTGTTTCTCCAACGTTGGCAACACTTGTTACAGTGCCATCCATTTCTATATCAGGAAAAGCATCAAAACCAATTTTAACGGGTAAATCTTTTTTTATTTTTCGAATATCAACCTCGTTCGCATAAGTTTTAGATTCCATTTTGGTTAAGTCTGGTAAACTAGCTATGGTTGGATTCCAAGGACTGATATCTGAACCTACTTTCTTTTTAGACCCATCCCAGTTTTTATCATAAGTAATCATTCCATTTCCATCAGAAAAAATGGTAAATGATTTTTGTAATTTTATTAAATCGTTTAATTTTTTTCTGATTTTAGAAACCTGTGTGCCTACTTCAACCATTTTAGCATTGGCTTGTCTCTTTTTAATTTTATAATTTTCAAGTTTTTCTTTTAAATCTCTTTCTGCTTTTTCTAAATTTATTTCTAGTTTTTTTATGGTTGCAGGTGGTTCATAAATAGATTGTTTTAACTCCAAACGAGTTTCTTCCATACTAAAACGTAAGTCTTTGATGGAGTTTCTTTCTTGTTTTAAAGTTAGGGTGGTATCTAGTTGTTGTTGGGTATATTTAGATAATTGGTTTTCTAAATTTAATTCTGCATCTAAAATTTGTTCATTCACGCTACTTGGGTCTAATCTACCCACATAATCGCCTTTTTTAACGATTGTACCTTCAGCAACCAAATCTTGAATTTTAACATTATTCAGTCTAAACTTTCTAAGATTGTCTGGCCCCTTAATTTTTTTTGAACTTGTAGATTGAGCTTCGCCAGAGGTAATTACTTCGCTTAAAAAATCTCCCTTTTTTACTTCTGTTGTTAGATAAACATCACCTTCTGAATCTGGCGAAAAGTAATTGTAAATAAAGTAAATAGCAATTAGTGCAGCCACAGAAATGATGGCAATACGTTTTTTATTCATTAGTTTTGTTTTGGTTGATGACCAAATCTAACTAAAAAAGGGGTGCAAAATAGCACCCCTTATGTTAATGTTTTAAGAAAATTTATGTTAATTTTTAACCTAAAATACTGTTTAACGTAGTATTAGGTCTCATTGCAGCAACTGTTAAATCTTCATTTGGTTGATAGTAACCACCAATTTGTACAGCAGCACCTTGAATATCATTCAATTCAGCTACTATTTTTTCTTCGTTTGCAGTTAAGGCTTCAAAAATAGAAGTAAATTCTTCTTTTAATTCAGCATTTTTATTTTGATTAGCCAAACCTTCTGCCCAATATTTTGCCAAGTAGAAGTGAGAACCTCTATTGTCTAACTCACCTACTTTTCTTGAAGGAGATTTGTCTTTATCTAAAAATTTATCTGTAGCATCGTCTAAAGTTTCTGCTAAAACCAACGCTTTTTCATTATCATTTGCTTTTCCTAAGTGTTCTAAAGAAACTGCTAAAGCTAAAAATTCACCTAAAGAATCCCAACGTAAATGATTTTCTTCTAAAAATTGTTGTACGTGCTTTGGGGCAGAACCACCTGCACCAGTTTCAAATAAGCCGCCACCATTCATTAAAGGAACAATAGATAGCATTTTTGCAGAGGTTCCTACTTCTAAAATAGGAAATAAATCAGTTAAATAATCACGTAAAACATTACCAGAAACAGAAATGGTATCTAATCCCTTTACAATTCTTTCTAAAGTAAATTCTGTTGCTTTTGTTGGTGATAAAATTCTAAGATCTAAACCAGAAGTATCGTGATTTGGTAAATATGCATTTACTTTTTTAATAATTTCTGCATCGTGAGCTCTATTTTCATCTAACCAAAATACAGCAGGAGTTTCTGATGCTTTAGCTCTTGTAACTGCTAACTTAACCCAATCTTGAATTGGTAAGTCCTTTGTTTGGCACATTCTCCAAATATCGCCCTTTTCAACTGCATGCTCAATTAATAGGTTTCCTTCTGCATCAGTAACCATTACTTTACCATCAGCTTCAATTTCAAAAGTTTTATCGTGAGAACCATATTCTTCTGCTTTTTGAGCCATTAAACCTACATTAGGCACAGTACCCATTGTTGTAGGGTCAAAAGCACCATTCTTTTTACAAAAATCTATGGTAGCTGAATAAATACCTGCATAAGAACTATCAGGAATAATTGCTTTGGTGTCTTGTAACTCGCCATTAGCATTCCACATTCTACCAGAAGTTCTAATCATTGCTGGCATAGAAGCGTCAATAATTACATCAGAAGGTACGTGTAAGTTGGTAATTCCTTTATCTGAATTTACCATAGCCAAAGCAGGTCCGTTTTTATAAGCTTCATCAATATCCGCTAAAATTTCTGCTTTTTTCTCTTCTGATACTTCGTTAAGGTTACTTAAAACATTACCAAAACCTACATTTGCATTTACACCAATTTTCTCAAAAGTTTCAGCATGTTTTTCAAATAAATCTTTAAAAAATACTTTAACAGCATGTCCAAAAATAATTGGATCAGAAACTTTCATCATGGTTCCTTTCATGTGTAATGAAAGTAAAACACCTTGTTCTTTAGCGTCTGCAATGTTATTTTCTAAAAAAGCAATTAATGCTTTTTTATTCATAACAGTTGCGTCAATAATTTCGCCAGCTAATAAATCTAAAGATGATTTTAAAACAGTTTCAGCGCCATTATTAGCAATGTGTTTTATAGATATGTTTGTTGCTTTATTTACAGTTATCGATTTTTCGTTATTAGCAAAATCACCAGCAGACATGGTTGCTACATGAGTTTTAGAATCAGATTTCCACTCGCCCATAGCATGTGGATTTTTACGAGCGTAGTTTTTAATGGCTTTAGGCGCTCTTCTATCTGAATTTCCTTCTCTTAAAACAGGGTTTACAGCAGAACCTTTTACTTTATTGTAGCGTGCTAAAATTTCTTTTTCTTCGTTAGTTTTTGCATCTTCAGGATAATTTGGTATTGCATAACCTAAAGCTTGTAATTCTGTTACTGCAGCTGTTAGCTGAGAAACTGAGGCACTAATATTTGGTAATTTAATAATATTTGCTTCTGGAGATTTTACAAGATCACCTAAAATGGCAAGTGCATCTTCTACTTTTTGATCTTCGGTAAGATAATCTGAAAAGTTAGCCAAAATTCTTGCTGCTAAAGAAATGTCTTTGATTTCAATTTCTATATTAGAGGATTTAGTAAAAGCTTTTACAATAGGAAGGAAAGAACGAGTTGCTAAAGCAGGTGCTTCGTCTGTTTTTGTATATACAATTTTAGCTTTTTTGCTCATTGTTATTGGTGTTTATAATAATTTTAAGTGTTTTAGCTTTCTATTTAAAAGAAATCGTAATTAAGAAAGCGAGCAAATTTATGAATTAAAAGTGATTTTTTTAATGTAAAAATCTTATTAATTGGTGGGTTTTGTTATGATTTTGATAATTATTGAAAACGATTTCGTAAAAGTGTAGAATTAGAGACATTTATTGCAATTTTTACTAAAGAAAAAGCTTCTTTAAAAATAGTTTTTTGTGCTGATTTACATTATGCTAGATTAAGATATGAGTCATTTTTTATAGGATGTTTTTTTATGAAATTACAGTTAACCAATTCTGTTCTTAAAGATTTCTAATTTAAAAATAGGAGGTGCCTTTATGAATTGTTTACAGCTTTTTTTAGGTGCTTTTTCAGCCTATTTCTTGTTGCTTGCTTTGCAATGATTTTACCAAAAATATATCAGTTGTTGATTTTTATTTTCGCTTGTGGTTTATCAATTTTTTTGGTTACTATTTTTAAAGAAGTTTTATTTTTTAGATACCCATTTTAATCCATTTATAATTTGGTTTTTGTTCATAAAAAAAAGCGATGTAAAAATTCACAACGCTTTTTTTATGTATTCTTGAAAAGAGATTATCTTCTTTTTTCGGTAATTCTAGCTTTTTTACCAGTAAGACCTCTAAAGTAGTAAATACGAGCTCTACGTACTTTACCTCTTTTGTTTACTTCAATTTTTTGAATAGAAGGTAAGTTTACAGGAAAAATTCTTTCAACACCAACAGTACCAGACATTTTTCTAATCGTAAACGTTTCTGAAAGACCAGTTCCTCTTCTTTGAATAACAACTCCTCTAAAAAACTGAGTTCTTACTTTTTCTCCTTCTTTTATTTCGTAATACACAGTAATCGTATCACCAGCAGCAAATTCTGCAAATTCTTTTTTTGTTACAAATTCGTCTTGAACAAATTTTATTAAAGATTCCATATCTTTTAATTTAATGGTTTTTGTAAAACAACATTCACGATTTCTTCGTCAGAGGTTAATTTAGCGGTTGCAAAAGTAACACTTTTTTTTATTTGATAAAATTAAAATAAATTATTTTTTGAACTGATAATTGGTACAATAATATACCCAAAATTTACGCACCTCTTTATTATTTAACTCTATAATAATAGGTTTAAGTTCAGTAATTTGGTCAAAATAATTATTTAATATTTCAGGATGATTTCCTTTTTTAGCATCATTTTTAAATCGCTTATCAGAATCAATAAAAATTGCGCTTTTTGAATTTAAAACGGACAAATCATCACCTAAATAATCAAAGTGTAATGCAGGTTTGCCTACTATATTTTGTGCATAGACTTTATCATCCATAAAAAAGTTTAAACAAGCCGATGTTTTGTAATTATCATCAGAAAAAACAAACGTATTGGGGTATTGTATTTGTAGTTCTTTAGTTTTCTCTGCCAACTCTTTCCAACCCACCCAAGTATCGTCACTTTTAATGGGCACCAAGTAAAATAACACTTGTAAACCTACTAAAATATGAAAAACAATAGAAATGATAATCTGTGTATTTAATAATTTTTTGCTGATAAACATACCCGCTAAAATAATTCCTGTAATGTAAGAAGGCATCATCCAATTGAGTTTTACCCAATAAATAGGAGTCAGTAAGAAAAAACCAACAAAAGTTGGGATAAAAAATGCCAATAAAAATAAGGTTTTAGCTTGCGGAATTTTAAATTTTAACAGCGCTCTTTTGATGTATTTATAAGTAAAGGTGATAAATACTAAAAATAAAACTGGCAACAATAAAAATAGTTGATGCCCAATAGCCCCAAAAAAATATTTTGATGAAAATTTAAATTCTGTGATAGAACTCGTTCTTTCTCCTCCTTGAAAAGCAAACGACGCAAATTCGTTTTGATAATTCCAATACCAAACAGGAAAAGTGACTGCAACAGACAGTATTAAACACAGCCAAAGCCAAGGAGAAATTAATAATTTTCTGTATTTATTAGAGAAAATAAGAAAAGCAATTAAGCCTAATTGTAAAACTAAAGCCGTGTATTTGCTATTGAAAGCAAGCCCCATTGCAATTCCGCCAAAAATCCAAAACCATTTTTTATCTTCAAAAATAGCTTTGTATAAACAGATTAAACTCAGTGTCCAGAATAATAATAAAGGTACATCTGGTGTAGAATTAAACGATAAAATAGAAACAAAAATGGTAGAAACCAACAAAACAAAAGCTCTTTGTGCCTTTTCTTTAGATAAAAAATAAGAAGCCAGTTTGTAAAAACTTACAATTGTAAGTGAGGTAATTATAAAATCTGCAAATTTTACCACAAAAATAGATTGGCCAAAAATCTCAGAAAATATTCTTAAAATATACCCAATCATTCCTGGGTGATCAAAATAAGATAAAGATAAGTTTTGACCATATAAATAATAGTACGCATCTTGTGGCATTAACCCCATAAAAGGTAATAATACCAATCTAAAGATTTGAAAGCCTAAAACCCAAGAAATGGCTTTTTTATTTTGTATGATTGACAGTAAATTATTCATTTAATAAATCAGGTCTTATTTGCGCTGTTCTTTCGTAAGCTTTTTCGCTTCGCCAATCTTCTATTTTAGGGAAATTTCCTGATAATAAAATTTCTGGTACTTTCATCCCCTTAAAATCAGCAGGTCTTGTATAAACAGGAGGAGATAGTAAATTGTCTTGAAAAGAATCTGTTAAAGCAGATTGTTCATCGCCAATTACACCAGGAATTAAACGTACAACAGCATCTACCAAAACAGCTGCAGCCAATTCGCCACCAGTCAAAACATAATCGCCAATCGAGATTTCTTTGGTAATATATTTATCGCGTATGCGTTGATCTACACCTTTATAATGGCCTGTTAATATTAAAATATTTTCTTGTAAAGAAAGTGTATTTGCAGTAGCTTGATTTAAGGTTTTTGCATCTGGCGTCATATAAATAATTTCATTATAGATACGTTCCGATTGTAATTTTTCAATACAATTCGAAATCGGTTCTATCATTAAAACCATGCCTGCACCGCCACCAAATTGTGTATCGTCAATTTGTTTATAATTCCCTAAACCGTATTTACGTAAATCGTGAATTATAATTTCTACTAACCCTTTTTCTTGTGCACGTTTAATTATAGAGTGATTAAAAGGACTATCTAACAAATTTGGAGCAACTGAAATAATATCTATTCGCATGTTGCAAATGTATGAATTTAGTTGAGTAACCTTAAAAATATAGCACCATTAAATTAATTTACAATCATTGTAAAAGGTATTCTATATTTTATATTTACAGCATTACCATTTTGATAGCCAGGTTTAATTTTAGGTATTTTTCTCATTACTTGTACAACTTCTCTTATAATAGCTGCATGTGGTGCGTTTACATCAATATCAAAAATTTTACCTTCTTTACTAATTTTAAACGCTATAGCTACTTTTTTTCTGCCTTTTAATAAACCAATTCTGTTAGGTAAGTCTGCATCAAATTTTTTTGAAAAATGCATTTGTATCCCCTTGCTAAAGCAACTTTTAACTTCGGCCATAGATGCAGAGTGTTCACAACCAGGAAAAATAGGTGGTCTTTCGTAACCAATTACAGAGCTTGTATTTACAATTGCCTTTTGATTTTGATAAGATAGAACTTGTAATATGTAAGTATTGAACTTTCTTTTTTCGCTAAAATTGAATTTTTCTAAAGGATATTCTTTGAAAAGCGTTTCAATTTTTTTTGCTAGAGCAATAGATTTTGCGTTTACTTTAATGTTAAAAGGCGTATTGTTTTCATCAATTTCAAAACTGAGAGTTAGTTTTTTGCTAATTCTACTTAAGTTTGATTTTTGAAGATCTTTTTCAGTCAAGTTTTGTTTTAAATAGATAGAAAAATCGTTAGATGTGCTTGGTTTGGTAAAGTTAATAAACTCACTATTCAAATCTTTAACAACAATATCCTTATTTTTTGTCAAATCAATTTTAAAACTATGGTTGGGGGCATAAAATGTATTATTTTTCGATGACGGTTCAATTAAAAAAGGAAAAGAATTCAATATACGATTGATTTCAGTTTGATAAAAACCAGCAGCTTCTTTGTTTTTATTGACCAACTTGCCATGCTTATTGACAGAAAACTTTACAATTAGTGCTATTTCTTTTTTTGAATCGTTTTTTAATTCGTTGAATTTTGCCTCTTGATAAAAATGTTTTTTTACCTCTAGATTTAAACAGTTTTTTAGGTCTTCATAAAGATCTAAATCATTACACTCCGAAAAAATGGGTGGTTTTGTTACAATAAGCTTAGAGCTACAATTAAAAATTTTTCTGTTACCTTTTTTACTAATAATCTGCAAAGAATACTGGTGTTTACTGCTTAGCGAATCATACCCAATAAACTTTTTAAAATAATCTGTAAAAGTGTTTTTAATAGCTGTGTAATATTCTTCTGTTCCTTTAGAAGAAACATTTAATTTATAGGGTTCTCCTTGCTGGTTAATATAAAAAGAAAGGATTATGTTTTTTTTGTTAGTAAAGAATTGTGCTTTTTTAAGTAGTTTTTTATCAACGTTTTCTTTAAAGTATAAAGAGAGTTGATTCTTGGTATTTGGATTTGAATATTTTTCATAATCAAACGTTTTTACAGCTTGTGAAAAAATCGTAAACATTGAAAACAATGCAAATAAGGTGCAGTAATTTTTTTTAGTGATCATAGTGTTTTTTTTATAACGGACTTATTTTGGGGTTTTACATCATAAATATGGATTGAAAACAAACAAATATACTTCTATTTTATAAATGAAAGGTCTTGGTTTTGTTAGATACATTAAGGTAAACATTACATTTGAATTGCATAATACAAGTCTTGTTTATTTGCAGTTATTAAAACGCAAATAGTAATCTTTTGATTGCTTATATTTGTTACTTATCAAACTTTCTTACATAATGAAAAAAATAGTTTATTTATTCTTATTGATTTCAATTTCGATATCTGCCCAAAAAGTAGATTTATCGTTTTATTTACCAAAAAACACTACTTACAATCAAAATATACCCACTCCAGAATCTATAATTGGTCATGAAGTAGGCGAGTGGCATATTACACATGATAAATTGGTAGAATATATGAAAGTTTTAGCAGCTTCTTCAGATAGAATAACCATTGAAAATAGAGGGAAAACCTATGAAGATAGACCTTTATTATTACTAACCATAACATCACCAGAAAATCATAAAAATTTAGAAACTATTCGTAAAAATCATATTGAAGCTACAGATAATAATGCTGTAGATGTTTCTAATCATCCAATTGTGGTCTATCAAGGATTTTCTATCCATGGTAACGAACCCAGTGGGGCTAATGCAGCTTTGGCTTTAGCGTATTATTTAGCGGCTGCAGATAATATTGATGATTTATTAAACAATACAGTTATTCTTTTAGACCCATCTTTTAATCCTGATGGATTGCAACGTTTTGCCTATTGGGCAAATACCAATAGAAGTAAAAATATTAATCCAGATCCTAATGATAGAGAGTTTTCAGAGATTTGGCCAAGAGGAAGAACCAACCATTATCAGTTTGATATGAACAGAGATTGGTTGCCAGTTCAATTGCCAGAAAGTACAGCAAGAATTGCAAGTTTTCATAAATGGTTGCCAAATATTTTAACAGATCATCATGAAATGGGCAGTAACTCAAGTTTCTTTTTTCAACCAGGAATTCCAAGTAGAACAAACCCATTAACCCCTCAAATGAATCAAGATTTAACCAAAGAAATTGCAACCTATCATGCAAAAGCATTAGATAAAATAGGTTCTATGTATTATTCTGAAGAGAGTTTTGATGATTTTTACTACGGAAAAGGGTCAACTTTTCCAGATATTAATGGAAGTATAGGGATTTTGTTTGAACAAGGAAGTTCTAGAGGGCATGCACAAGAAACAGAAAACGGAATTTTAACGTTCCCTTTTACGATTAGAAATCAGTTTACAGCGGCTTTATCTACTTTAGAAGCTGCAAAAAAAATGAGAGTAAAAATCTTAAAATACCAACAAGATTTTTACGAACAATCTAGAAATACAAAAACAAATAAAGCTATCGTTTTTGGTGATGAAAAAGATGCTGCCAAAAGTTTTCACCTGGCAGAAGTACTAAAAAAGCAACATATTACAATTCACGAGGTAAAAGCCGATTTTACAGAAAACGGAAAAACATTCAAAAAAGGCTACAGTTATGTGGTGCCTATGAATCAAAAAAACCAACGTTTGGTAAAAGCAATGTTTGATGTTAGAAAAACATTTAAAGATAGCTTGTTTTATGATGTTTCTGCATGGACTTTTAATCACGCATTTGGAGTTGATTTTGCTGAAAACGTGTCACTATCAAAAGCAGGAAGTGAGATTAAAGATTTAAAAATGAAAGCGGGTTCTGTTTCTTCTAAAAGCAATTATGGTTATTTAATGCCTTGGAATGAATTCTACACTCCTAAAGCTTTAAACACCATTTTACAAAAAGGAATTAGAGCAAAAGTGTCCATGAAAAACTTTAATAATGGTGGTAATGATTATGAATATGGAACTATTTTTATTCCTGTTCAAAATCAAAAATTAAATACGAATGAATTGCATCTATTTTTAAATGAAGTTGCAGCTAAAAGTCACGTTAATTTTACGGGTGTCACTACAGGTTTAAATGACGGAATTGATTTAGGAAGTAGAAATTTTGCAGCAATTACAACACCAAAAGTGGCTATGATTGTAGGTGATGGAGTAACAGGTAATGATACTGGAGAAATTTGGCATTTGTTTGATCAACGTTTTGATATGCATATAACACGAATTGACACAAGAGATTTTTCTAGAGCTCGAATTGATAAATACACGCATATTGTAATACCAAGCAGTAGATTAGAAAAAAGTGCTGTAGAAAAAATTAAAACTTGGGTACAAAATGGAGGAGTAGTTGTGGGTTATAAAAATACAGCAAGATGGTTGGCAAATAATAAAATGATCAATTTAAATTTTGAAAGTGCAAAAAGAGAGGCAGTAAAAAACGTTTCATTCGAAAATCGTTCTTTAAAATCAGGAGCACAGGTTATTGGAGGTGCAATTTTTGAAGCAAAAACCGATAGAAGTCATCCTATTAATTTTGGCTATAAAAACGATAAAATTGCACTTTTTCGTAATTCCACAATGTTTTTAAAAGCAGATAAAAACAGTTATAACAACCCGATTCAATATACTGCAAATCCTTTATTGAGCGGTTATATCTCAAAAGAAAACCTAAAAGTTATTCCAAACACAGTTCCTTTTAAAGTACAACGTTTTGGTAGAGGTAGCGTTATTGTTTTTACAGATAACACCAACTTTAGAGCGTTTTGGTTTGGTACTAATAAATTATTGATGAATACTATTTTCTTTGGTGATAAGATGTAGTGCATGAATCAAAAAAATGATGATTTTTATAAATGGAAAAGGGGCTTTAAACAGCAACAAAAGCAAGATCGGAGAGATTTATTGAGAAGGGCTTTTTTAGTATTTGGATCTATTATTGTAGTGGGTATTTTATTTTTTTATTGGAGTAAAGGCAGTTTTCAATTTATTGGCAGAGAAACAAATGAAGTTGAAGCCTACGAAATTTTAATTAAAGACTATCATATTGGTAAAGGTTTTTACATACCAAGATTAACCATAAAATACAGGCATAACCATAAAACGTATGTTACTTATAAAAATATCAACAACAGTTCAAAACACAAACCTACTGGAGATAATGATGCTGTTTATGTGTCTGCTAACGTTACTTATGCTGTAAATAATCCTAAAAATTGTAGGGTTAGATTAATTTTTGATTGATATAACAAACCCAATACATTAGTGCCTTATAAATGCAATTCAAAACATGAAATTAAAGTGACTAGAGAAGCTGTTTTAAAATCTTTTTAGACAAACTTTATAGCATGCTTAAACGGTTTTATGTTGATGTGATAATAATTTATCGTGATTTTTGTAAAACATCATCACTACAAATGAGCCAACAAAAACAGAAGCCATTCCTTCTATTAATAAAGTTATAAATAATTCGGCTAAAGATAAATCTCCACCAATTAAAAACGAATTATTCATGGTTAACAAAAATTCAGGGTTTATAAGTTCTACATAGCTAATTACTCCAATTATAGATAAAATAACAGCCAAACCAGCAGTTTGTAAACCGACTCCTAAATTAGTTATATAATTGGTTTCTTTATTACGTTTAATATTTGTTTTAATAGCTTGTCGAATTCCAATCACTACAAATAGTAAATTTATAAATCTTAAATAAGGATTTTCATGAATGCCTAAAAATTTCGATAAGAAAAAGAACCCTCCAATGAATGCTGTTATAAGTATGCCATGCTTTAAAATAATTTTAAACCGACTCATTTTGTTTAATTATTTTTATTTATAGTTAAACAAACTTAACGAAAATCACAGTATAATCACAGTAAAAACCTTTAAAATGTTAATATTATAGAAACTTAAGCCTTTAGTTGCTAAGAATAGTGTTGATCTCTATTAATTCATCATCAGAAAAAGTGGTGTTTTCAGTAGCTTTTAGGCTATCTAAAATTTGATTTGTTTTACTAGCCCCTATTAAAACAGATGTTACTCTTTGATCTCTTAAAATCCAAGAAATGGCCATTTGAGCTAAGCTTTGATTTCTATTTTTAGCAATTTCATTTAAGGCTTTAATTTTTGGTAACATTTCTAAAACCATATCCGTTTTTAAATAACGCCCATCTTTTACAGCTCTCGAATCTTTTGGTAAGCCTTTAATATATTTATCAGTTAACATGCCTTGTGCTAAAGGTGAGTAGCAAATGGCACCAACTCCAGAATTTTCTAGTAATTCCAATAATCCATCTTCAATCCATCTATCAAACATATTGTATCTAGGTTGATGAATTAAGCAAGGTGTTCCTAAATCTTTTAAAATTTTAAAAGCTTCTGCAGCTCTTTCTGGCTGATAGTTAGAAATACCAATATATAACGCTTTTCCTTGTCTTACCATTAAATCTAAAGTCCCCATTGTTTCCTCTAAAGGTGTGTCGTAATCTGGTCTATGATGATAAAAAATATCAACATAATCTAAATTCATTCTTTGTAAACTTTGGTCTAAACTAGCAATTAAATATTTTTTTGAACCAAAATCTCCATAAGGTCCCTGCCACATGTCATAACCTGCTTTTGATGAAATAATCAATTCATCTCTATAGTTTATAAAATCTTTTTTTAAAATTTTACCAAACGTAGTTTCTGCAGATCCATAAGGAGGCCCATAATTATTTGCCAAATCAAAATGCGTAATTCCATTATCAAAAGCACATTTTACTAAGTTTCTGGCATTTTTAAAATTATCATTTGCACCAAAATTGTGCCATAAGCCTAAAGAAAGTTCAGGTAAAAGCAAACCACTATTTCCTGTTCTTCTATATTTTATTTTTTCATAGCGATTTTCATCGGCTACATATTTGTTTTTTTTGCTCATAATTTTATAATAAAGCTTCTTTTAAAAGTGTAATTGGGTGCTTTGCGGTTCTTTTTGTACCATCAAATATTTGATGACGACAACTTGTACCAGCAGCAGCAATTTCAGTATCAGAACTACAGTTTCTAATTTTAGGAAAAAGAGTGTCCTCGCCAACTTGCATACTTACTTTATAGTGTTCTTTTTCGTAACCAAAAGAACCAGCCATGCCACAACAACCTGTATTTAAAATGGTTACATTGTAATTTTCTGGCAGATTTAATATTTGAAAACTAGCATTTGTACCAGATAATGCTTTTTGATGGCAATGCCCATGAATTTTTAACGTTTTCTCTTCTTTTGTAAAGAGGCTTTTATCAATATTTCCTTTTTCTAATTCTGTAGCTAAAAACTCTTCAAAAGTAAACGTATGTTGTGCTATTTTTTCTGCGGATGATTTATCGTCTGCTAATCTGATATATTCGTCTCTAAATGTTAAAATAGCAGAAGGTTCAATACCAATTAATGGTGTATTTTTAGAAATGATATCTTTAAAGATTAAAATATTTTTATCGCAAACAGCTTTGGCTTCTTTTAAAAATCCTTTAGAAATATAGCTTCTGGCACTTTCCTCATGATTAATAATGTTGATTTTATAGCCCAGTTTTTCTAACAAGTAAACAGCGTCCTTACCAATTTCTACATCGTAAAAGTTGGTAAATTCATCGTTAAAAAGATAGATTTTTTTATTTTGAGATTTCTCGACTGCGCTCGAAATGATATTCTGATTTGAATTGTTAGCATGTTTTTTATACCAACTATTTAATGTTTGTTTCGCTAATTTAGGAACGGTTCTTTCTACAGCAACGCCCATAGCATTTTTTGCGATTTTGGTATTTAAAACCAAGTTGGCTAAAGTAGGAGTAAGGCTACCTATTTTGTTTAATTTGGCATTGTTTGCAAACAATTTACTTCGAAAAGAATAGCCATTTGTTTCTTGATATTGATATAAAAACTCAGCTTTCATAGTAGCAATATCTACATTACTTGGGCACTCAGATGCACAGGCTTTACAACTTAAACACAAATCTAAAACTTGTTTTAATTCTGGCGAATCAAACTTGTTTTTTGCAGAATTATTAGTTAAAACTTCACGAAGAATGTTAGCTCTTGCTCTTGTAGTTTCACTTTCATTTTTTGTTGCTCTGTAACTAGGGCACATGGTTCCACCAGCTTCTACAGGCTTTCTACAATCTCCAGAACCATTACATTTTTCAGCTAGTTTTATAATGCCTTCACTATCAGAAAAATCTTGAATGGTTTCAATTACAGGTTCAGTTCTGTCAATTTCATAACGTAGGCTTTTATCCATGGCAAAAGCATCTGTTATTTTTCCTTTATTAAATACATTATTGGGGTCAAACGCTTTTTTTATTCTTCTTAGTAATTGATAATTGTTTTCACCAATCATTAACGGAATAAATTCTGCACGTACAATTCCATCTCCATGTTCGCCAGAAAAAGAACCTTGGTATTTTTTTACCAATTTTGCAGTTTCTGTGGTTATTTTTCTGAATAAGACCACATCTTCCGATTTTTTTAAATTCAGAATTGGCCTTAAATGTAATTCGCCAGCACCAGCATGTGCATAATAGACTGCATTTTGCTGGTATTTAGCCATGATTTTGGTAAACTCTTCTATGTAATTTGGCAAATCTTCTAGTGCAACAGCAGTATCTTCTATACAAGCTACAGCTTTCATATCTCCTACCATATTCCCTAAAGCACCCAAACCGGCTTTACGTAAATAATGCACTTTGGCAATGTCTAAACCATAAACTTTTGGGTAATGGTAGCCAAAGTTGTTTTGTTCTAAATCAGCTATTAAATTGTCTGCTAAAAGTTCTGCTTCTGGCAAGGTATTCGCAGCAACTTCTAACATGAGAACAGCTTCTGGATCACCTTGTAAAAAGAAACGATTTTTAGCCAATTCACGATTGTTTTTGGTACAATCTAAAATGGTTTTATCCATTAGTTCACAATTGTATAAATTGTGATTCATGGATGTTAATGTGGCTTTTAAACTCTCGTTAATACTATGAAAATGAGCACAAACCATAATGCTTTCTTTCGGTGCAACATTATCTAATTGTAAGGTAATTGCAGTTGAAAAAGTTAAAGTTCCTTCGCTTCCTGCTAATAATTTAGCGATATTTATGGTAGGTTCTGCACCTCCAAACAAATCAGATTTTAAAAATTCATCTACAGCATAACCAGTACATCTTCTATGAATGGTTTCTTTAGGAAATTCTTTTTTAATTTCTTGTTGTACAGCTGCTGAAACGAGTTCTGAATAAATGGACTTGTAAATTTGGCCTTCTAACGAATTTTCTTTTGTTTTGTTTATAAATTCTTTAGATGTAATTTCTTTAAAAGTAACTGACGAACCATCACTTAAAATAGCATCAATAGCCAATACTTTATCACGTGTAACTCCATATCTAATAGAGGTGCTACCAGACGAATTATTACCAACCATACCACCAATCATACATCTGTTAGAGGTTGAGGTGTTTGGCCCAAAAAATAAACCATAAGGTTTTAAAAATACATTTAGTGAATCTCTTACAATACCTGGTTCTAATTTTATGGTTTTGGCTTGTTCATCAAATTCAAGAATTGAAGTAAAATGTTTAGAAACATCTACTACAATTCCATCTCCCACACATTGGCCAGCTAAAGAAGTTCCAGCTGTTCTGGGTATTAAAGTGATGTTGTTTTTTGAGGCGAAATCGATTAAAATTTTGATATCGCTATCGTCTTTTGGAAAAGCAACCGCTAACGGAATTTTACGATATACAGAGGCATCTGTTGCATATAACGTTTTGTGTAAATTATCGTATAAAACATCACCAGAAAGTGTGTTGTGTAAAGTCTCTAAAGTAGAATTATCAATCATTATTTTCTATTGAAAAGGAAGTCTTTTTGCAAATATCCGAAAAGTATTTTCAAAATAATAAGATGATGATACCGATTGTGAATTTTTATTGAATTTGTAAAAGTTAGTTTTAATAACTGAATTTTACGTAACAATATTTTGAAACGCTAGTTCTAATTTTTCAGAGTAATTCACTGCAAAAATTAATCTGAGCCTTTGTAAGTAAATAAAAATTAAGATAAAATATCAATTAAATCTAATGGGTTTTGTATTACATGTTTGGCTCCTTCAGCAATGAGTTCCTCTTTGGGTCTGTAGCCCCATGATACGCCTACTGCAAGCATATTTGCATTTTTTGCAGTTTGCATATCTATACCTGTATCGCCTACGTAAATTATTTCTTGGGTTTTGATTTTTAGGTTTTTACTAATTTCAAGTGCTCCAAAAGGATGAGGTTTTTTATAAGCCTCAATAGTTAAGCCATGTACAGCACAAAAATAGGTAGGTAAAATTGTTGCGACAATTTTCTTTGTAAATTCATCTGCTTTATTTGACAATACACATAATTTTACATCGCGTGAAATTAGTTCGTCAAGTAGTTCAATAATGCCTTGATATGGTTTTGTTTTAGTAGTGCAATTATTACTGTACACCTCTACCATAGCTTTATAACAAGTTTCAATTTGTTGTTCATTTTGTTGATCTAATGGTAATGCTTTTTCTACCAAACTTCTAATACCACTTCCTATAAAACTTTGATGTTTTTCGTAACTATGTGTAGGGTAGTTTAAGTTTTTAAGCACAACATTCATTGCATCTGCTATGTCATAAAGCGAGTTAATGAGTGTGCCATCTAAATCAAAAATAATGGCTTTATATTTCATGTTATGTAATTTTAGGTTGTTTAGAATTGAGTTTTTAAAATTAAAAAATTACAAACGTGCTTCAATCCAAGTTTTGAAACTGTAAAAGTTTTGAGGCGCAACTCCATGACCAACAGGATATTCAGAATACTCATTTTCTAGCCCCAATTTGTCTAAAAAGGGTTTGCTTTCTCTTGCCCAAGCTACAGGTAATACTTGATCTACACTACCATGAGAACAATAATACGTGGTTTTTAGATTTGAAGGCATTTCTTTTGGCAGTAAATCTTTATTGATATAACCACTTAAAGCTACTATATAATTCACTTTATTTGGGTAAAAGAAACTTAACGAATAACTTAAAATAGCTCCTTGACTAAAGCCTAATAAAAAGGTTTTTTCTGGGTTTGTGTTGTACTTTGTTTTTATCTCATCAATAAAAACAGCAATTTTGTCTAAAGAAGTTTTTGCTTGTTGTAAATCAGAGAATTTTCCGTTGATTTCATCAAAATTAATAGCGTACCATGCATAACCTCCATAACCCATTTCGTAAGGGGCTTGTGCACTTACAATTAATAATTCTTGTGGCAATTCTTCTGCAAAAGAAAATAAATCTTGTTCGTTACTTCCATAACCATGCAGTAAGATTAACAAAGGTGGATTATCGGTTTTTACCAAAGGCTCTCTAACAATATAATGTAAACTCATAATCTTATAACTAGATTTCTGTTTTTATAGCAATGCTATTTTTGTAGATTTTAAAATGATGTTTAATCTCTTTTATGAATTAAATTCCTCTAAACCAGTTTTGGAAATGCTCACCCACTACAGGAACTTCTTTTTCTTCACCTTGTATAGCACCAATAAGAGATATAATCCAGAGTACAAATAATACGATACCTAAAACCCAGCCAATTTTCTGTCCAAAATATCTGTGAATAATAGCACCGTTTAAAAATTGAAGAATATTTAAACCAATCATTTGTCGGATATAAAAGCTGGCAAAATAATTTTTTTTATTCATATTCATAATAAAAGCAATAACTAAACCTACGACCCAAAGATGACTAATAATCGCTATTGTTTTTCCATCTTTAACAGAAGTATTTTCCATTGTATTTATTTTAAAATTAGTTGATTGTTTGCAAAAATTCCATAAACATATCCTTTTAATTTTTTCTCGATAAAAGGGCTGTTTTTTGAAGTTGATAAAATAGCATCTTTTGTAAAAATGATTTCTTTTGATGGATGAAACAAAGTAATATCTGCTAAATTATTTTCTTTAATAGTATGATTTTCAATTCCAAAAATTTCTTTTGGTTTTGAGGTAATTGCAGCAATATAATCTGAAATGTTTAATACAGAATTAATAGCGCTAAAAGCAGATTCTAAACCAATTACGCCATCTAAAGCTTGGCTAAATTCTACTTTTTTATCTTCAATATCAATAGGGTTATGATCTGAGGTAATGATGTCAATCACACCTTCTTTTACGCCTATTTGCAATGCCTTTAAATCATCTTTTGTTCTCAAAGGTGGATTCGTTTTAAAATTACTGTCAAATCCATGTAATTCATCATCAGTCAATACCAAATGATGTGCTGCAACACTACAAGTTACTTGCAATCCTTTTTTCTTAGCTTCTTTAATTAAAGCTACAGATTTAGCTGTAGAAATTGTAGGAATATGCAATTTGCCTCCTGTATATTCTAATAAAAATAAATCTCTTGCAATCTGAATATGCTCAGCCAAAGCAGGCGCGCCTTTTAACCCTAATTTTGTACTATTAATGCCTTCGTTGGCAATTCCTTCACCAGCAATGGCATTGTTTTTTGGAAAACTTAACACTAAGCCATCAAAATTTTGGGCATATAATAATGCCACTTTCATTAAGTTGTCATTTTCAATTGGTTTGTTGTAATCTCCAAAAGCAATGGCTCCAGATTGTTGCATATCATACAACTCAGCCATTTCAATACCTTTACTACCTTGTGTTAAGGCAGCAATAGGATATAATTTTGTGGCTGAATGTTGCGCTTTGTTTATTAAGTATTCAACATCAGATTTAGAATCGATAACAGGATTGGTATTTGCATTAACAGCAATCGAAGTAAAACCACTTTTCGCAGCCACTTGCAGTCCGTTTTTTATGTTTTCTCGTTCTTCAAAACCAGGTTCTCCTAAAGAAACACTGGTATCAAACCAACCACAAGAAACATGTAAGTTTTCTAAAGCAATTACGTTGTAATTTTCTTTTGATGCTATAGAATCTTCAATCTCTTCGAGCTTTCCATTGGTGATTAAAATATCCTTTTTTTGAAGATGATAAGGACTAGATGCATCTATAATTACTGCATTTTTTAGAAGCGTACTCATGGTTTATAGAATTTTAAAATCAAAATTTCTAATAACAAAGATACAATTGCCAAGGCTAAAAACCATTTCCAAAGCCAATGAACTTCATTTTTTTTGTTCAGATCTTTAAAAACATCAGCTATAGAAAACGAAAAATTGATGTTGTTATTTTTTGATGCTAACATCTTTACCTCTAAAAAATCTAATAAACTTTCTTCTTTTGGGGTGTTAAAGGCAATGGTTTGTAAAGCATCTTTTTTGCTAATGATGTTGTAAAAACCCGCTTTTAAAGGATTATTTTTTGTAGTAATACTTACTTTATTTTGATAGGTTTGCTGTGGTGGAATAAAAGAAGTTTCTGCACTTTTTATCGTTAAAATTTCATCTTTTTTTAAATTCGTTGTTACATCTATTTTATTTTCATCATCTAAATAATAGTACAATTGAGAATGTTTAAAACTTAACTTTCCGAAATTATAAAATACAGGCACAATTAGGGGTGAATTTAAAAAGTTGCTATTTTCTTTTGATAGCGCACCCGAAATCCAATACACTTTTTTGTTGTTTAATTGACTTATAAATGGGGTGTTATTTTCAAAATTGATGATATTACTACCTCGTTTTGTAGCAATAGGGTAGTAGCTTTTAACCACAGGATATTGAAAATTACGCACTTTTTTAGAGAATACATTTTTAAATAATGGATGGTTAAAATTGATATTGGTAATTTTTAAAGTGTCTTTAACTTGAGGTTGAATTTTAGCATTTCCGATTGTAGATAAAAATAAATTATACGAATCTACATCAGAATCTAAACTTGGTATAATTACCACAGTGCCTCCTTTTTTTGAAAAATCAATGATACTTTTTGATACTATTTCTGGTATCTTTTCTAACTCACTAAGTATGATGATTTGTTGTTTTGAGAGCGTGTTGTAGTTAATGTTTTTTATAGAAGATTGTGTAAAATTAAATTCGTCTTTAGTATATATTTTAGATAAAAATTTTACGTCTTTTCCTATACTTAAAACGTTTATTTTTTCGGTGTTATTTAGGCTAAAATAAAAGGTGTTGTCAAAAGTAAAAGTGTCGTTAAAAGTCAATACTATTTTACCAAGAAATTTAGGTTCGTTTTGTAGGGTAAACGAAATTGTTTTGTTTGTGTTTTCTTCTGCCGAAAAAGATTGTTTACTTATTAATTTATTACCATTAAAAATAGCAACAGGAATATTTTTTTTATGGACTCCTTGGTTTTTTACAACTACGTTTACAGTTAAGTTTGTGGAGTTTTCATTTTTGATAAAAACGCTGTCAATAGAAATGTTGTTTTTAGTGTTACTTTGTAATTGAATACCAGAAAAATTAGCGGTTACATTTGTAAACATTTTTTGATAAGTGTTCTGAAAATCAGAAATTAAAACGTTTTTATGTAAAGTGTTACTTTTTTGGTTTTTTATGCTGTTCATTTTTAGCAAAACACTTTGAAGATCTATTTTTTTTGAAGTGTTTTTAATTGTGAGTAGTGTGTTTTTTAACTCATCATAAGTGATGTCCTCATAAAAATCGGTATTGGTTTGTAAGGTATAATGGTCTTTTTTCGAAGCGTTTTCAATAATTTCTTGTGCAGCAATTTGCAGTAAATCGCCTTTTGCTCCTTTGGTATTTGTACTTAAAGAATTGTCTAAATACACAAAAGTATGCTGCTTAGTTTCTAATGTTTTATCACTAAAATAAGGTTGTGCAAAAGCAAAAATTAGTGCTGTAAATAACAATAATCTTGTTGCTAAAATTAGCCACTTTTTAATCTGTGAACTCTTGCGTGTTTCTTGTACTAATTTTTGTAAAAAAGCCACATTGGTAAAAGGTACTTTTACAAACTTTTGCAACTGAAAAAGATGTACCAAAATGGGGATAATCAATAATGGTAAAAAGTATAAAATAGCAGGGTTTTGAAATTGCATTCAATTAATATTTTGCGGGTTTACCTTTGGCCAAACTATTGCTAATAAATGTCCTTAAATCGTTGTTGGCTTTTTGTAAATCTTCGTTTCTTAAATACATCATGTGGCCACTTCTGTATCCTTTAAAAAAGAAACGATCTTTCATTTTTCCACTTGGGTCTGTTTTCCACATGGTATATTTTGCGCTAAAATAAGTGGTAGCACCATCATAATAACCAGACTGAATTAAAACTTTTAAATAAGGATTCTGTGCCATGGCTTGGCGCAAACCCTCTCTTACGTTATTATTACGATTGTCCCAAGGCCTAACCGAACCAAAAAGATTGTATTTTACATCTGTTTTAAAATTCAATTCTTCTCTAATATAATAATTAATGGCAGGTGTAAACGAGTGTAACCAAGATGTTAATTCCGAATTAAAATCCGGTCTTGTGCCAATTTCACGCTTGTCTAAACCCAAATATCTCGAATCTAATCGTCCAATAGTTTGCCCGGTTTTATCTCTTAGTAATTCTTTCCAAAAAAAGGATGGTGATACTTCTAAATTATTTTGAAGAATTACTTTTTCACTCAATCCAGAATAATACGCTACTTTTTTAGCAACGCTATTTTTTTCATCCTCAGTAATAAATCCGCCTTTGGCGATAGCAGGCAATAAATTATTAATGGCATAATTTTCGGATTCAGGTAAAATGTCTAATAAATCTTTGTTTTGTAAAGCTGGTGGTAACATATTGTGATACCAAGCTGCAGCCGTAAAATAAGGTAGATTAATAGCATAATCTACAGCACTTTCTGTTCGTAAAACTTTATAATCTGCAGGCGACACCATAATTACGCCATTTAAATACATCCATTGGCTGTTTTGCAGTTCTGCAGCCAAACCCATCACACGAGTTCCACCATAACTTTCTCCAATAATATATTTAGGCGATTTCCAACGATTATTTCTGGTGATAAACGTATTTAACCAACCCGCTAAATATTTTACATCTGCATTAATCCCAAAAAACTGAGAGGTATCTAATTTCTTTCCTTTGGCAACTACAGGTCTAGAATATCCTGTATTTACAGGATTCACAAACACAATATCAGCCACATCTAGAATAGAATTTGGGTTGTCTTTAATTCCATAAGGTTGTATGGGATACCCTTCATCATCAATTTTTAACACTTTTGGTCCAGTATAAGCAATATGCATCCAAACTGAGGCAGAGCCAGGGCCACCATTAAAAGACATAATTATAGGTCTGTTTTCATCATTTTTTATATCGCTTCTTTTGTAATAGGTATAGTATAAAGAAGCTGTAACATTTCCATGATCATCCCAAACTGGCTGCATGCCTGTAATGGCTTTGTAAGGTATAGTTTTGCCTTTAATAATTACCGAGTTTGTGGTAACTACCATTGTATCTAAAGGAATTCTATGATCTTGTGATGTGATAGTTAATGAAAATAATATACTTAAAAGAAAAATATTTTTTTTCATCATAATAGCGTGGATTGTTTGAATTTGAGTCAGCATCAAAAATAACCAAAATAATAGAATATGTTTTGTTAATATTGATTTTAGATTTTTATGTGTTTCACATAGATTTACAAAGAAATCTCAAAGTTTCACAAAGAGAAAATTGATAAAACCAAATAAAGTATAGATTTTTTTATTCAACATTTTGTGAAAAATTACAAAGAAGTTCCAGTAAATATTTCTACAAAGAGTTCTCCTCCTTTGGAGGAGGTAGAGGAGGCCTCTTTAAAACTTCTCAAAAACACCCAAACCAAAAAGAGCAAAATCGTATTTTACAGGATCTTGTTTGTCTAATTTTCTTAAATTTTTATCGAGTTCAGCCAAAGCTGTCCAATCGTTTTGCTTTCTTTTTAAGAGTTTTAATTTTCGGGCAACATTACCAGAATGCACATCTAAAGGACAAGATAAATGCGCTGGATTATGTGATTTCCAAATTCCAAAATCTACGCCAGCATTGTCGTTTCTTACCATCCAACGTAAAAACATATTGATTCGTTTTGCAGCCGAATTTTTTAAAGGATCTGAAACGTGTTTTTGGGTTCTTTGTTGATGATCTACCTCAAAGAAAATTTGCTTAAATTGATGAATAGCAGTCTGGTAATTGTTTGTTTTATCTGTAATGGCTAAAGCATGTTCTAAACCTTGGTGATGTTGATAAATATGTTGTAGCGATTTTGCAAATTGCTGAAAATCTATATAATTAAAAGTTCTATGCACAAAGTTTTCAAAGGTTTGTAGGTCTTTTTCTTGATGATTGATGATGAAATCATGGGGTACATTGTCTAGCAATTCCATCATTTTAAAAGCGTTTTTTATAATCATGGTTCTGTTACCCCAAGAAATAGTGGCTGTTAAAAACGCAGCGATTTCTATATCTTCTTTTTTAGAAAAAGTATGCGGAATCTGAATAGGATCTGATGCTATAAACTTAGGGTTATTGTAAAGAATAACCTTTTCATCTAAAAATTCTTTGAGTTCAGATTTCTTCAAACGTTATAGTTTTATACCAAATTTAAAGCCTAATGAATAATTTAAAAACGATTTTTGGTTGTAATCTTTAAATTCTCTTATTTCAAAAAGCGAAAGGTCATCACTGAAATTAATTTGATGTATTTGTTTGTTATACTCTAAATTGATATGATCGAATTTTTTTGTGCGAATTCCAAAACCAGAATAAAAATCAAAATACATTTTTTTACCTAAAGGCACTAATATTCCGTATTTTAAATTGATGATGCTTACTGTTTTTTTGGTAGCAAAATCATCAGTTATAAAATCATATTGTATTGTATTATCTCTATTGTAATAATTTATATTATCATTATAATTGCTATTTATTTGTCTGTATTCAATACTTAAATATTCGTCTGAATGCACATTCTTGGTGAAATTAATAACATTGTACCATTTGGTTTCTACTCTAAAAATGCTTGCTTTTTCTGTTAAAAAAGTAACATTGTGTTCTCTATCATTAAAAGCCGAATTTCTAAAACCATACTCGCCACTTACACTAATATTGTTGCGCAAAAAATATTCTGTACCCAGTGTTGCCATGGGTTCATTAAAAAAATCTAAAAACTGTAAAGGCGAGGTGTACAGAAAAACGCTGTTTTTAGGAATAGCATTGATTTTTTGATTACTTAAAACAATTTTTTGTTTAACACTATCTGTTACAAAATGTAAGTTATGTTGATAGGTAAAACGTTTGTTATTGCTGAAATCAATTAACATACCCGCTCCGTAATTACCAAAAATATTCGCCCAAAATAACGATGATAATTTACTTTCTAAATAAAAATCTTGGTTAAGGTTGTCTTTTAATACTGTAATTTTTAATGCCCTATTAGAGCGTTTTGGTTCAATTTTTATTTGTTGGCGGTCAACTTGTAAGGTGTCGTTTTGGTATATAATTTTACTATTGCTATCCGCAGAAAATTTAACGATTGTTCTTTCTTTATTCAATAACGATGCACACGCGTTAAAGAGCAAAATGAATAGCGAAAAAAGAATGAGTTTTTTCATTACAGATTAAATTATTTTACCATCTTTCATGGTTAACTTTCTATCTGCCATAGTTGCCAGTTCTTCATTATGAGTTACTAAAACAAAGGTTTGACCAAATTCATCTCGCAATTTAAAAAAGAGTTCGTGTAAGTTTTTTGCAGACGCACTATCTAGATTACCACTAGGCTCATCTGCCAAAATAACTGAAGGATTGTTGATTAAAGCCCTTGCAACAGCAACACGTTGCTGTTCGCCTCCAGAAAGTTCGTTGGGTTTATGATGTATTCTATGCGATAATCCTAAAAATTCTAGTAATTCTTTGGCTTTGGTTTCTGTTTCTTTTTTTGGTTTTTTGGCGATAAAAGCAGGAATACACACATTTTCTAAAGCCGTAAACTCTGGTAATAATTGATGAAATTGAAAAATAAAACCAATGTGCTGATTTCTAAACGCTGATAATTGTTTGTCAGATAAATTTTTAAGAGAGCTATTATTTATAGACAATTCAAAATCTTGCTCTTTTAAAGGTTGATCTAAAGTACCAAGAATTTGTAGTAAAGTAGTTTTTCCTGCTCCAGAAGGCCCCACAATAGCAACAATTTCACTTTTTTTGATTTCTAAATCTAATCCCTTTAATACCTCAACATCACCATAGTATTTATGGATATTTTTTGTAACAATCATAGTTTTTATATCGAATTACGAATGTATAAAAAAAGTAGGGAATTATGGGGGGTATAAACCCAGAGACATGTAGAAAAAAGCAAAGCTCGCGAAGTTGTCTTATCAGATACCTCTGCGAACTTTGTTAAAAAAACCTTGCGCCCTTGCGTTTAAAGCTTAAAAAATATTCTTTAATCGATTGTAATCAATAAAATAGACAAAACGTACAGAAATGGTATGTCTTTGAGATTGATTGAATAGGTTTTCTAAATTGCCAAAGAAATCGATATTAGCATTGGTATCTGAATTAAAAATGGAATTTCTATAAAAAGCAATCAATTGGCTGCCAGGTGCAAATTGCCAAATGTAATTTAAGTCTAAATTCCAGCTGTTAAAATTCACATTGTTTCCTGTGTAATTGGTGTTAGGATATATTTGGCCGTTTGAAAACAAGTTTGCATAACTGTTGTAGCTTACAGATTCCCAAAAATGTCTAAAACTTAATGAGAGTGATGAATTGGTACTAAAGCTATATTTACCAGAAATGGTATTGGTGTAATTTTTACGATCTCTAAAACCAAAAATAATGTGATCATCTGTTTGGTCTACGTAACCTTGGTCGTCATTCGTTTGGTTAAAACGTAAATTATAACGTAACGAAAATTGATTGTTAAAACGATGCCTTAAACCAAGACTATAGCCATACCCTTCTTTTGGGTTGTTGCTATAGCCTGTATAGTAAGCATTTGCACTAAGTTCAAATTTTTTCTGAGAGTTTGTTTCAAACCAGCCATTAACATTCAAACGTTCTGGTTGCAAAAAGTATTGGCCACTTGTGGTTCCTTGTCTAGGTTCAAAAAAATCTTTTTCTTCTGAACTGTAGTTTAAATTAGCCCCAAATGAAAAGCGCTCTCTTGTTTGTGCACTACCCCCAATGCCAGAAAAATACCCTGTATACATTCCAGAAAAGTGCTGAAAGTTTATATTGTGATAAGAATTTACCCAAATGTTATTAAAATTTTTAGTGGGTTGTACTGTTCGCCATCCAAAATTTCCATAAATGGTTTGTTGGTTATTGGTAAATAAAATGCCTAAATCGTTGTTGTCAAAATCTTTATTTTCAAAATTATAGCCAATTTCCCAAAACCAATTCTCGAAGTCGTAACCAAAACTATTGTCAAAAGTATAGCCTGTGTTTGGGCTATTTTCATCATCAGAAATGGTACTCATTCTAACAGAACCATCAGCATTGTATTTGCTATCTTTAGTTTCTATATGCCAATCTAAAGCAGTAACATTGGCATCTCTAAAACGCCCATCTCTAGTGACGTTAGTATTGATTAAGGATACACTTGAATTTTGATTAAATTGTTGATCTAGTACTAAAATATTATAATTGGTAAAAGGGTCAATAACTTCTTTTCTAGTATTTCCAGTACTGTTATTTCTTACTGTAGCTTCTGTACTTTCTGTTATGGCATTAAAAAATCCAACACCTAGGCCTTTTTTTGTTCTTCCAGATATTTTAACTGCATTTAGCATGGTTACTTTACCAGGATATTCAATAATTTCTTCGTCATCAGCAATAGTGTTTGCAATGTTAAATTGATCAATAGGTGCGCCTCCAATTCTTCTAGAATAAAATAGGTTTGCAATATTAAATAGTTCTGTACCCTCTGTAAAAAATTGTCGTTGTTCTGTAAAACGTTGCTCAAAAGGCCCTAGGTTTAAAACCACATCATCAAAACCAACTTGACTAAAATCGGGTATTAAAGTAGCATCTAGTGTAAAGTTTTCAGTTAAACCGTATTTAATGTCCATACCCACATTCCAATCAAAATCAGTAACACCTTCAAAAGTATTGGTTACAGCAGAAGCATAAGGGTATAAATTTAGTCTTGTAGAGGGTTTAATATCTCTAAAATCAGTAATTAATCCATCATACTGCGTCCATCGTCCAACAGTATTATCAACGTGCGTCCAAGTGTGTTGTTGGTTTAATTTTTCTAATCTTCTATGAAAATTAAAACCCCAGGCTTGTACAGGTCTGTTTGCAAAACGAATGGCTCTGTAAGGAATTTCTATTTCTACATTCCAGCCTTTATCAGTAATTTTCACAGCACTGTCCCAAACAGCACTCCAATCAAAATCCTCATTCCCATTAGAAACTTTAGCATCTGCTTGGTTACCTGTAGCTTGCACAATGAATTCAAATGGATTTTGGCCATCATCATTTGGGTTAATCGTTACTAAGAAAAAATCAGCTATTCCAAAATTATCTCTAACAGCAAATTCACTAGGTATATTTTGAGGATCAGGATCATTCATTTGGGCAGCAATATAAACGGCATCATCATCATAAACCACTCTTACTATGGTTTGGTATTCATCAGTAACCAATTGGCCATTTTCTGGTCTAAAAATGACAAAATCTGTCAGCAATTCTGCGTTTTTCCAAGCGCTATCATTTAAATTTCCATCAATTTTTGGAGCATTTGAAACTCTAGTAGTATTAACTGTTTTTCGGTCTTTTTGGTTTTGAGACCACAAATGTTGAGTACAAAACACTACAATGAGTAGTGCTGAAATTTTTTTGAACATGTATTTTTGGTTGATTTGTGTTGTAACACATTTTGCTTTTTACATTGTTTTTAACACATAAAATTGCAAAAAATGCTAATTATCATAAAGACCTTCTACATTATAAAGTGTTACAATTTACAGATGTTAATAAAATCTTAAAATGTAAATATTTGACTTATTGTGTTTAAAATGATATGGTTAACGTATTTTATGTCAGTGTTTTAAATTTTAAAAAGGGGGTGTTATTTGTACTTATTAATTTTATTGAAATATTTATAAGCTTTAATTTTTGAATTTGTATTTTTGCTCACGTTATAAAACACAATACAAATGAACTTACACGAATATCAAGGAAAAGAAATATTAAATAGTTTTGGTGTTAGAATTCAAAGAGGAATTGTAGCAACTACTCCAGCAGAAGCAGTAGCAGCCGCAAAAAAACTTACTGAAGATACAGGTACAGGTTGGCATGTAATTAAAGCACAAGTACACGCAGGTGGGCGTGGAAAAGGTGGTGGCGTTAAATTGGCTAAAAACTTAGAACAAGTAGAAAGTATTTCTGATGATATTTTAGGTATGATGTTGATTACACCACAAACGTCTGCAGAAGGTAAATTGGTAAATCAAGTTTTAGTTGCAGAAGATGTGTATTATCCTGGTGATGAAGAACCAGATGAGTATTATATGTCTGTTTTGTTAAACAGAGCTACTGGTAAAAACATGATTATGTATTCTACAGAAGGTGGAATGGATATTGAAACAGTAGCAGAAGAAACTCCGCATTTAATTTTTACAGAAGAAATAGATCCTTTATTAGGTTTAATGCCTTTTCAAGCTCGTAAAGTTGCTTTTAACTTAGGTTTGTCTGGTGTTGCTTTTAAAGAAATGACAAAATTTGTGACTGCTTTATATACGGCATACATTAAGTCAGATTCTTCTATGTTTGAAATTAATCCTGTATTAAAAACTTCGGATGCTAAAATTATGGCTGTAGATGCCAAAGTTTCTTTAGATGAAAATGCGTTATACAGGCATAAAGATTACGCAGCAATGCGCGATTTACGTGAAGAAAACCCAATTGAAGTTGAAGCAAAAGCTGCTGGTTTAAACTATGTAGATTTAGATGGTAACGTAGGTTGTATGGTTAACGGAGCTGGTTTAGCAATGGGAACTATGGATTTGATTAAAGAATCTGGTGGTGAGCCTGCTAACTTTTTAGATGTTGGTGGTACTGCAGATGCACAAAGGGTAGAAACTGCTTTTGGTATCATTTTAAAAGATCCAAACGTAAAAGCTATTTTAGTGAATATTTTTGGAGGTATTGTACGTTGTGATAGAGTAGCACAAGGTGTTGTAGATGCTTACCAAAGTATGGGCGATAAAATTACAGTACCAATTATTTGTAGATTACAAGGTACAAATGCTAAAGAAGCCAAAGAATTGATTGATAATTCAGGAATGGAAATTATTTCTGCTACTGAATTTCAAGAAGCTGCTGATAAAGTAAGTGAAGTGTTAGCATAATTTTATAAAACATAAATTAGATTAAAAAGCCTCGCATTAGCGAGGCTTTTTTGGTTATAAAATATAGATAAGCAGCTTTTAAATATATTGTTTTAACGGTAAATCAAATAAAATAGAGCGTGTTTTTAATTGTACAGGATAGCTCAGGATGTTACAAACTTTTATTAACTCTAGTTTAAAGGTAACTATAAATAAATTTAATAAAATGAAAAATTTTAACATTAAACTAGAGCTAATGGCAGTTGCTGTAGCGCTTACAACTTTAATTTCTTGCGAACAAGAGAACGACGGATTACTAATGGAAGCCAATCCTTCTTCTACCAAAAATAATATTACACCGTTAGCTAAAGGAACGTGCGATACTAATAATTATATGCCTATAGATGCCATATCAGGTACTGATTATAATGATGATATCAATACAGAAATTGATGATAGAAGTTGTTCTCATGATTATTATCAGTACAATAATTTTGGAGTTTACAAGCTAAATTCAGCGAATAATAGTGGTCCAGGCACACTACAAGTTAGAATGGAGCGAACCAGCCCTAAACAAAATTTTGCAAATGGTAAATACCTACAAGTTACAAGCACAGTTAGAATTAATAGTGCAGGTAGCGTAACTGATAATATTAGTGATAGCGCTGTAAATGATGGAGATGGAACCTACATTGCGCAAGTAAAAGGAAAGCATACGAATTTACGAACAGATTTAGGAGAATCACAAGATCCAGCAATTGTTTTGTTTGTAGCAAAACCAAAAAGAAATAATTCTGGAACAGGCAGTATTATTTTACAAAACGGAAAAGTAAAAGATTTTAAAATTTATGCAGAATTGGTAAAAAAGAGAGGTGGGTCTGGAACTTCTGGAAGAAGAATGGTTTATATTACCACAGTAAAACGAAATACAGATTTTAATGTAGATATAAAAACGGAATTTTATACCAGCAATAACAGAAAAAGACAACGAGTAATCTATACAATAAATGGGGTTACTAAAACGCATGAAATATCTACACAAAATACAAATGGTCAAACAGCAGAGCCTGTAGAAACAAGAATTCGTATTGGGGCTTATAGATGTAAAGGCGGTACTGCAGATATTCGCTGGAATCGTAATTTAGATTTACTTAAAAACTAAGTAAACCAAAACAGTTATTTTAATGTCCAGTGTTTAATTTAAAGAGGCTACTTTTTAGATAGCCTCTTTTTTGTGCAACAGAATTAAGGTTACTTGTTCTTTGTTAGGTCCGTTACTATTTGTTTCTTTATATCGTTACTATTTTTATGCTATTGAGAACCTTTAGAATATCGCCAAAGAGAGGCAGAAGTAAAGTAAGCTTTTTATTGCGGTTGTGAGATTGCTACGTGAGTTTCTGAAACAAGTTTAGAACATGCACAATGACATACGATACGAAATAACATTTAGAGCTTTTTTATGTTTTATTTTTCTTTTTTAGTAATTTTTCTATTTCTTCTAATTCTATAGCATCTTCTTTTTTGGCTTCTGCTATTTTTCTATTGGTATCGAATGTTGCATATATTTTTCTAACTTTTTCTTCCATTTGCTTGTTAGAAATACTACCCAAACCTTTTAACACTTTTTGGTCGTTAAACTCTAATACTCTATCTACATTTTCTTTCCAGAATTTCATTGTAATGTCTATACGGTTTTTTGCTCTTAGTTCTGCTGTTTCTAAAAAGATAACTACCAACCTATTTAAAGAATCTAATTCATCTTCATTTAAATAATTTTTTGCAATAAAGATGTCTTGTTTTCTTACTTGGTTACCTTTCCAAGTGGTTAATGCCATATTAGGGTCTTTTGCATTTGCTCTTGCTAGTACTAATTCTGCTGCTGTTTTATGGGTTACTGCATAGAGTAATTTATTTTGTGTTTCTGCAAAAAACATTTGTGTAGCTTTGTCTGTTGGGTCGTAATCGCTGCTTAATGCAAATAAATCTCTTACTTTTTGATAGAAGCGTTTTTCTGAGGCTCTAACCTCTCTAATACGTGCCAGTAATTCATCAAAATAATCTGGTCTGCCATCAGGATTTTTTAGGCGTTCATCATCCATTACAAACCCCTTAATCATATATTCTTTAAGGTTTTGATTTGCCCAAATTCTGAATTGTGTACCTCGTTTGCTACGTACTCTAAACCCAATAGCCAAAATCATATCTAAGGCATAAAAAGTAATATTGTATTCTTTGCCATCTTGGGCAGTTGTCAAGTAATCATTGACAACTGAATCTTTATTTAACTCTTTGTCTTTCAGTATATTTATAATATGTAAGCTTATGTTTTGCTTAGAGGTGTCAAAAAGTTCTGCAAGTTGACTTTGATTCATCCAAACATTGCCATCTTTTGTATATAAACTTACAGATGCTTTGCCATCTGCTGTGTTGTAAATTATGATGTTTTGTTGGTTGTTTTGCATATTAAATCTTTTTAACTTTCTTTTTCCACTTCTTTTCTATTTACTTATTTCCAAAGTGGTTCTTGTTGCCAATTGGCTTTCATATCTAAAGCATTTGGGTCTACATTTGGATACTTGATAAATAATGTATTTAATTTAGAAGTAAAATCATTATTAGGTTGAATTGTGTTTAAAACATATTTCATTAAACACAAGTGCATATATAGTTTGTTAGACTGTTTTGGAATATTTTTCTTTTCTATAATCCAAGGATTTGGTGGTTTTGGCAAAAGTTTTACTGTACTTGGTAAGTTTCTGTTCCATAATCTTGAATGATGTGCACAAAAATTACGAATCTGTGCAATAGATTGTAACCAACTTGGTAAATAGGTATGGTTTACAGCGCCAAATTCTTGTGCAATTAAGTCTTTAGATTTTACTGTGTGTTTTAAATTACCATATAGTTTTGATAAGTTACCAAAACTAACTTGTTCTAAACTCTTCCAAGAAGGTGGGAACCTTAAATCGTCTTTATGCTTTTTAAAATGATGTTTTATGGTAACGTCTTTTCTTCTAGCTCTTGTTACTTCTTCTTCAATTTTAGAAAGTGTTCTAGAGTATTGTAAACTATCAATAAAAATTTCTGAATTAGAAAACCACCAAGGGTTTATTTCGTGAGAAAGATGATAAATAAGCTTGGTTCGTAAACTAATTTCTATTTTTTCTATAACATCAAAAAGCAACAAACGTAGTTCTGCATCAAAATTATAAAGAGCTATTACATCTGTAAACCTACTATTGGGTTTAAAGATATGTTTTTCTTTATTTTCTTGCATTACATACCAATACTCACCTAAACGATAATAGCTAATATTAGATAAATATTTTTCGGCTAAAACAGTATTTTTAATTAGCAACCCTCTTTTTTGTAGTTGTGCAATTTGTTCTTTTATGGTAAATGCTTTTTTACTAAACATAAGTAAATGTTTTTTTGGTAAGCAAAAAAAGAAAGGTGTAAAAAGCAAAAGACACACCCTGGGACGCTGTTCTATTGGGTAGCGTGGTGTGTACTGTTACTGCAAAAGTACTACTTTTGTAATAAATTACAGTAGTATTTGTTTGTTTTTTTTTCATATTATGCTTTTTAACTTTCTTTTCTATTTGTAAGAGATTGCTTCGTGCCTCGCAATGACTAGCTAGCCTTTACAATAGCAATTTAGCTCACAACTTTTTTATTTTTTTGGTGTTGGTGAATCTTAAGCATTCTCAACAATAGCAATTTCTTCTTCTGTTAAGCCATACAACTCATACACCATTTGGTCTATTTCTTTTTCTAAATTACTCGTGTCTGCTTTTGGATTTTCTTGTTTGCTTTTTAATACTTCTTGAACTAAAGGGAATATTCTTGAATTTTCTAAAAACTTTGGAAGTGGGAAATTCTTTATATCATATACTAATATCTTTGGAAAAGCTCCTTTAGTTGCCTTTGGTGAAGACTTAAAATGAAAAAATGTCGCAAGCTTTGAGTTTAAGATAGCTAGTAAAATTTCTATTTTAAAAGAATCTTCATTATCTTTTATTATTAATACAGAAGGATCATTATATAATTCTTCTTCAGTTAAGCAAGCAAATATTCTTGGATTTGTGATTTCTCTTATTAATATACGTTTTCCGATAAAATATTTTGGATCTCTTGGATTGGCAATTCCAGAATCATATTCTATATATTCCTTACCATTCCATTTCAAAGAATATCTTTTGACATCACCACCATATAACCATTTTTTATGTGTTTCTTTAGTTTTTACAAAAGTATGGTATGCTCTGGTTTTTATTATCTCCTTTGATTGTCCTTTATATTTGTCATAAGCAATTAATCCTTGGCTTATTTCTGGAAAAACGGTGTTTAAGGCAACAGATGAATTCTTTATTTTTGAATTTAATTTTAAGATAGATTTATCCAACTTGAAAATAAGGCTCCAGTTTTGATTATTGGCTAAAGCTGTTTCTCTATCAATATTCTCAGTTGTTCTATCTTTTAATTGCTCAAATGATTCCAAATTATTAGTCCGCTTATAATACAAGATGTTATGTTCACCTTCTTTTTGGAACTGGAAAATTATTGTTCTAACAGTAGCTTCTTCAAAAATGTCTAAATCTGTACAATCTAATATTTCATTTATGCTCCAATAATTAAATAGGTTTGCTCTGTAATCTTGAGCAAAAACATTAAATAGAATTGTATTTGGTATGATATAAGACACATTACCTTTGTATCTTAAAATTTGATGAGCACGTTCTATAAACCAATAATAAATTTCGTAATCAGGTACTTTATTTATCCTTTTAACTAAATGTACTCTTTCTTTCCCTTTAATTGATACACCATAAGGAGGATTCCCAATAATTGCATCAAACCCAATATAGCTACCTTCATCGTTTAACACTTCTGGAAATTCAAAGCGCCACTCAAAAGCATTTTCATAAATAGCATTGTTTACAATCTCTTCTTTTTCTAGATAGGTTTTTTCTGCTGTTGCTTTTAACTTTTTTAGGTTGTCTTTATCTGCTTTTTTTAACTTTTCGCCAAAGGCAATTAGATTCTTTTGTCTTTCTTGTTCGTTTATAAGTTTACCTTGTGCTTTTTGGTATTTGCTTAAAAAGGTATTGTCTAAGGTGCTTTTAAAGTTATTTTTAACCTCATCAATTATTTGTAAAACTTCACGTTTACGTTCTTTGCTATTGGTTTCTTTGTATTCTGCAACCGCATTTTTATAGTCTTTAAAGGTATAATTTACTTGTTTGCCTTTAAAGGCATCTTTTAAATCATCGGCTAAATTAAAACGGCTAATTAACGAGTTCCCGCATTTAATATTAATGTCTATATTGGGTAAGGTTTGTAGTCTGTTTTTGGGGGTATAATATGCGTTTTTAAGCAATTCTATCCATAAACGGAGTCTACATATCTTTACAGAATTTGGGTTGATATCTACCCCAAACAGACAGTTTTCTATAAGGGTTTGTTTCTCGTGAAATAAGGTGTGTTGCACACGAACACTTTCTGTATCTTTTGGGTTGTACTCAAACAATGCACCTTTATCATCTATAATATACAGTTTATCATTTACAATTTCTATATCGCAACGCAAACTCATTCCTTTGGCATCTACCAAAATTTTAAGTTCGTTTTTAATAACAATTAATTCGTTTAAGGCACTTACTAAAAAATGCCCAGAACCAACAGCTGGGTCACAAATTTTTATACTGTTTACAAGGGTATTAAAACGTGCAATATCTACAGGTTTAAAAAAGCGACTACAATAGGCTTGTAAATCTTCAAAAGTCTCAATCTGATTGTTTTCTGCTTCTTTGAATTTTTGTACTACAGCTCTTCTAATGGTTTCTTTACACATATACATTGTAATGTATGCAGGGGTGTAAAAAGAGCCTTCTTTGTAACCGTTTATTTTTTCGAAGATTAACCCTAAAACAGAGGCATTAATTAATGATTTTGTTTCTTGGTTGTCTTCTATACCTTCTGAGCCATCTGTTGCAAAATCGTAAGCATCTAAAAACTTAAAGAGGTATTCTAATGCTGTAAGATTACCTTTTAATCTTTTACCATTGGCATCTTTTAATACAGTTTTACTGTAGATTGTAATTTCGTCGTTATTTAAGGCAGATATTTCAAAGGCTTCATCTTCTATTGTACTGCGTTCAAATAAAGAACTGTTTAAATAAGGTATGTCTTTATATTTGTCTTTGTATTTTGGATGCCTATCATCTTCTTTTTTTGCTAATGCAGAAAAGAAAAGGTCGTTTAAATCATCAAAACCATTGATAAAATCAGCATTAAGAAACTTGTATTTTTTGTCTTGTTTGTGGTAGGTTAGTAATTGAGATTCTAAGAGTTTTAAAAAGAGAATTCTATTTACCCACGTTAAACACAATTCTAAACCTGCATTAAAGGCTTTGTCTACGGAATTTGAAATACTTTTTATATTGCTTAAATGGTCTCTGTCTTCTAACTGAAAAATGGTATTTTCTAAAAGCGAACCCCAATCTCTTTTGGCTTTTCTACTAATAATTTTTTTACCTTTTTCTTTTACCTCTTCTAAACCTATGATGTGTAATAACTCGTTATAAAAAGAGGTGTTTAATTGGTTGCTATCGTTACCGAAAGAATGACCTAAAAGATGTACATCAGAAAAAACCTTGTAGAGTGTATTTAAATGATTGTCTTTTAATTTTGATAAGTTGGTTTTGGTAAAATCTAGATGTACAAAAGGGATTTCTTTTTCTATTTCAGCAATATATTTTTTTGCTATCTCATTGTAGAATAATTCGTTTTTAGTAGTGTCTTTTAAACCATCTCTAAAAGATTCGTATTCTTTAATTAATGCTTTGTTCTTGTAGAAGTAATTGTAAAAATCTTCTCCTTTAAATAAATACCATTCGTAACCATTAGTAGCTATTAAGTGCTTTATATTATTATTGCTATTATCTAAACGTTCTCTTAAATAGTATAATAATAATTCTTGTAATGCTTTTCTGTTTAAGTTATCTGTTCTTAAAAACTCTGCTTTATTACTTGGTTTCTTAGCTTCTATGATAACCCCAACATCAGAAGTAGGCTTATCATCTGTATAAATAGCAAGATCTATTCTTTCTTTGGTATTTATATAATTCTTTTCATAAAACGTAGTATTGAAAAATGTGATAAAATGAGATTTAATATGTTCTTCACTTTCTCCATTATCATCACTTATTTTTACAGCATCAATACACGTTTGTAATTGAGTAATAAAATTAGATACTTCTTTTCTTAAAGGTTTGTGTTTTCTAAATGCAGGGTTTAGTGCTTTTCTTGTATTTATCTTGTTCATTTAAATTTATATTCTTTTTCATTTACGAAAGGATTTCTAAAAATATAATAATATTAGGAGATTCTATATTATTTTTTGTCTTTATTGTAAACCATTTATTCTAAATTTTGTAGAGGTAAACCTTCATTCGTTATAAGGTAAGTTCTTAAGATTTCTCTGTTTTATTTAAAAATAACATTCGTTTCAAAAGAATAAAAACAAGTATCATTTCTGTAATACTTTGATTAGTAATTACTTAAAAGTGATTTAGTATTAGCATCCATCAATTTTAAGATAAGGTACCTTTACTATTTTATCTTAGAAGCCTTACTATTGTGTAGCGCATCCCTTTCCATAGATAAAAAATACTAGTATAAATGAATAAAAATACTAGTATAAATAAGTAAAAATACTAGTATAAATGTACAAAAGTTGTAGTTTATTTTAATATTGTAACCAAGTGCGCTACAAAATATAGGATAGTAGAAGAATTTAAGGTACAGCATAAAAAGCAAGTACCCAAGGTATTGTTTTGTAAAATTATCAATTTTTTAAAATAAAAAGATACCTGAAAAGCAGGTCGTATTTTATAAAAGAGGGGAGTATTAGTGAATAGCTTTGAATTCCGCTTGTAATTTTAAAATCGAATACCTTGTACAGACTTTGCACAGTAGCACAACAATTATAAAAAAACAAAAGCTATAATAGTTTGGTTGCGCTATTCAAATTTGTGTTTCCCCTCTTATTCTATAAGGTGTTTAAAGTTTTAGTTGCGTATATGGCCTTCACCAATAATATAATATTTGTTGGTAACCAGCTCTTTTAAGCCTAAAGGCCCTCTATGGTGCAATTTGTCTGTACTTATTGCCAATTCTGCACCTACACCCAATTGCCCACCATCTGTAAAACGCGTAGAAGCGTTTTTGTAAACAGCAGCACAATCTACTTGCTCCATAAAATTATTGGCATTTTCTGTATTTGTGGTCATTATTGAGGCAGAATGGCCACCAGAAAATTGATTAATCATGGTTATGGCTTGCGCTACATTATCAACAGCACCTATACAGCACTTTAACTCTAAAAATTCTTGTTGCCAAATCGATGCGTCTGTAATTAATGGTTGGTCTGCTAAAACCTTTTGTATGTCCTCATCAACTAAAATAGTAACCTTTTTTTCTCTTAAAACAGCTTGTAATTCTTTTACTTTTAATTCGAAATTTTCGATGTTTTTATTGATTAGAATTTTATCTAAAGCATTACAAGCCGATATTTTATCGGTTTTTGCATTAATGATTACTGTTAAGGTTTTTTGCCAATCTGCATGTGCATCAACATATAAAAAATTATTACCTCTACCACTTACTAAAACCGCACATGTGGCATGCTCTTTTACAAAGTTAATTAAACGTTCACCACCTCTTGGTACAATTAAATCTAATGGTTCTGATGGGTTTTTTAAAAAAGCTTGTGTTTCTGTTCTGTTTAATTGCATCAACTTAATATAATTGGTACTTAAATTATTTTCGGTTAACGCTTTGTGCCATAAATCAACTAGAATCAAATTACTCTTTATGGCTTCTTTACCCCCTTTTAATAAGATTTTGTTGTTAGCTTTAAAGGCTAAAACTGCAGCTTCTATGGTTACATCTGGTCTAGATTCGTAAATAATCATGATGGTTCCAAAAGGCGCAGTTTTATTGGTTACTTGTAATCCGTTGTCTAAATTTTTATGACTTATAATTTGATTTACGGGGTCTTCTTGCGCTTTAACTTCGTTTATGGCTTGAATCATTCCATCAATTTTTTGATGGTTTACAATCAAACGATCTAACATGGCTTGATCTTCTTTCTGAAATGCGGCTACATCTTTTTTATTAGCAGTCAGTATGGCTTCTCGATGTTTATCAAGAAGGGTTGCCATACTTTCTAACACGTTATTTTTTGTTGTTATGTCTAGTAATTTCATCATTTAAATTTTAAAGTGCCACTTTTGTTCCTATTGCTTTTCCGTCAATAATATCAATAATGGTATTATCTCTTTTCCCATTTGCAATAAAAGTAGGGATGTTGTTTGCTGCTGCTTCTTGTGCATAATCTAGCTTAGAACCCATACCACCTCTGCCTTCGCCAGGTTTTTTGTTGCTGTCTTTGATGTATTTCTCTAAATTTTCAGTTGGATTTACTTTGGTAATCAAATCGCTATCTTCAGATTGTGGATGCCCAGTATATAAACCATCGATATCTGTTAAAATGATGAGTTTATCTGCATTCATTAATTGTGCAATTAAGCTAGCCAACTCGTCATTATCAGAAAACATAGACATGGTTACAGAAACAGCATCATCTTCATTTGCGATAGGGACAACGCCTTCTGCCATTAAACCTTCGCAACAATTTATCATATTTTGTCTGTGCACACCAGGAGTAAAATCTCTTTTGGTGGGCAATACTTGTGCGCATTTCATGCCAAAATCATTAAAAAGATTGTAGTAATGACGCATCATTCTTGGTTGCCCAATAGCAGAATATACTTGACGTTTTTGTGTTTCGTTTTCAATTTTAGATTCTCCTAACACTTCTTTACCAGCAATTACAGAGCCTGATGAAACAAGAATCGTCATAATACCTCTTTCATATAATTCTGCCACTTGTTGTACCAAGCGTCTTAAAACAGGTCTAACAATTCTGTTATCTCTGTTGGTCATTACATTGGTGCCTACTTTAATTACAATTCTTTCTTTGTACATGTTAATGTTCTTTACCTAATTCTACAGCCCTATTAAAAGCAGCAAAAGCAGCGTCTTTTATCAATTCGTTTACATTATTATCTTCCATAGAATCTAATGCAGCACGTGTTGTACCACCTTTAGAAGCCACTTTTTCCATCCAAGAATTGGGAGATAAGTTAGATTGATTAAACAGCTCTACAGCCCCAGTAAAAGTTTGACTTACCAAAACTGTTGAATCTTGTTTAGAAAAGCCCATTTTAAGTGCAGCTTCCATCATACTTTGCATAAAATAGAACACATAAGCAGGACCACTACCTGAAATTCCGGTTGAAGCATCAATTAATTTTTCGTTACTTACTTCCATAGATTTTCCTGTAGTATCTAAGAGGCTTTCAACGGTTAATTTTTCTAATCTAGAAACCTCTGTTGAGGTTACATAAGAGGTTAATCCTTTACCAATTTGCGCTGGTAAATTTGGCATAGCTCTAACAATTTTTGCCAAACCAGAATATTTTTTAATATTATCGATATTAATACCAGCCATAATAGATACCAAAACTTGCCCTGGTTTTGTAAAAGGTTTTACAGCTTTAAACAAGTTTTCGGCATGATAGGGTTTTACGGCTATAAAAATAATGTCTGCTTTTGGTACACATTCTCCAAGTTCTTTAAAAGCATCAAAATGAGAAATCTCATTGAGCTCTTCTAGTTTTTCTTCAGAATTGTCTAAAACCATAATGTTTTTCTTCTTTAATAATTTAGATTTAGACATGCCTTCTGCGTAGGTTAACCCCATATTACCAGCACCGATTACTAAAATTTTCATTGTATTTTATTTAGTGTTTATGAATATTAATATTTTTGTGTTGTAATGCAATGATTATTGTTTATTCAAAGTCATTTGTACTTTGTGGTCTGTAAAACCTATTTTTTTGAACAAGCCAATTGCATTATTTTCTTTTTTTATGTTAATAGTAATGTTGCCATTGCAATAACCAATGGCTTCTTGTAGTAATTTTGTAGCTATTCCTTTATTTCTAAAGTCTTTATGCACCACTAAGTACACCAAAAGATTTTCGGATTGGTACTCACTCATACCTGTTTTGTTAATGACTAATGCACCAAGTATTTGCTCTTTTTCTTCCATAACAAATACATAGCCTCCTAAGCTAGGAATTTCTTTTGCAGCATATAAAAGCGATTTTCTTATGGCACTTTTAGAGTCTTTAGGCTCATTTAAGTGTTGGTGTAAAAATTTGGTAATGCTATTAATATGTAAAACGACATCCTTGTGAATGCATCAAAGGTGTTGATTATCATTATTATAAATGGGTTTTTATCATCTAAAAATAGATGACAAGATGACTAGCTGTACAGCTAAAGTGTTTTTTAAAAACCGAAAAAACGTAGGGTTACAATAAAGAGAAGGGTAATTTCTCTAATTTCTTTAAAAGAATGGGTGAGGAGGTATAAATTTTTCAGATTGATTTCTAAAAACTAAAAAATTAAAGTTGAATATTCTAAAGTTACGAACCTGATGTATCCTTATTTTCATACTGCAAACTTACAATTTTGTAAGGCTTCAAACAAGTTATACCTGTTTAATTAATTTTTTTTGCTGAATGGTAATCTTTAAAAACCTATTTTAAGTAGTCAATTTTGTTAGGCTAAAAATGGGCTATGTATGATGAATTTTGTGTACCTAAATATACTTAATCACCGTATTTTTAAGTTGGGAAACATGTAAACGCAACCTTTTGTGAGAAATAACATCTAATTAGTAAACCCTATGTTATAATGAAAAAAATAAATTTAATTCTGATAGTTTTTACAATTATTTTTCAAAGTTGTAAAGACGATAATTGTAAAGAACTATGTTTTACACCTCCACAAAGTTTTCAATTTGAAATTGTGGACAAGACGAATGGAGAAAACTTATTCACTAACGGAACTTATGAATCAGCAAATATTGCAATAACTGACAACTTGAATAATGATGAACCAATAGAATTTACGTTTATTTCAGAAAATAATCTGAATCTGATTCAAATCGGTTCTATTGGTTGGCAATCACAAATTGTAAATCTACAGATTGACATTTCTGACAATCACATCTTTAATTTTTACGTTGACGCTGAAAGAAAAATGGGAACATGTTGCAGTTATACAGAATATAACGAAATAACAATTGAAGCATCTGAATTTGAATTAGATACTCAAAATGGAATTTATAAAATACTTGCGGAATAAAAACGATATATATTAAAGATTTATTAGGTTAATTACTTGTTAATGTTGTGTTTACGTTAATGCAATAGGGTTTTCTAAGCAGTTTGTATTTGCGAAATTTATTACTAAAAAACACTGCTAATCTTGTTAAAATACTTTGTGACAACAGTAAAATTATAAAAATGAATACTCTAGTTTTTATAATAAAACATTCATTTTAAGCATTCTAAAAAGTAACTTTAGGATTTAAAATGTGTAATAATTTAAAATATTGAATAACCTAAAGAGAGGTTAAAGATATTATCTCTTTTATTATCTTCTTCAAAACGTATTAATCTACCTTCATTTCCAGAGGATGGTGCACCAAAAAGAACCTCACTATTAAGTTTTCCGTTTAAACTAGGTATATAATTTATTTCTAGGTAAAGGTTATCTAAAATTACACAACCTAAACTACAATTAAAAGCCATTTGACTGCTTGGGCTGTAGTTCAAATTAAGTGAATTAGGGTTGTTGGCTAGAGGAAAGAAGTTAACATTACCTTTTGTTTTATTAAAAGTTAGCCCAGCATCTGCATAAAAATAATTCTTTTTCCCAAATTTAAAATAGTGTCTATAGTTTAAGCCGAAAGTGTTTATTTGAAATTCGTCATCAATGCGAGAATATCCATTTGAATTATCAGTAGAAAAATCGTCTTCAATATTGGTGTTAACATAATATTTATATGAAAAAACAAGTGAAGATTTTTTCTCTATGGTATTAAAGAAATATTCTAAATCAATGCCTGCATTAAAGGCAAAACTTGAATTATTTGTTTTTTTGAAAAATTGAGAGTTGGTATCCGCTACATAGGATTGGTTTAATTGAGAGTAACCCAATTTAGGGGTTAGATTAAAGATATTTTTAAAATTTCTATCAAAAGAATAATTGTGTTTTTTAATAGATAAGTTATTACTTTTTGCATATCGTTCAAAGAAATTTTTAAGGCTATTAAAATCGTATTTTATTTTGCTAAAAATCTTTTCTTTGCCTTTTACGTTTTTAGCATAATTTTTAGCTAATTGATTTCTATAATGTTTTATTTCAATTTTTTTTGTGTTTGCTAAGATCACTTTATATCTTAAAAACTCAAAAGTATTGCCATTTTTAATAAAAAAATATTCGTTATTGTTTTCGTTATAACTTAAAAGAGAAATTTGGTCGGTTTCTAAAATAACTTTTAAGAGGCATTCTTTTTCTGTTAAATTAAAACTTTTTGTGTTATGCTCCTTTTGAGCCATCATTTTTGGATTTAGAGTTTCAAAGGAAACTTTTCCAAGAATAAATTTTGAATTACCAACCTTTAGTTCTTTAAAATTATTCGTATTTAAAATTTCATATGCATTAGTACTCAAGTCTTTTTTAAAAACCAAATCATTTGGTAGTTCAGCACCAAAGGTTTTTACATAGCCCATTATTTTGACATTATCTTTTGTTAATAATGAAGCTTTTCTAAAGCTATTTTGAGAGCAAATAATTGTGGAAAAGAATAAAAAGAGAATCGTAAGGGGTTTCATAGTTGTTTTAATTTTTTTTAGCAATTCAATGATATCAAAAATATAGTTTTTTTTTGAACTATAGTTTATTCTATTGTGAAACTTAAAAAAATGAAATTAAATTATAAGCTCTCTTTTAAAACAGCAATTTCATCACGTAATTTAGCCGCTACAATAAAGTCTAAACCTTTGGCTGCAGCCTCCATTTCTTTTCGTTTATTTCGAATGCGTTTTTCAATTTCTTCTTTAGGTAAATACTGCAAGTCTTGTTCTGCAGCTACTTGTTTTGCATTGTCATAATGATAACTAGAAACCGCAGATTTTGTTAACGTATCTTCAATTTTTTTGTTGATTTGAGTAGGTACTTTATTGTGTTTGGTATTGTATGCAATTTGAATTGCGCGTCTTCTATCTGTTTCATCTATAGTAGATTGCATGCTTTTTGTTACTTTGTCAGCATACATAATGGCCAAACCATTTACGTTACGTGCAGCTCTACCCACAGTTTGCGTTAACGATTTGTTATTACGTAAAAAACCTTCTTTATCAGCATCTAAAATAGCGACTAAAGATACTTCTGGTAAATCTAATCCTTCACGTAAAAGGTTTACACCAATTAAAACATCAAAGAGTCCTTTACGCAAATCTTGCATAATTTCTACACGTTCTAAAGTGTCCACGTCAGAATGAATGTACCTACAACGAATATCCACTCGTGTTAAATATTTGGTCAATTCTTCTGCCATTCTTTTGGTTAACGTGGTTACCAAAGTACGCTCGTCTTTTTCTACTCTAATTTGTATTTCCTCAATCAAATCATCAATTTGATTCAGGCTTGGGCGTACTTCAATTGGTGGATCTAATAATCCTGTTGGTCTAATAATTTGCTCAACAAAAACACCTTCTGTTTTTTGCAATTCGTAATCGGCAGGTGTTGCAGAAACAAAAATGGTCTGGTTTTGAATGGCTTCAAATTCATCAAATTTTAAAGGACGATTGTCCATAGCTGCAGGCAATCGAAAACCATATTCCACTAAATTCTCTTTTCTACTTCTGTCTCCTCCATACATGGCATGGGTTTGTGGCACAGTTACGTGGCTTTCGTCAATCACCATTAAATAATCATCAGGAAAATAATCTAACAAACAGAAAGGTCTTGTGCCAGGTTCTCGACCATCTAAATAGCGTGAATAGTTTTCAATACCAGAACAATAGCCCAATTCTCGAATCATTTCTAAGTCGAATTCTGTGCGTTCGTGCAATCGTTTAGCCTCCAAATGTTTGCCAATTTCTTTAAAATAGTTTACTTGCTTTACCATGTCTTCTTGTATTTGATGAATGGCATTTTGCAACACATCAGGAGAGGTAACAAACAAGTTTGCAGGGTAAATGGTTAAGTGTTCAAACTGCTCAATAACAGTATTATTTTCTAAATCGAAAGCTTCAATTTCTTCAATTTCATCACCAAAAAAATGCACACGATACCCATTATCACCATAAGAAGGATAAATGGTTACCACATCACCTTTTACTTTAAAGGTTCCGCTTTTTATTTCAACTTCGGTTCTAGAATATAAACTTTGCACCAATTGATGTAAAAATTTGGTTCTAGAAATCTGTTGATCTCTATGAATAGGAATTACGTTTTTCTTAAATTCAGTAGGATTTCCAATACCATACAAACACGAAACTGAAGCCACAACCAAAACATCTCGTCTACCAGAAAGTAGAGAAGAGGTGGTGCTTAATCGTAATCGCTCAATATCTTCGTTAATAGATAAATCTTTTTCGATATACGTTCCAGTAACAGGAATGTAAGCTTCAGGTTGATAATAATCATAATAAGAAACAAAATATTCCACAGCATTTTCTGGAAAAAACTGCTTAAACTCAGCATACAATTGCGCTGCCAGGGTTTTGTTGTGTGCTAAAACTAGCGTAGGTTTTTTGACTTCTTTTACCAAATTAGCCACTGTAAAAGTTTTACCTGAACCAGTAACACCTAATAAAGTTTGAAACTTTTCTCCAGAAATAACGCCTTCTGAAAGTTGTCTAATAGCTTCTGGTTGATCTCCTGTTGGAGCAAATTCTGATACCAATTTAAATTCCATTTGGTAAAAATACACAACCTCTTGAATAATTTTGTCAATTTGTATGAATTTTAAGAATTTAGGAAGTTAAATTTATGACTAATCGTATTGATAAAAATTAAAAAAAATAGTGATTCGTTTTTTTTATTTAAAAAACCATTAAATTTGTTAAAGTGGATGAAAGAAATTGTAAATGCAGATGAAATTGCAAAAGGCCTATCTCCTTTTCAACCAGAAAAAGTATCGTTTGAATCGGGTAGAATAATGATCAATAGAATTAATGAACTTTTGAAAGAAAATGAAAGTTTTGCTTTTGAGACAACATTATCTACTCGAAGTTACAAAAATAAAATACTAAAAGAAAAAAGCCAAGGTTATACTGTAACATTGCTGTTTTTTTGGCTAAATAATATTGAATTAGCAAAAGAACGTGTTAAAATAAGAGTACTTGAAGGAGGACATAATATTCCAAAAGATGTTATTGAAAGAAGATATCTAAAAGGAATTTATAACTTATTTGATATATATTTACAAATTATTGATGGTGCATTTATATTCGATAATTCCTTTGGTAAACATAAATTAATTGCTCAAAAATTAAGTAATGAAGGTTTAATGATTATTGATAAGGTTAAGTTTAGTAAATTAAAACAATTTTATGACAACAAAAGATAAACAAATCGAATTTAAAGAAAAAGTTTTGAAGGGACTTGAAAAAGTTTATGAAAAAATGGTTGAATTTAAAAAAGAAAAAAATACTGAAATAGTTATTATGAAAGGAGATAATATCATAAAAATAAAGCCAGAATAATAGAATTGCCTTTAGTAGATAATAAAATATTTTTTATTGAGATATACTTTTAACAGCATAATTAAGAATACTATTTTTTAAATTAGATTTTTATACTATTTCGATAAATATCAAAATCGCTCCAACTGACCTTCTTTAAATTTTGTGTTATGGATTTATTTTCTTCGGATACAATAACAAACATTTTACCTTTTGATGGCATTACCAATTACCATGGAATTGTTTTAGACCAACAACAATGCGATTTTTACTATCAACAATTGTTCACAACCATCAACTGGAAAAATGATGAAGCGATTATATTTGGAAAAAAAATCATTACCAAAAGAAAAGTAGCTTGGTATGGTGATGCTGAATATTCCTACACGTACTCTAAAGTCACAAAAACGTCTAATATTTGGACAAAAGAGTTGTTAGCACTCAAACAAATCGTAGAAAAAGAAAGTGGTGAAACGTATAACTCGTGTTTGTTGAATCTTTATCATTCTGGGGATGAGGGAATGGCTTATCATTCAGATGGAGAAAAAATGTTGAAAAAAAACGGGGCAATTGCATCATTATCTCTTGGTGCAGCCCGTAAATTTTCTTTTAAACACAAAGAAAACAAACAACGAATTGATGTTTTTTTAGAAAGAGGGAGTTTATTGGTCATGAAAGGAGCAACTCAAACCCACTGGTTGCACAGGTTGCCACCCACAAAAAAAGTAAACTCACCACGAATAAATTTAACGTTTAGAACGATAGAACTTTAGTGTTAAGGGCACGATTTTCACAGATTTTTACAAATCCGTATTTTGTTATATTGAATTATTCGTGAACATTAGTGAAATCTGTGTCAACTTTTTAGTTTTACATAAATCAATGCAAGATAAATATTGACTATTTTTGCTAAAATTCTATTTCTTGGAAAATAATAGTCAACAATCTATAAACCTTAATAAATTTATCAGTTCTACTGGAATTTGCTCACGTAGAGAAGCTGAAAAATTAATTGTAGAAGGACGAGTAACCCTCAATGGAAAACCAACACAATTAGGCAATCGTGTCTTTAATAAAGATGTTGTTAAAGTTGATGGTCGATTATTAAAACACAAACCAAAAACATTATACATTGCCTTAAATAAGCCTGTAGGTATTGTATCAACCACAGATTCTAGAGAAAGAGATAATATTGTAAAAGCGGTAAATCATCCCCAAAGATTATTTCCAATTGGGCGTTTAGACAAACCCTCTGAAGGATTAATTTTTTTAACCAATGATGGTGATATTGTTAATAAAATTTTAAGAGCTGGTAATAATCACGAAAAAGAATACATTGTTGCTGTTAATAAAAAAATTGATGCCGATTTTATTCAAAAAATGAGTAATGGAATTCCGATTTTAGGAACGGTTACCAAGAAGTGTAGAGTAGAAAAAATATCAGAAAAAGTTTTTAAAATTATTTTAGTTCAAGGATTAAACCGACAAATTCGAAGAATGTGCGACTATTTAGGCTATGAAGTTACTAAATTAAAACGTACACGAATTATGAATGTAGAGTTGGGGAAACTTACTACTGGAGACTGGCGAGAATTGACAAATGAAGAGCTTAATGAAATCAATAAAATGATTGCAACATCTTCTAAAACAGAAGAAGCATCAATTAGCATCTCTAAAGAAAGTAAACCAAAAACTACAAACAAAAACAAATCAAGTAGAAAATCAGCGCCTGCTAAAAACGAGTTCAATAAAAAGAGTGCTTCTTTCAGAAAATCATCACCAAAAAACAAAAAAAACAACTCTAAATCTAATTTTCGTAAAAAACGAAAATAACCAATATCTTAAAAGTTTCTAAATTCCTTTTCTTTGATAAGGTTAGCATTGGCTTTTTACTATCTTTGCCAGCAATGAATTTTGACTTAATACAAACAGACCCAAAGAGTAAAGCAAGAGCAGGAGCCATAACTACAGATCATGGAGTTATAGAAACCCCTATATTTATGCCTGTTGGTACTGTAGGTACTGTAAAAGGTGTACACCAAACAGAGCTTAAAACAGAGGTAAATCCTGATATTATTTTAGGAAATACTTATCATCTATATTTAAGACCTAAATTAGATATTTTAGAACAAGCTGGTGGGTTACACAAATTTATGAATTGGGATAGAAATATCTTAACAGATTCAGGTGGATATCAAGTATATTCTTTATCAGGTCGTAGAAAAATTAACGAAGAAGGGGTAAAATTCAAAAGTCATATAGATGGTTCTATGCACTTTTTTACGCCAGAAAACGTAATGGAAATTCAACGTACTATTGGTGCAGATATTATTATGGCATTTGATGAATGTACACCATATCCTTGCGATTATAACTATGCAAAACGCTCTATGCACATGACACATAGATGGTTGAAACGTTGTATGAATCATTTAGAAACCTTACCCTTTAAATACGGTTACGAACAAACGTTTTTTCCAATAGTTCAAGGAAGTACGTATAAAGATTTACGAAGACAATCTGCAGAATATATAGCCAATGCAGGCGCACAAGCCAATGCTATTGGCGGACTTTCTGTAGGTGAGCCAGCAGAAGAAATGTATGCTATGACAGAGGTGGTTACAGAAATTTTACCAGAAGATAAACCACGTTATTTAATGGGTGTAGGTACTCCAATAAACATTTTAGAAAATATTGCTTTAGGTATTGATATGTTTGATTGTGTAATGCCAACTAGAAATGCAAGAAATGGAATGTTGTTTACGGCTCATGGTACCATCAACATAAAAAATAAAAAATGGGAAAATGATTTTTCACCCATAGACGAAATGGGAATTACAAATGTAGATACCTATTATTCTAAAGCTTATTTACGTCATTTATTTGTAGCTAAAGAAATGTTGGGGAAACAAATTGCTTCTATTCATAATTTAGGATTTTATGTATGGTTAACGCGTGAAGCTAGAAAGCATATCATTGCAGGAGATTTTAGAGAATGGAAAGACAAAATGGTGGTTCAAATGGATAAGCGTTTGTAATTTTTAGACATTAGAAGTTGGAAGTTGGAAGTTCGTGAAAAAGAATTTCAAAGTAAAATTAAAGAAATAAGTAAAAAATAATCACTTCGTAGAAGTTCTTCCCTTTGGGAAGGATTTAGGATGGGCTCTTATGAAAATTATAGATTGGTACATATTAAAAAGATTTTTGGTAACCTTTTTGTTTACCCTTTTGATTTTGATACCTATTGCAGTAGCAATTGATATTTCAGAAAAAATTGACAATTTTTTAGAACACTCAGATTTAGGATTTTATCAAATTGTAGATGAATATTATAAAAACTTTATCATCTATTATACCAATACATTTATGCCTTTGGCATTATTTATTGCTGTAATTTTATTTACTTCAAAATTATCTAACAATACAGAAATTATTGCCATTACCAATGCAAAAGTATCTTTTACACGCTTTTTATATCCTTATTTTATTGGGGCTTCTTTAATAACAGTTTTATCATTGGTTATGAATCATTTTGTGGTACCAATGAGTAGTAAAACTAGAAAAGGTTTTGAAAAGGAATATTTGAATAATAACAGGCAAAAATACGAGTTTAAATATGTAAACGATTTTAGTTTACAACTTACAGATAGTACTTATATTTTTATACGTAACTTTAACACAGAAAATAATAGAGGTTATGATTTTACATCAGAATTGTATGATGGATTAAAATTAAAATCAAAATTATTTGCTGATAATATTCAATATACTGATTCTACATTTTCACTAAGAAATTGGAGGTTGAGAAAATATTATAAAGAGAGAGATAGCATTTTTTCTGGTAATAAAATAGATACCGTTTTTAATTTTACACCTAGAGATTTAATTTATAAATTGGCATTATCTCAAGAAATGTCTTCTGATGAATTGTACGAATTTATAGAAGTCTCTAAAAAAAGAGGGGTTAAAAATTTAAACGCTTACTTGGTAGAATTTCACAAAAGAACAAGCTTACCTATAGCATCTTATATTTTAACAATCATTGCAGTTGCTTTAGCTTTTAGAAAAAGAAGAGGTGGCACAGGTGTAAACTTAGCCATTGGTGTGGGTATGATGTTTATGTATGTTTTCTTATTAAAAATTTCTGAAGTTTTAGGAGCTGTAGCTGGCGTAAACTCACTATTGTATGTTTGGATGCCAAATATGTTCTTTGGTTGTGTTGCCATATATTTATATTTAAATGCCAGAAAGTAAGTTAAAAAACTATGCGCTTTTACATCTCATTGTTTTTATTTGGGGGTTTACGGCTATTTTAGGCGCATTAATTTCTATTGATGCCATTCCATTAGTTTTTTTTAGAATGGGGTTAGCAGTAATTTTTATTGCTATCTATTTTATCATTAAGAAAAAGAGTTTTCAAATTGATAAAAAAGGAATGGTAAAGTTTCTTTTTACAGGAATTATAATTGCATTACATTGGATTTTCTTTTTTAAAGCTATAAAAGTTTCTAACGTTTCTGTGGCTTTAGTTACCATGAGTACAGGTGCTTTTTTTGCCTCTTTAATAGAGCCTCTTTTTTTTAAAAGAAGCATAAAAACATTAGAAATAGTATTGGGTTTAGTAGTAATTGCGGGCTTATATATTATTTTTAATTTTGAAAGTCAATACCAATTAGGAATTTTATATGCACTATTATCATCCTTTTTAAGTGCATTATTTGCGGTTTTAAATGGTTTGTTTATTAAAAAATATGACGCTAGTAGAATTTCTTTCTACCAACTCTTAGCAGGTACATTGTTTGTATTAGTCTACATATTGGTAACAAAAAATATATCATTATCTTTTTTTAATTTACCAAAAATGGATTGGCTATATTTATTTATTTTAAGCAGTATTTGTACAGCTTATGCTTTTATTGCTTCTGTTAAAATAATGAAATATTTATCGCCATACACAGTAATGCTTACTGTAAATTTAGAGCCTGTTTATGCCATTGTTTTGGCACTTTTTATCTTTGGTGATAAAGAAAAAATGAATCCAGAATTTTATTTAGGTGCGTGCATTGTGTTAGGTGTGGTTTTAATTAACGGTATTATTAAAAATAAAACCGCTTTAAAACAGAAGTTTCAACAACGTGTAAAACTAAAAAATTAAATTGATTTTGTGAAAGAAAGTAATTTTTATAGTATGTTTGCTAATCCAAATAATTGAATCAAAATAACAACATTATGGAATATTTAGATTTTGAAATGCCAATAAAAGAGTTGCAAGATCAACTACAAAAATGTCAGATTATTGGTGAAGAAAGTGATGTTGATGTTACAGCAACTTGTAAAAAAATAGAGAAAAAATTAGCTACTGCTAAAAAAGATATATATAAAAATTTAACACCTTGGCAAAGGGTTCAATTGTCAAGGCACCCAAACAGACCTTATACATTAGATTATATCAATGCAATATGTGGAGATACTTTCATGGAATTGCATGGAGATAGAAATGTAAAAGATGATAAAGCCATGATTGGCGGTTTAGGAAAAATAGGCGATCAATCGTTTATGTTTATTGGGCAACAAAAAGGCTACAATACTAAAACGCGTCAATTAAGAAATTTTGGAATGGCAAATCCAGAAGGATACAGAAAAGCCTTACGCTTAATGAAAATGGCTGAGAAGTTTGGTATTCCTGTGGTTACTTTGTTAGATACTCCTGGAGCTTATCCTGGTTTAGAAGCAGAAGAACGTGGCCAAGGAGAAGCTATTGCAAGAAATATTTTAGAAATGACACGCTTAAAAACACCAATTATTACCATTGTTATTGGTGAAGGCGCTTCTGGTGGTGCTTTAGGGATAGGAGTAGGAGATAAGGTATATATGATGGAAAATACTTGGTATACTGTAATTTCTCCTGAATCTTGTTCATCAATTTTATGGCGTAGTTGGGAGTTTAAAGAGCAGGCTGCTGAAGCTTTAAAATTAACGGGTGCTGATATGAAAAGGCTAAAGTTGATTGATGGAATTATTAAAGAACCTGTAGGTGGGGCGCATTCTAATAGACAAGGTGCTTTCGAGGCCGTACAAAATCAAATTATAAAAGCTTTTGACGAATTAAAAGGTTTAAATGAAACGAATTTGGTGCTTCAACGAATGGAAAAATATGCTAATATGGGCGTTTATAAAGAGTAAAATGTGCCTTGCATAAACTGCAATATCGAATTTAAAGGTGATTTTTGTCCAACTTGTGGAGAAAAAAAAGATGTAGATAGAATTACTTTTCAATCTATTACTACATCTGTATTTTCAGGATTTTTAAATATGGATAAAGGGTTGTTATTCAATCTTAAAAACCTAACTATTCATCCCAAAAAAACTATTCTTAATTACATTAATGGAAAAAGACGCCAAGTTTTAAACCCTATTAGTTACGTAATTCTTACCATTAGCGTTTATTTGTTTTTAGGTAGTATATTGCCAAGAGGAGAACGACCAGAAGTTTCAAAAATAGATCTGTTTGATGCTCAAGAAATGGGTATGAAAGTGGGTTATTTTATGCGAGACAAAATGAAATTTCTCTGGTTTACTTATGCCATTTATACCTCAATCTTTACAAAGTTAATTTTTAAGAAATATAATTTTTTCGAACATTTAGCAATCAATTGTTTTATTTTAGGACATGCCACCATCTTAGCAATTTTAACAAGATTGGTTTATAATAGAGAAATTATCATCTTTAATTTTTTGGTTTATGCCTATATTTCAATTTTACTGTATAAAGTATTCAAAGATCCTAAAGATGCTTTTGGCTCTGCAGCAATATCAATTTTGGTGGTGTTTTTAAGTTTTCTTGTCTTTTTAGGGGTTCCATTTTTGTTGGTAAACTTTTTGTAATTTAAATTCTACTACAATATTTATTTGGTTGTCTTTCAAAATAATGTCATTTAGATTATAATAGATTATTCTTAGTCTAAATTTGAGATTTTTCAACTACACAATTGCATCGTAAGTTGTTTTCAATAGAATCCTTAATCATCTTAAAATTAGTATTATCTAAAATGCACAACGAGTTGCAATAATATTATTATTCACAATTTCATCAGTTTTATATTGTCTTTTAGGACAGTTTATAATCATCATGTATTTATAATGCAAATAATATTTTTTTTTTTAATCTTACCTGCTCTAAATCTTAACAGGGATAACTAAACTACAAAGGCCTTTAAGTGTAAACTTAAAGGCCTTTGTAGCTGTTTTAAAAGAATTCAGAAATACAACTAGATTCCTAAAGACGTAAATAATGATTTTAATTGTGGATCTGAAGGTCTTGGAGCATTAGCTTCTACAATATTTCCTTCTGGATCTATTAGAATAAATCTTGGTATAGAATTAATTTGATAGGCTTGCTGAAAAGAATAATCTTGACCAGACCATAATTGTACTCCACCTAATTCACGCTTTTTAACAAAATCGCGCCATTTTTGTTCAGCAGCTTCCCAAGAGCCCCCATTTCGTCTAGATTCGTCTGTAGAAATACTTACAAAAGCTATATTTTTATTATGATATTCTTTTTCTATGTTTTTTAAATAAGGTATTTGCTGAATGCAAGGTCCACACCAAGTTGCCCAAACATCAATATATACGTATTTACCTTTAAAATCATCTAAAGACAATTTACCACCTTTTACATTTGTATAATTTTCAAATTTAGGAGATGGCTTACCTTTTCCCATAATTTTACTTTGCTGATACGCATTATCAAAGTATGTAATTAATTGTTCATTTTGCTGTTTTACAGTAGCATATAAAGTGCTATCTAAGTTGTTATATGCGTTTAAAATACTATCATATTCTGTCTTTAAACCCTCTATTTTTTTACGAAATGCTTTTTCATCAAGATTTAAAATTAACTGAGGGTTACCAATAGTTTGTCCTTTTTTAATTCGAGCTAATATAAAATTTGTGTTAGATGCACCTTTTCCAGAATATTTAAAACTTTCCATAAATTCTTCTGAATTACCATTTAAAGTAATATCAAAGCCATTTTTTAAGTAAATAGGAGCAACTTTATTTGCACTTGTTTGTATGGTATAAATTTCGCCTTCATCACTTTTTAATTTTAAAGTGTCTTTAAAAGTACCTTCAGCATCTATTTTAATTTCTTTAATAATACCTTGTCTATTGGCAATAGCCATAATAGAATCTTTATTGTTTGCTAACTTACCAGAAAAAGTAAGGTATTCTTTGGGTTTCTCTTGGCTACACGCAACCATTATTAATAACCCAAAAAGTAGTGTACATATTTTTTTTGTCATTGTAAATAAAAAATTTTTGCTAATATATAACATATAACGTCATTAATGATGTTAAAACTTAGTACGCTACTGATTTTTAGGTATCATTATAAAAAAGGTAGCCATGGATGTGACTACCTATTTAAAATAAGGTGAGTTTGATGTAAATATTCTGATTATTAATGTATTATATTTTTTATTCTTTGAAACGAATGTCATTTCTACTAAAATGGAGAAATCTTAATTTAAATTTGAGATTTCTTAGCTGCACTATTTTGCGCAAGCTAGTTTCAATAAGTTTATTTTACCACTGTAATGTTCGGTTTGATTTGTGTTATAAATTGTTATTTTTAGCATTTAAAAAAAATTAAAACCCGAACATTCCATTAGTATTTGCTAAATTTACAGTAGGTATTTCTTGAATTACATCCCAATGCTCTACAGCTTTACCATTTTCAAAACGAAGTAAATCATAGAAAACCTGTTTTTTACCATTCCATTCTCCTTCACTAATTGTTAAAACAAAATTACCTTCACCTAAAACTTTATGGATTTTAGTATACTTGAACATATTGTTTTGAGAGGTCAAATATTTAACTGCCTCAATAATACCACTTAATCCATCTTTTATAGAAGGATTATGCTGATGATATTTCTTAGAACTAATATAGTCTGTTATTTTGTTGGGATTTTTACCCATCAAAATATCTTTAACCATGTCTGTAGCGATTTCTTTATTTTTATCAGTTTTGCTTAAATCAATAATGTCTGTTGCTCCATCAGTTTGTGTTCTTCCACTTGCAGTTTGAGATATAAAAGGTTGTAAGGCATCCCAATGTTCTGCTATTTTACCGTTTTCATTAAAACGTAAAATATCAAAAGAAACCATTTTTTCTGCGCCAAAGGGTTTTGCTCCTGTCCAAAATTGATGTAATACTACAAAATTTCCATCTTCAATGGCTCTTATGGTTTGAGCTTTTGTTCCGTTTTCTTTTAATATAGGAAATAGACTTATAAAAGGAGACAAGCCTGTTGGTAAAAATGGATTATGTTGAATATAATTTTCAGTTGCCAAAGCTCGTACTTTTGCTTCATTTTGCGAGGTTACAGCTTCTACAAAAGCTATAGCAGTTTCTTTTTTAGTCATTTTTGTTTTTGTTGAGTTAGAGATTGTTTTTGTTGAGGTACAACCTAAAAATAGGCTTACAATAAGAGTAATGAAAACTGTATTTTTCATAAGTAAAGAGAATGATTTAAAATTATTACTTGTTTTGTGCAAGCAAATATATATAAATACTTTTATTATGCAAGTAAAAAATATATATAATTGCATTTTACAAGTAAAAATAGATTTCGATATATTTGTAATTTAATTCAAAATATAAGTATGGATTATAATTTTAGATGCGATTGCCCATTTACATCTGCTTTAGATATTATTGGAGATAAATGGATTTTAGTTATTATTAAACAGATGTTGATTGAACATAAACAAACATTTAAGAGTTTTGTTGAAAGTGATGAAGCGATTGCTACCAATATTTTGAGCGCAAAATTAAAGTGGTTAGAGGATTTTGGAATTGTTTTAAAAACGAAACTTATTACTAATAAAAAATCAAATATTTATCTTTTAACAGAAAAAGGGTTAGCATTAACACCCTTAATTGTAGAACTAGGTTTTTGGAGTGATCAGCATTTAAGAGAGTTTCATCCAAGTCTTGTAGAGGGTGTAACTATGGATGTATTGCGTAAAGATAAAGCTCAGTTTACAAAAAATGTTGAGCAAAGTTATAGAGAGATGCTAGCAGCAATCAATACATTAACGCATGGTTAATGTATTAATTTGCTAAGTATTTTTAATCAGCTTATTGAACTTTAAAACAATTAATTTTCTTCAACCCAACCAATAATAGCGTTTGCTACAAATCTTGGTTCTGGAGGTAGAGAATAAATATCTTTTTCGTAATTTTTATTGTAAGGTGAAATGTTCATAATTGTATTATCAACAACTAAAGTGCTACTTCCACCAGGATCAAAGCCCATTGCTTTATCCATACCGTATTTTAAGAGGATATCTACCATATCAAAATGTGTAGCACCAACAGATTCGCGAATTCTACCATTTACCATTAATACCATAAGTTTCCCTTCTTTGGTAATTCCCACAGCAATTTTTGGACCTCTCATATCTGTAAAATCTAAACGAGCTGCTTGTGTTTTAATAGAGTTTGATGTTTTCCAACCTTCCTCTTCCATATTTAATACTTGTTTTCCTTCATCAATCAACATTGGCCCAGCTTCTATGGCATAAGAGATTTTATCCCAATAAAAAGGATTACTTTCAGGTTCTAACAATTCAATATTTAATTTTTTACCTTCTTGGAATATTTTTTCAGAAAATTGTTCTTCAGGAATTGATAAAGTAATGCCTACAGGAATAATAGCAATAGTTTCTTTTGTTTTGGTTTTGATGACCTCTTTTACGGTATTTCCAGCAACGCGAACAATAACATTTCCATTGGTTTCGATTAATTCTTCAGGATGTGTTAAATCATAAAAACAAGGATTAGTATCTCTATGTGTATTGTAATAATCAGCATTAAAAATGATTTCTTTTTGTTTTCCTTTAATGATAAATCCACTTTTACAATTTACTTTTCGAATATCAACATCGCCATTTTTGTAAATAATAAAAGCAGGTTTATTGAAAAGAGGAGGGCAGAAGACTTTATTATTCATAATCAATAATCCTAAAGGAGAACCAATATAAGTTTCAGGTAAGCCCAATTTACCTACCAATTCAGGATTTAAAATGTAACCACCATTCCAAGCCAATTCAATCTTATTCTTAGTTTTACTTTTCTTTTGATATTCTTTAATAAGTGCAGGTACATTTTTGGGCTCCTTGTTCGCTAAATGAGCCGCAAATTTCCAGTTGTATTTCTTGGTATCAACTTCTGCTAAAACACCACTCCAAGGCAAACCATCTTCATAAACTCCGCCAGCAAAAGAGGATTTTACTTTTTCTACAGTTGCTGTTTTTTCTATATTTTGTTTGATTTCATTCAGTAATTTTACAATAGGAGTTCCATTTTCTATAGCATCTTGACCTATGATGTTTAGCAATTCTTTTTCGCCCAAACTCTTTTTTAAATCTTTATAAAGATCACTTTTTAAAGCAACATCAAAATCTTTTGCGGTTTGTATTGGGGTAGGATAAGCCAACGTTGTTCTAACAGCTGCTGGTACAAATTGAATGAATCCACTATCTTTAGGAATTCCCATAATTTTGCCAGTCATTGTATTTTCGACTTTACCAATATGAAAATGATCTATTTCTACAATATCTGTCATCATTGCTGAAGATTCTCCATTGGTAATAATAAAACCATCAGCTTCTTTAATTGTTCTAAGCACTTTTAATGCTTTTGCACCCATTTGCGGAAAATGCACCCCTTCTGACCATTGTTTGGTTTCTATAATTTGAACCACTCCAGAGCTGTACAATAAACCCAATTCTGGCTCTTTGCCACTCTCTAAATATTCTTTAATATCTGCACTAGAAAACCATTTTGTAATTCTTGGTTCGTGTACAAAAATGTAGATTTTTTGAAGTTCTTTTAATTTATCATTCAATATTTCAGCAGAAAGTTCTTGCTCAATTTTTAATTGAAGTTGTGCACGAATAGGTTGTAATACAAAATACTCTAATTCGTGTTTGATAAAACGTCCAGGAAAATAGCCTTTAGGAACGTTATTTTTTAATTTTTCGGTTAAAATTTTTCGATCATCTATACCTAAAAAGTTACTGTTTGTGAGCTGAAATAAAGCCAATTCCCAATCTGCAAAAAATTGTGGAGCTAATGTTAAATCTGGTAAATTTTTTGGTTTAAAAACATCACTGTAAATCATGTTTACCAAGCCTGTTACCTCTTGATAAGTAAAATCTTGATACGCATATTTTTTCTTATTCCTATGCCTGTAAGCTAAAGCATGATCGTGTCTTATAGCAAATTCACCATCAACATATTTAAAAATATCATCAATGGCATTATAATATTTATGAATGACCTCTAGATTGGTATTTACCAAATCAGGAATATCATTTTCCATCGTTCTTGCATAATGCATTACTTTTCCTTTAATGAGTTGCTCTTCCACTCTAAAAAAACTTGGATCGATTAACGATTTTAGGTAAATCATAAAAGACAATCGTCCATAACCAGGTAAATAATGACGTGCTTTTTTGTTGATTATGGCGTGTAAATCGTCATTTTCAAAATCGACCATTTCTTTATAGGTCTTTAACAAACGAACAACTTGCGGATTTACCTCATTTGAAATCGCCGATAATTGAATATACATTCTACCTAAAATGTATTCCATATTTTCTTGAAGCGCTTCAATGCTATATCTTTTGTTGATGACACTTCTGTTGTGTGTAACATCCACCATTCTGTTTTGAGGATAAAACACATGGTCGCATATTTTCTCTGCCAATTTTTTAGGCACTTTAGAGCCTTTAAACTCTAAAACATTTAAACGTAAAGAGTGGTCTAAATGATAGCCAATTACTTCATCATACACTTCTCTAGGTTCGTATTGTCTGCAAAAAATCGGAGTTCCACAAGCTGCAGCTTCAATAATAGGTAAGCCTCTACCTTCGGTTTGGCTTGGTAATAAAACTAATGACGCAACATCATACAATTGCTCAATATCTAATGGTTTTTTGTATTTCTTTTTGAATTCATTTTTATCAAATTCACTGAATAAAAACCCTAATAATACTCTTGATTTGAATTCTTTAGGAAGTTGATTTAAGAAGTTTTTAAAATCCTTTTTTAAATCGTGATAATAATTTTGTTGTCCATGAGGTATTGGCCCAGAAACAATTAATGATAATTTTAATTGGGGATTAGTTAGAAATTTTTCGGCAAAAGCATCATAAGAAAATAAACGTTTGATGAGTTTGAAATTCAGTTCTATAGATTTTCTACTGATGACTCTTGTGGGTTGTAAAAAAACGATATTATTGTTTACAAAGTCAAATTCTTTAATTTTTTTATAGCCAAGTAATATTGGTTTTAATGAGCGTTTACTTTCTGTATGGTTTGCAACTGTACGAACAGTAATGCTATCTTTATGATTTGCAAAAATACTTGAGACTTGCATAAACGCTTTAATAATATCGCGTTTACTCATTTGATGCATTTTGGTATCTACAGCAGTGCCAATCAAAGCCACATTTGCAGGATTATGACCATTGGTTTTAATTAAATGATTTTGTTGAATTCTATTGATGTTTACATTCATCCAAGAACGACTCTCCCAAGGATAAATCATTTCGATAACCGAGAAAAATTCACCAACGTGTGCATTATGGAAAAAGAAATCTCTTGGACCTTTCTTTAAACCTTTATTTTTAATATCAACCTCTCTATTACCACCTTCCCAATAAAAATCGTGATTGTTGTTGATGACAGGAATTCCTAAATATTCTGAGAGTAAAACAGTTGCTAACGCTAAAGAAACATTACCAGGATTAGAACAAACATTAATCAAGTATAATAAAGAGATGTTGTTTTCTTTAATATAAGTCCCTAATTTTTCTACTAAAACTAAAACCTCTTTCCAAAACTTACCAATTAAATTATTGTACGCTTCACTGCCACGTTCCATTTTAATTTGAAAGAAATCTTTGTAGAGTGGCCAAGCATCAAAAGCTTCCATTTCTGGAATTATTTTTTTGAAAGCGCCTTTTGGAATTAACTCATCAGCTTCTTGTTTAATTTCGCCAGCTACAAAGTGAATGGGTATATTTGGATAGATATTTTTAAAAACCTTTGCATACTTTTCTGTTTCTACAGTAATACCATCAATGGTAAAGTAAAAAGTTAAAAAAGCAATTCCGCCTTTTTCTAGATGCGAATTGAAAGCTTCTTTGTTATTTTTAAAGGCAGATTTAGAGTGTTGTTCTTTAAATCTATCTATAAATAAACCTAAATCAAACCAAGTATTTATTTTTTCTTTTTTTAATTCATTTAATATCGTTGTTATTTTTGTCATCTTTATTTTAGTAGATCGTTGTGTTTTTAAAAAGTAAATAGGCTGTTTAATTTTTCTTCTAAGACATCGAATGAGAAATGTTTTTTACCAAGGTTAAAATTATACTCCCCAATTTCTAAGCATCGTTTAGGATTATAAATAATGTCTGACATTTTTTGCACTTTTTCGTTGGTTAGTATACCATCTTCTGTCATAACCGTTTCAAAACCCTTATTACCAATATCTTGCATATATACAGGTTTGTAATTATTTACAAATATTGGTTTTTTAGCGAGTACACATTCTACAAAAGCGTTTCCAAAACCTTCGTACGTGCTAAAATAAGTACAAGCCCTACCATGCGCATATACATCAGATAAATCTTTATGATCTAATACTTTATGTGCAGCAAAAATGACTTGGTTAGAGAGGTTTAAATCGTGAATTTGATCAATCAATTCATTGTAATACTCTTTATTTTCGTCATCATTATTATTACCAGTAATCACTAATTTTAGTTTTTTATCGTCTAATTTATCGATTAAAGAAATAGCTGTCTCAATACCTTTTCGTCTTACAATTCGAGTTACTTGTAGTAATGCAATTTCATCATCAGTAATACCAATATCTTTTAAAAAGAATTTGTTTTCTTCTGTAGGAACTCCATAAACCCTATTAAAATCCATCACATTTGGCACTAAAGTAGCATCAATATTAAATCGGTTTTTAAAAGTTTCCACACCAAAAGTATTAATTACAGCATGTTTTACATTAGGCAACAATAATGGAAAATGATCATCTACATATTGATTAATTTCTTTATGAGTGGACACATAACGTTGTCCTCTTTCCCAATGAAAATCGTGATCATGAGTAACAATAGGTAATCCTGTTTTTGTTATTAATTTTCTGATGGCAACACCCATAGATAAATGACAAGGTAATGCTGAAGCATTTTCAGAAAGTATAGCCTCAATTTTTTTATCAGTAACCCAATTTAACATTGCATTATAAATCATGTTAGACGCTTTTTCTACATGATCTAATAATGGATCAGGGTCGTTATCGGGTTCAAAAAAAGCTTTACGCTGACCCCATTCTGCTTCTACAGAAAAAAAGGATAATGGAGGGTATAGGTAATCGTGTTCTTCGTCTATAGTCCAAGATTCAAATTCGCCAGACATGATAAATACTTCATGACCTAATTTTTTAAGTACTTCAATCCACTTTTCAGTTTCTAAAGCAACACCATCTACACCACCAATTCTACCAATGATAATTCCTATTCTCATATTTATAAATAAAGTTTGTATTCACTAAAGATACATTTTTATAAAAATTTTGAAAGGATTTTGAAACTTATGTTTTAAGAATTAAAGGTCTACAAGAATTTGTCTTCTTTAATTATGGCTATGAAAATTTAAGTTGATTATTTTGAGAAATCTGTAATTACTGAAATTTTGAACAAAAAAAACCTAAACAATTAAGTTTAGGTTTTTAGTATAACTAATTTAAATAAAAACTATGCTAACATGGTAACAGGGTTTTCAATATACGTTTTTAAGGTTTGTAAAAATTGAGCACCTACTGCACCATCTACTGTTCTGTGGTCACACGTAAGTGTTAAATTCATAGTATTGCCTACTACTATTTGACCGTCTTTAACTACTGGTTTTTGTACGATTGCACCAACAGATAAAATTGCAGAGTTTGGTTGATTGATGATAGAATTAAAATTCTGTATACCAAACATTCCTAAGTTAGAAACCGTAAAAGTACTTCCTTGCATTTCTGCTGGAGCAAGTTTCTTTTTTCTAGCCTTACCTGCTAAATCTCTAACACCAGCACCAATTTGAGTTAAACTTAACGTGTCTGTATGTTTAATTACTGGTACTAATAAACCATCATCTACAGCAACAGCTACACCAACATGAATGTGTTTGTGATATACTGTGTTTGCATCTGTCCATGAAGTATTTACTTGTGGGTGCTTTTGTAAAGCCATTGCACAAGCTTTTACAACCATATCATTAAATGATACTTTTACATCTGGAATTGCGTTTATTGTTTTTCTTGAAGCCATTGCATTATCCATATCTACTTCAATATTTAAACTGAAATCTGGAGCAGAAAACTTAGAGTTCCCTAAAGATTTTGCAATTGCTTTACGCATTTGAGAGTTCTTAACTTCTTCTGATTTCTCTTGACCAAAAGCAACAAAAGATTGTGCAGCAGCAGGTGCAGTTTCAGCAACTTTAGCAGCAGGAGTAAAGTTTTCTACATCTTTTTTAATGATTCTTCCATTTTCACCAGAACCAGAAATATCTGCTAAATTAAAACCTTTATCTGCAGCAATTTTCTTTGCTAGAGGAGATGCAAACACACGCCCACCAGAACTATTTGTTGAAGAATTTGAAGAAGTTCCAGAATCTTGAGCTGGTTTTTTTTCTTCTTTTTTTTCAACTGTAGTTTTTTCAGTTTTACTTTCAGTTTTTGGTTCAGCACTAGTACTAGTTGCTGTACCTCCATTAGCCACAATACCAGACACATCTGTGCCTTCAGGACCTATAATGGTTAATAAACTATCTACAGGAGCAGTTTCACCTTCTTGAACACCAATATGTAAAATGGTTCCTTCATAGAAACATTCAAATTCCATTGTAGCTTTATCTGTTTCAATTTCGGCTAAAATATCTCCTTCTTCAACTTTATCTCCAACTTTTTTAAGCCATGTAGCTACTGTACCATCTGTCATGGTATCACTTAAACGTGGCATAGAAACCACATTTACACCATCTGGAATTGCAACAGCATTAGTATTTGAAGATGCATCAGGTATTTCTTCCTTAACTTCATCTTTTGCATCTTCGTTTTTTGGTGCAGCCTCTCCATTTATTAATGCAGAAATATCTTCACCTTCTTCACCAATAATCGCTAAAAGAACATCAACAGGAGAAGTTTCGCCTTCTTGAATACCAATATGTAATAAAGTACCTTCATGGAAAGATTCAAACTCCATAGTAGCTTTATCGGTTTCAATTTCTGCTAAAATATCACCTTCTTCAATTTTATCTCCAACTTTTACCAACCATTGGGCAACAACGCCTTCTTCCATTGTGTCGCTTAAACGCGGCATATTTATAACTGTAGCCATATTTTTAACTTATAAAAGGATAATCTTCTTGTTCATAAACCATATCATACAATTGTTGAGTTTCTGGATATGGAGATTCTTCTGCGAATTTTTCGCATTCTTTCACCATAGATTTTACTTCTTTATCAATTGCAGAAATTTCATCTTCGGTAGCATAACTCTTTTCTAAAATAATATCTTTTACTTGAGTTATTGGATCAATTTTTTTATAATCTTCTACTTCGTCTTTTGTTCTGTAATGTTGTGCATCAGACATTGAGTGCCCCCTATATCTATAGGTTTTCATTTCTAAGAATGTTGGTCCATCACCACGTCTTGCTCTTTGAATAGCTTCATCTACAGCTTCTGCAACTTTTACAGGATTCATAGCATCTACTGGGCCACATGGCATTTCATATCCTAAACCTAATTTCCAGATATCTGAATGGTTTGCTGTTCTTTCTACAGAAGTACCCATTGCATACTGGTTGTTTTCACAAATAAAAATAACTGGTAATTTCCAAAGCATTGCTAAATTGAATGCCTCATGTAAAGAACCTTGTCTAGCAGCACCATCACCAAAACATGTTAACGTAACAGCATCACTTCCTTTATACTTGTCTCCAAAAGCAAGACCCGCACCTAAAGGAATTTGACCACCAACAATTCCATGACCACCATAAAAACGAAACTCTTTTGAGAAAATGTGCATAGAACCACCCATTCCTTTAGAAGTTCCTGTAGCTTTACCAAATAACTCAGCCATAACACGTTTAGGATCTTCTCCCATACCAATTGGTTGTACGTGATTTCTGTAAGCGGTTATCATTTTATCTTTCGATAAATCCATAGCATGCAAAGCACCTGCTAAAATAGCTTCTTGCCCATTATAAAGGTGCAAAAAACCTCTTACTTTTTGTTGAATGTAAACGGATGCTAGTTTGTCTTCGAACTTACGCCAAAAAAGCATGTCTTTGTACCAATCTAAATAGGTTTCTTTGGTGATTTTTTTCATCTAATGAATTGTTGTTTGTTTAATCGTTTAACCAAAATTAATAATATCAATTACAAAAATAACTGTTTTATAAAGAATAAAAAAACTTGTGATTTTAAAATTTAGAGAAATGTGTTATTATTAATAAAAATTATACAGCAATAAAGGCTGTTTTTTTTATAAAATCTATGATTATCATAAAATAACAATTGGATAGTGGTTATTTTTGAATTATTGTTAATTAAAACAATATAATTTAGGTTTTACTGAATTGTAAAGATATTTTAAATAATTTATTTGTCTTTAGAAATCATTAAGGTTGCTTTTGCTCCAGTTGCAAGGTTCCATTCGTTAGACGAAATGAGTATTCCTTCATCATTAAAAACTTTAAAAGCTGCAGTGTTTGGGCCTGAAGTACCTTGGTTTAAAGCTTCGATAACAATTTTATTTAATCCGACTTTGAGAGGAATGTTAAATTTTTGATAGTTTTGTTGTAGTGTGATGTTGTAAATTACAGGGATATCGTTTACAAAAATAGTAACTCTATCTCCATCAGGATATTGATAATCTCTACAAATAATATTTACACTTTTAGAATTAGACCTAAAGCTACCTAAGTCTTGATCTATTTTTGGAATGATGTACTGACCATTTATTTTTTTAAAACTTTTTAAAAAACGCTGTTCATTTAACTTTGCTTTGGTAAGTATGCCTTTATTTTTTGCATTGTCTTCTTTTTGTTTTTGTTGAAGTTTTTGTTTTTCGGCTTCATACGCTCTTTGAAATCCCTGTAAACCATTTAATTCAATAGATTTAGGTTTATTTACTTCTTTAGCGTTTTTAAAAACAATTGCTTTTGTCTTACCTTTTTCTTTTGTACCCTTATTAACATCTAACTGTGCTGAGATAAAAGTGCTGTATATGATAGCATTAATAAAAATAATAGATTTAAAAATAGGTTTCATATTGTAAATTTCTAGCAATTATAATACAAATATAATGCCGATTTTAACGGACGTTGTTTAGTTTTTGTTAAATTATTATTTTACAGGAAAATTGAAATAGGTTTTTGGGTAAGGTTCTTCTTTCAAGGTAAAATGCCACCACTCGTTATCATAAGGTTTGAATCCGTTTTTTAACATCATCCTTCTTAATAACATTCTGTTTTCTTTTTGCGTTTCTGATATTTTTCTATAAAAAGGATGAGAACGCACTCCAAAAAAATCATAAGGGCTACCCATATCTAAATCCTTACCTGTTTTAAGATCTACGAGTGTTATGTCTACTGTGCTGCCTCTTGTATGGCCAGATTTTGAAGCAATATAGCCTAAATTAAATAACTGTGATTTTGCTATTTTGGGATAATATTGTTTTTTCATTAAAGTATCATTAGTATCTTTTGCCCAATTTACAAAATGATCTACGGCTTGTTGAGGCCTATACGCATCAAATATTTTTAAACTTAAACCTTCTTTTTTGAGTTTTGTTTGAATTTTCTTTAATGCTAGAGCAGTTGGCTTTGAAACAATTACACAATTGTTACTATAACCATTAATGGGCTTTCCTATAAAATTATTAGAGCCTAGGTATCGTAATTCTTTTTGAATGGATGCATCAACATTATGTAAATACACAAAACCTTTGGGTAAATTTTGTGAAAATGTTACTAATGATAAAGATAAAACAAGTAAGTAAATCAATTTTTTCATTATTGTAAAATTACAGAAAAGATTTTAGTTTAATAGTATTAATTTTGCATTATGGAACAACTTACATTAACAACACCTGCATTATTATTTTCTGCAATTTCTTTAATAATGCTAGCGTATACCAATCGGTTTTTGGCTTACGCTTCTGTGATTAGAAATTTACATGATAGATATTTGAAAGAGTATGATGATTCTTTATTACGACAAATTAATAATTTAAAACAACGACTAAACTTAACAAAATGGATGCAAGTATTTGGCATTACAAGCCTTTTATTTTGCGTTTTAACCATGTTTTTGATTTATATTGGCTATCAACTTATTGCAATTTATGCATTTGGTTTAGGACTAATTTTATTATTGATTTCTTTAGCCTTGTTGATTAAAGAAATTCAAATTTCAACAAGAGCTTTACAACACCATATTGCAGATATAGAGGAATATTTGGGCAATAAAAAATAGGCTTATTTCATTTTTAATAAAGGATAGTTGGAGCCATTTACCTCATTTTTTATAATTTCAAATTTCTCGATGTTGGCAAAAAGTTTTGTTAAACTTTTAAAACCATAACTTCTAGGATCAAAACTTGGATCAATTTTTCTAATATTTAAGCCTAAAGTTGAAATGTGTGCTTTATCTTCTTCGTTTGTAGAGATTTCAAAAGCTTTTATAACGGTTTTCCAATCTTCTTTTGATAACCTAATATTTTGAGTTACTGGTTTAACTTTTTTAAGTACTTTTTTCTTTTTGGTTTCATCAGTTGCTTTTTCATCCTCTTCTTCTGTATCTTCATTTTTAAGGTTTTCTGTAAAAGTGAAAACTTCACAAGATTTTACAAATGCAGTTGGTGTTTTTTTCTCTCCAATACCCATTACAAAAAGGCCTTCTTCTCGAATTCTTTTGGCTAAACCAGTATAATCGCTATCACTAGAAACAATGCAAAAACCTTCGGTATTTTTTCCATGTAAAATATCCATGGCATCAATAATTAATGCGCCATCTGTGGAGTTTTTGCCTGTTGTATAAGAAAACTTTTGAATCGGAGTTATAGAATGTTGATTTATAATTGCCTTCCAACTATTCATTTGTTGCGAGGTCCAATCGCCATAAATTCTTCTAATCGTTGCTTTACCGTATTTAGAAACTTCATCAATAATTTCTTTAATGAGTTTGGGTTGTGCATTATCGCCATCTATTAATACTGAAATATTGAATTTGTTTTCCATTTTAAAATTTGTAATTGGACGATAAAGGTAAATATTTTAAAAGCATTTAAAATAGGATTACAGATTTAAAGTAAAAAATCATATAATAACTAAGGGTTGATGTTCTATTTGCCAGACAAAAATTTCATTTTATCAAATGAACATTATCTAAATATAAAGGTTAAAATTTTGCGACTTTATTTTAGGATGTGTGCTATTTCGCTAACGTTGTTGTATATGGTTTGTTGCGTGTTTCAAGCAACTAATTTAGTAAATATTTACCGACCAAGAAAGTCCGCGAGGACTTTCGCAAGTAGGCAAAAAGCCAGCAATAAATTATATACGGTGTTGTAACCAGTGCTTTATTCAATGTGTTTATAAAATGTAATATTTTTATTCGTTAAATCTAATTTTATTAGTCCGCTTCTAATTCCCATATATACATTTTCGTTATCAATTACAGCAATAGAATTCGGATATAAACTTGACCAAAAAGTATTTTCAAAAATTAACTCTTTTTCAAAATTCTCAACTACATAAAAATTCTGATGTGTAGCAATTAATAACTTATTTTCATAAATAGTAAAAGCCTCTGGTGCATCGTCAAATTCCATTATGTTTTCATAGGAAAAATTTTCTCCGTCTTTTTTTAACTCGAAAATTGCTCCACCACTATACGATAAATGTGCAAGTCCTTCTATAAAATAGATTTTGTCATTAAATTCAAAAACGAATTTGATATTTCCTTTTTTTATTTCTATCTCTTTTTTGTCTTTATTATTCGGAACAAATGATAATTTTCCACCCCATTCGCCACGATTTATTCCGATTAAATTTCCACCATCTATTTTTAATTCCGCTTTATTTCTTTCTTTTACTTTTTCAATATTCAGTTTATTGTCTATGATTTTTACGCCAAATTCATTTCGAGCGTAATTCAATTCTCTCCATTCTTCAGTAGAGACTTTTGGTATTTTGGTTTCGACAAGATTTTTCGGAATATCAACTTGAATTTGAGCACAAGCAGTCAAATTTAAAAGTAGAAAGACAATCATTAAAGTTCTGTTCATCGTTTTTTTCGCATTGGTTACAACTCTTTTCGGATATGACGAGTTTCAATTCGTTATATCCATAGTTAACGAAGTTCGTTTTTTAATTTTAAATAGTCAAGAGGAAAAAGCCTACTTTTAAGGAGTTTATATTTAAACGTAAAAATTAAGATTGGATTTAATGATGCTGAAACAAGTTCAACATAAAAAAAAGTAAGCGTCGTTTTTCTACAAAACGACGACTTACCAAGTAAACTAATAAAACCAAGTATTAGTACTGTTATTAGAGTTAGCTTCTAATGTCAGTTTTTTTTATATTTTTCTAAACAGGTATAATTTTTTTGAAATCTTGAGGCTAATTAAAGCCCCAAGAATTTCTTTGGTTGATTGACTAATTAATTCAAAATTTATTTAGCAGAAATACTTCCACCAGAAGAAGATTTTTTGTTAACCTGTTTAGGACTTCCTTTAAAATCGATATCTCCACCACTAGAAGCCTTTGCTGAGATACTTTCTGATGCATAAACGTTTATATCTGCACCACTTGAAACATTTACAGTTACATTTTTGCTTCTTAACTCGTATGCATCAATGGATGCTCCACTTGTTGCGCTTGAAACGTGGTTATTTGTAATTCCAGAAATTTCTATGTCAGAGCCACTTGTAGCACTACTGGTTACAGCATTTGCATCTAAAGTTATTCTAATATCTGCACCACTAGTTGCTTTTAAATCAATATCGTTAACTTTAATGATTTCTTTGGTATATACATCAGATCCGCTTGTTGCTGTGACAGCCTCTAAAGTTTCTAGAGTTACATACACTTTTCTAGATTTTGCTCTCCAAATATTTTTTTCGGAATAAATTTTTAGAACACCATCGTTAATTTCAGTCTTAATGATTTCTTGTAAATTTTCATCAGCTTCTACAATTATTTTTGATGTTGAACCTTGCGTAATATATAAGTCTAAACCTGTACTTACTTTTATTTTACTAAAGTCTTCATTTACTTTTCTGTTTTCTGTTACAACGTTTTTATTTCCGTTAATTCTGTTGAACATATTTACGTTGCAAGCGCTTAAAAGTGTTGCTAAAAAAAGAATTGAAAGTATTTTTTTGGTGATCGTTTTCATGATATTAGATTTAATTGATGTTTCAAAGGTCTTAGATTAGACGCTTAAAATGGAACAAAGGTTGCTCAATTGTTGTTTTTTTGTACTGAATTGTATTAAATAGTTTGTGTCATATCACTTATGTTGTCATCAGACTCTTTTTTCTCTTTTTCAATGTCAACTTTGCAATCTGTACATTTTAGGCTTTTATCTGTCATTTTAAAATAATGATTTGCCATATCTTTATCATAAATATCTTCTTCATTATCTACTCTATACAAAAAGTTTTTTACAGAATTATCAAAATAAACTGTTGTATTTTCTGTTAGATAAAATATAATGTTGATTTCTTCATCTTTCCAAAGGTTTTTGTAATCAGATAAAAAATAGGCATCTAAAACAATAGTATTTGCTATTCTTTTAAAGTTGTATTTTATTTGTTTTGCATTTTCTTTTGCTTTACTTCTTGTTTTACCTTTAGATTCTTTTTGAATCACCATATAATTTTCATCAGTATTACTTTTTCTAACATCAAGCTTTATATCACTTGCATACGTCATAACCTCTCCATTTACTTCCACTTCTTCTTTGTAAGTGCTTCTTCTTAAATTATGACGATAATAAAGGTTGTCATCATTTATCATTTTTAGCTGTATTGTATCATTGGCTACTATATTAAGCGTGTTTTTTTCTGTGGATTCGCCATAAGTTGCGTGTGATGTGCCAAAATCTAAAAATGTAATGAAAATTCCTAAAAATGCTACAATCCAAATTCCTAACAAGGTTAAAGATGTTGGCTTATTCATTTTTTTAATATTGCTAGATAAAATACGTAGGCCTAAAATTAATAACCCTAAAGCAGGAATACCTACTAATAAAAATGCACATACTATTAACAACCAAGTTGGTAAAATGGTGTCCTCTAAAAAAGGAGGATAATGCAAAAACTCTCCATCAATTTCTAACCAACCTAAACGTCCTACAGAAAACCCTCCAATACATAGAGATAAAATAACAGCAGCAGAAATAAATATAATTACAATACCAATAAACTTACCAAATACTTTAAAAATTGCGAGTAATATTTTACCTATGGTATCAAAAAAATCGCTTGCTCCGTTATTTTTTTTGGTCTTTCCCGAAAAAGTTTTACTCATTTTATCAGAAAACTCATTAGCACCTTCTTTTATTTTTTCTGATGCTTCTTTGGCAACCACACTTACTTTATCTGATACCTCACTAAATTCTTTACGGATTTTTTTTTCAATATTATCAATATTTACTGGTTCGCCTTCCATTTGTAATTTTTCGGCGGTAGTTTTTGCTTCTGGTAATAGAATCCATAGAATGATGTACACCAAAACAGAAAATCCGCTTGCGGTTAAAATAATAAAGGCCAATCGAATCCAAATGGTATCAACATCAAAATAATGTGCAATACCAGAAGCTACACCACCTAAAAACTTATCATCACCATCTCTAAATAATTTTTTACCAGATGTGTTGTTTCTTTTGTAAGAATAGCTGGCATCACTATACGCTTCTTCAGCATCAGCATAATCTTCTGGTTGCCCCATTATTTTAATGATATCATCAATATCACTTTCGTTAACTACTTGTCTAACATCAGTAATTTTTTCTGATAATAATTCGCTAATTCTAGCTTCAATATCTGCAATAATTTCATTTTTTCCTTGCGGATCATCACTTAAAGATTTAGAAATGGATTCTAAATATCTTCGTAATTTTTGATAGGCAATTTCATCTATATGGAAGAAAAATCCGCCTAAATTTATATTTATGGTCTTATTCATTGGTAGTTGATTTTTTACTAGTTACTTGGTGTACTGCGTTTACTAAATTATTCCATGTTTTGTTGAGTTCTTTTAAAAACATTCCTCCGTTTTCAGTTAAAACGTAGTATTTTCTTGGTGGTCCAGAAGTTGACTCTTCCCATCTATAAGTTAATAAACCTGCATTTTTTAAACGGGTTAATAACGGATAAATGGTACCTTCAACCACAATCATTTCAGCACTTTTTAGCGTGGAAAGAATTTCAGAAGTATATGCATCTCCATTTTTTAAGATGGATAAAATGCAGAATTCTAAAACACCTTTTCGCATTTGTGCTTTTGTGTTTTCAATCTTCATATTTTATGTGTTATTGAGCCCAACCTAATTTTACTAAAGGAAAAGAATTCTTGATTGAGCAAACTTTGATATATTATTTTCATTTAATTTACTATTGTAATGAATCGTTATTACGTTTTTTGATTCCCTCTTTTAGAGGGATAAAGAGAGGTTTTTGTTACTTTATAAACTTTATGGTAAAAGGGTATTTATAATTTTCGCCTTCTCTGGCTTTTATAGAAGCTATGATTACTAAAACAATACCAATAAAATAAACAATACCTGCAATAGATCCAAAACCCAATACACCAAATAAATTGTGAGTATTGATATCGAAATTGAAGTTCAAATTACTCCAATTTATATTACGATGATGCCTACTAAAAATAGAACCAATTGCAAATGGTATAAATACGATAGATAATAAAAATACATATAAAGTGTAACTGATATTAAAGTTTACAGCTTCTTTACCTTGTTCATCTAAAAATAAACTTCTGTCTTTTAGTGTTTGCCAAGCAATTAATGGAGTTATAATGTGGCCAAATGGAAACATAAACCCTGCAAATGCAGAAATATGTATTAAAAAGGCATTGGTGTTTTCTTTATTTTGTTTCATTTTATAATTGTATATAATACTTTCTTATGCAAATATATATCCTAAAGAAGGTATTATGCAATACATAGTACTATAATTAACGTTTTATTAACATTTTAATGGCGATATGTTTTTTTAAAATATAACTGAAAAGTATTGCTATTGTTGGGTTTAATTAAATTGATTATATTGCATTTCGGAAAATATGAAAATTGATTTTTTGAATTTTATTATAGTCAATAAATACATTTAAATGAAGTTTACACCTGTAAAAGTTAATTTTTTCAACCTTTTTAAGTTGCCTTTGGCTTTTTTTGGAGGCGTTCGTGTAAAATCTATAACCGATAACGAAGTTGTGGTAACTATTAAACATAGATGGTTAAATCAAAACCCTTTTAAAAGTATGTTTTGGGCTGCACAAGGTATGGCTGCAGAAATGCCAACAGGTATTTTAGTAATGAAAGCTATTTATGATTCTAAACGAAAAGTTTCGATGCTTGTTACTCATCAAGAAGCTGATTTTTATAAAAAAGCAACAGGTAGAGTTACATTTAGTTGTAAAGGAGGTAATGAAATTAGAGAAGCTATTCAAAAATCTATAGCAACAAAAGAAGGGCAACAAATTTTGCTAACTGCAGAGGGTATTAATGAAGATGGGGTAGTGGTATCTACTTTTAAATTCCAATGGAGTTTAAAAGTAAAAAACTAATCTTTTTTAATATAAGGCAAGGGTCTTTTTTGGTTATAATCTAAATCTTGAAAAATACCACAAGACGCAGAAGTTCTTGCTAAAGATTTAGTAACTTCATATTGTTTTGATAAAGCTTCAATTTCTGGAGTTAAATATTTCATAATCTATTTTTAAATTACATTTAAAGTCACTTCAAAAGTAGTTTTTTTGGTAAAATGATAAGGTTAATAAAACTTTAAAATTTAATTATTATACGCTTAACAATTAAGAACACGTATTAAATTTTTAATAAATATGCTCTTAGATCTAAGCTTTCATGTAGTTTCATCTTTTTCTTGATTCTATATTTTGTGGTTTGCACAGATCTTGGATCTATAGATAAGATTCTTGCAATTTCTTTAGTTTGTAAATGGAGTTTTATAAATAGGCAATGTCTTAATTCAGTTTCAGACAAATCAGGATGAAGCTCCATCAATTTATTATAAAAATCATTATAAACTGCATTGAAATGTTCTTTTAAAGTTTGCCATTCATTATCTTCATTTAGTTTTGTATTGATATCTAGTAGTAGGCTTTTTAAAATTCCTTTATGCTCTATATTTATTTCTTTCAGCTCAGCTCTTATTTCCTTTAAATATTGTTTTTCGCCCAATAATTTTGATGATAGATAAAGCATTTCTTTTTCTTTATCTAAAATTTTTTCATTCAAGAAATCTAGTTTTTTATTTTTATCGACTATTTTTTTCTTTTGATTTTGGCCAATAAAATACACCACAACCATGCTTAAAACAATAACAATAATCAAAAAAGTGATGAATATTTTTTGATAATAATTAGAGTTCTCTAAAATGTCATTTTTTGTAATTATTTTTTGGTACTCAAAATCTGCATTTAAATCATTTATTTTACCAATAAGCTCATCGTTTTTTCTTTTTTTATTTTCAATAAGTTCCGAGAATACTCGTGTTGAAGAATGCCCAATCAGTTCTAAACTAAAAATTAAATCGCTCGAAGTTCTATAAGATTGAAAAACCGAAACAGCAATTGTATTTTTACCGTTTTTAAAGAGTTTGCTATCAAAGAATTGCACATCATAAGCTTTCTCTTCTTCACCATCAATTGTAGATAAGGGCTCAGTATTATTTTTAATAATGCCATTTGGCATGTTAGATCTAAAAAGTTCCTCACCATTTAAGTAAACTACAGCACCATCGTCTCTTAGTAATTTTATTTCAAAGCCTATGTATTTACTCCTGTCAATAGTAATTTCTTTTTTAAAATATTCAACCCATTCTTTATCATCTGGATTATTTCCAAAACTTATTTTGGACGCAATTACTACATCACCATAACCAAGTGGTGTAGATCCTTTTTTCCAATCATAATCTTCAACTTGTTGATACCAATTATCGCTCATATAACCAATATCATAATATTCCCATTGATCACCATTTTTAATAACTTTTTCTTGACCAATTGTAAAATAAGGCTGAAAAAGAAAATGAATCAAAAAACAGAATATAATGACTGAGTTTTTCATTTTTTTGTTGATTTTTTTTGGTTGATGTGTGAATATAGTAGATTTTATTTATAATTTACATCTTTGTAGTAGATAAGTTGTACTATTTATTTCATTTTTTCTAAGGATATTGTTAAATTTGTAATACAAATGTATGAGTAGGTAATTTTATTGGGGGATTTATATTGCCACATACCATGTAATAAAGTCGTGATTTATCACGGCTTTTTTTTGTGCTATGTTTTATTTTGTTAATTTTAAGTAACATTTTATAAAATAAACCTACTAATTAAGTAAATAAATAAATTAAACATGTTTCAAGATAGAATACCAAATAATTCCGCTAGTAACCCAAATATGAACGCACACGAAATAGATTATAAAATTTTCGGTGAAGAAATGCAATTTGTAGAAATAGAGTTAGATCCAGAAGAAGGGGTTGTAGCAGAAGCTGGAACTTTTATGATGATGGACGACCAAATTAAAATGAATACCATTTTAGGTGATGGCTCTAATCAAGAAAAAGGGATTTTAGGAAAAATATTTTCTGCTGGGAAACGTATTTTAACAGGCGAAAGTTTATTTATGACCGTTTTTACGAATGCCGGAATTGGAAAAAAACAAATTTCATTTGCGTCTCCTTATCCAGGAAAAATAGTTCCTATTGATTTGAATGAATTTGGAGGTAAATTTATTTGCCAAAAAGATGCATTTTTATGTGCTGCAAAAGGAGTTTCTATTGGTATTGAGTTTTCTAAAAAACTAGGAAGAGGTTTGTTTGGTGGCGAGGGTTTTATTATGCAAAAAATGGAAGGGGATGGTTTAGGCTTTATTCACGCTGGTGGAACAATGGCAAAAAAGGTTTTGCAACCTGGTGAAGTTTTAAAAGTAGATACTGGATGTATTGTTGGCTTTACACAAACTGTAGATTATGATATTGAGTTTGTTGGTGGCATTAAAAACACCATTTTTGGTGGTGAAGGATTGTTTTTTGCTACTTTAAAAGGTCCAGGAACAGTTTATGTACAATCGTTACCTTTTAGTAGATTGGCAGGTCGTGTTTTGTCAATGGCGCCTAAAACAGGTTCTGGAACTAGAGGTGAAGGCAGTGTTTTAGGAGGTTTGGGTAATATGTTAGATGGCGATAATCGTTTTTAAATTTTGTAGCTAAAGTTTTAAAAAAATATATAATGTATCTGTTAACCTAAATGAGGTATTTATGCTAACAGATACATTTTAGTTTATGAAAAAGAAATTTTTAAAATTTGAGAAATAAGTACAATTTTAAACTTGATTTGAAAAAATTATAATTACAATAATTTTATAATTTGTTCTGCCAACTCTAAACCAATTCTTTCTTGAGCTTCTAAAGTTGATGCGCCAATATGTGGTGTTAACGAAATTTCTGGGTTCATTAATAATTGTACTGCTGGTGTTGGTTCTGTTTCATAAACATCTAAACCAGCATACTGTACTTTTCCGTTTTCAATGGCATTCACCAAATCTACTTCATTTAAAACACCACCTCTTGCTGTGTTAATGATACCAACACCATCTTTCATTACCTCAAATTCAGAGGTTGTTATGGTATAATCTTCTTGTAAAGGAATATGTAAAGTTATAAAATCACTTTCTTTTAACAATTCTTCTTTATCTGTAGTTAAAATGGTGAATGTAGACTTTTGTCCGTTGAAAAACTCTAAAGTTATTGGAGCGCTTTCAACATAAGGATCTGTAGCTAAAACTTTCATTCCTAATCCAATGGCTATTTTTGCCACTTCTTGGCCTATTTTACCAAAACCAATAATTCCTAAAGTTTTACCTCTTAGTTCAGTTCCTTGTGAATACGCTTTTTTTAATGCAGCAAAACGAGAGTCACCTTCTAGAGGCATTTCTCTATTAGAAGAATGTAAATAACGAACCATACTAAATAAGTGTGCAAAAACTAATTCTGCTACAGAGCTAGAAGAAGCAGAAGGTGCATTAATTACCTGTAAACCATTATCAATTGCATAGTCAACATCTATATTATCCATACCAACACCAGCTCTACCAATAAGTTTTAAAGAAGGGCAGGCATCAATTAATTCTTGTTGTATTTGTGTGGCACCTCTTACTAAAATTACATCTATATTGTTTTCATTAATGTAATTTTCTAACTGATTTTGAGCCACTTTTACATTTAGTACTTCAAAACCACCTTTTTCTAAAGCGTCAATTCCACTTTGCGAAAGTCCATCATTTGCTAATATCCTCATTAAATATTGTTTAATTGTTATAAGTTTAATCGTGTAATTGTTATTTACACCATATTTCATCACAAGAGTAGGTGTTCCTTTCTTTTGGAGAGGTTAGGAGAGGCGTTTCTCAAATTCCTGCATTACATCAACCAAAGCTTGTACACTGTATAAAGGCAATGCATTATACATACTTGCTCTATAACCACCAACACTTCTATGACCATGTAAACCATTAATGCCAGCTTCTTGCCAAAGTTTGTCAAAAGTTGCTTTGTGAGCTTCATCAACTAAAGTAAATGTAGCATTCATAGTACTTCTATCTTCTTTGGCTACAATTCCTTTAAATAAAGGATTTCTGTCAATTTCATCATATAAAAGTGCAGCTTTTTTATTGTTGACTTTTTCAATAAAAGCAATTCCACCCAAATCTTTCAACCATTCTAAGGTTAGCATAGAAACATAAACTGCAAAAACAGAAGGAGTGTTAAACATACTGTCTTTGTCAATATGTACTTGATAGTTTAACATTGAAGGAATATGACGTTCAACTTTTCCTAAAATATCCTCTTTAATAACAACTAAAGTTGTGCCTGCAGGGCCCATATTTTTCTGAGCTCCTGCATAAATTAAATCAAATTTTTCAAAGTCTAATTGACGTGAAAAAATATCAGAACTCATATCACAAACTAAAGGAACATTTGTTTCAGGGATTTCTTTTAATTGTGTGCCAGCAACAGTATTGTTACTTGTGTAATGAAAATAATCAACATCTTCAGGAATTGAATATCCTTTAGGGATATAAGAATACCCTTTGTCTTTAGAAGATGCAACTTCTATTAATTCTCCAAAGGCTTTAGCTTCTTTAATGGCTTTATCAGACCAAGTTCCTGTATTTAAATAGGCTGCTTTTTTATGCAGCAAATTGTAAGCAACCATTAAAAACTCCATACTAGCGCCACCTTGTAAAAACAACGCTTTGTAGCCTTTATTTTCTAAGCCCAATAACTCTAAAGCTAAAGCACGTGCTTTTTCTATAACAGCAACAAAAGATTTACTTCTATGTGATATTTCTATAAGAGATAAATCGTCATTATTAAAATTGATAATTGCTTCAGATGCTTTTTGCAACACTTCTTGTGGTAAAATACAAGGACCCGCACTAAAATTATGTTTTTTCATTATTTTGAGTTTCAAAGTTTCAAAGTTTCAAAGTTTCTAAGTTTTTTTGCCAAAAACTAGCAACCATCAACCAAAAACTAATTTATATTTTCGATAAAAATTCTAAGGTATTTACGCCATCTGCATAATCCGTTAATTTGGGATGTTGTGTTTGTCCAAAAGCAACTTCGTTTTCAATAAAGTTTTTGGCAACAATACACTGAATTTTTTCTCTTTCTTGATGTAGTTTTATTTTTAAATCGATTTCATTATCATAATATTCATAAAATAATGTAGCAATAGGAGATGCGTAGCTTTCATCTTCTTTAATCATTAAAAAACCATTTTCTAATAAATCAAACTCACTCATTAAATACACAGCCTTATTATAATCGTAATTATTGGCGTATTTAGCGTTATTGATGAGGTCTTTTTTACAATACATTCCATTAAAAAAAGTATCAAATTGATAGTCTTTTGGTACGTATAGTTTAGATACACTTCTGCATCCCAAACCAAAATATTGAAATATATCATTAGATAAATTTTCAAAATCTTCGTGTGTTTCTTTGCCAGTAATTACAGCTACAGAGTTTCTGCTTTTTCTAATAATATTAGGTTTGTTTTTAAAATAATACTCAAAATAACGTGCTGTATTATTACTTCCTGTAGCAATTACAGCATCAAAATTGGTTAACTTTTTTTCTGTAAATGTTATGTTTCCTTTAAAACTATTTTCTGCAAATTCTAAATATTTAGCTAAAAAAGGCAGTAAATGTTTATCATTAGAAGATTGTTTTACCAACACAGAATGGCCTGAAATTAAAACTGATAAAAAATCGTGAAAACCAACTAAAGGAATATTACCTGCCATTATTATGGCAACCGTTTTTGGTGTAATATTTTTATCATTTAAGGTACTTGTAAAGGTTTTTAAGTTATTAACAGATAATGCTATAGACCAACTCTCTAATGCAAATAAAATATTGTCTTTGGTAAACCAAGAATTGTATTCTTGTGCTAATTTAATTTGATGTAGAAAACCCTCAAAAAAAAGTTCATTATGCTCTATATTGTCTTTTTCTTCAATTCTTTTATTAGAAAATTGACTTAAAAAAGTGCCTAATTTTACGAAAGCGTTAATTCTATGTTGAATACTACTCATTTATTTTGGTTGTAAATGATTTAGGGTTTATTTTTGCAAAAGCAAAGGTACAAAAGAGAAAAGAAATTATGGCGATTATAATAACAGATGAGTGTATAAATTGTGGGGCTTGTGAACCTGAATGTCCAAACACTGCAATTTATGAAGGAGCAGACGATTGGAAATATGCAGATGGTACAGATTTAAGTGGTAATGTGGTTTTACCCAATGGTAAATCAGTTAACGCTGATGAAGACCAAGAACCTATTTCTGACGAAATTTATTACATAGCACCAGACAAGTGTACGGAGTGTATGGGCTTTCATGAAGAGCCTCAATGTGCTGCAGTTTGTCCTGTAGATTGCTGTGTACCAGATGAAGATATTGTTGAAACTGAAGAAGAGTTGTTAGCAAAACAATCTTTTATGCACAATGATTAATAAATTTGATTAAAGAAATAAAAAAAATCCTGAACAATTGTTCAGGATTTTTTTTGTGAATCATTGAAAACTCTTTTCAGTTATTCTTAAAGATTACTTGGTTAGGCATACTATTATTTTTGATTTTACTATACGCTTTAGAAACGCAAAAAAACTCGAAAAATTTAAATTTTTCGAGTTTTTTAATTGGGGTATTTAATAAATAATTAGAATCTAAACTCAATACCAGCGTAAGCTCCAAAAGGATGACCAGGTCTTAAACCTGCAGGTACTCTAGAAGCAGCATAAGTTTCATCTAATAAATTAATAATATTAGCTGTTAAACTAAATTGTTTGGTAATAAAATATTTACCAGACATATCAATTACAAAATTACTAGCTACTTTTTCATTATCAGGTATGTCTCCAATACCTGCTAAAGTTCTAAATTCACCATTATATCTAGCATTTAAATTAATTTCAAAATCTGAGTGTTCTAAAGAAAAACCAATGTTAAATTGATGTTTGGGTATATAAGGCAATTCATCACCAGCAGTAACAGTGCCCCATAAACCATCATCGCTTCCAAAACTATTTTGAAACTCTGTGTTTGTATAAGTATAACCTAAAGAAAGGGGTAAAGCTATTTTAGCATCTGCATTTGCGAAATTATAATTTAACAACAATTCAAAACCATTAACGTTTACCTCACCAGCATTAAATTGATCTAAAGACCCTGTACCACCAGTTGCAGCTAAATCACTTCCTAATAAATTGGAGTAATCATTAAAAAAACCTACAAACTCTCCAGAAATTCCTGAGAATTTAAAACGTGTACCAAGCTCGTAATTTATACTCTCCTCAGGTTTTTGTCCATCTTGATTTCCAGGAGGAGAAAAGCCTTTATGTATGCCACCAAAAATAGAAAAATCATTACTAAACGTATAGTTTGTTCCCATACCAGGAATAAACACTCCAACTGAATTTTCTCTTTCTGCTAAATTTACACCAGTTCTACTAACATCATTAGTTCCAAAATCTTCTCTTTTTAAAGTGATGTTTTCATAACGCACACCAGGTGTAAATGTCCAATTATTAAATTTTAATTTATAAGTAATAAAGGATGCAAAAGCATTTGCACTAGTAATTCTATTGGCATCTCTACCAGGAATACCTGCTGTAGTTAACGCTAAATTTCCTGTACTAGAAATACTGTATTGATCTACCCATTGAAAACGATCTTCTTCATCATAGTGATAGCGTAAACCAATTTCAATATCATTAAAAACATCACCTTTATACCAGTGGTAATCTAATTTAGTTTGAATACCTTGAGAATAGTATTTTCGATTGTTTGCTTTTATTCCGATTGCATCAGCATCAGAATTTACGCTTCCGTTTACAATTGCAAAATGATTTGCTAAAATGGTTGGGCTTTCTAGAATGTTTGCGATAGATTGTTTATCTCCATTAAAAGTAATATCATTTAATTTATACCAATTTCTAGCAAAGTTGTTTTGATATGCTGTAGTTGTTAAACGAATATTTTTAGAGAATTCTGCTTTATGGGTAATTATGTATTGTGTATGATCTGTAGTCATTTTATCTTCATTAGAAGATGCATATCTATTAAAAGGATTGGCATTAAAATCAGCTTCACTTAAACCCAGATAAGTTTCGTTACCTACCTCATCTGAGTATTGAAATTTAAATTCTAAAGCTTGTTTTACAGCGGCTTTTGGAAATAAATTTACAGTAAATTTTGCAACTAAATCATTTTTATTAAAACCAGTATTTTTTCCACTTGGTAAGTTTTTAAAACCATCAGAGCCATAGTTTAAATATTCTACCATATATCCAAACGTATTGTTTGCTCCACCAATTTTGGTGTGCAGTTGTCTAGAGTTAAAACTACCATAGCTTGCTCTTACTTTACCTTTAAATTCACTAGGAATTTGAGAAGAAATCATATTAATTGCACCACCAGTAGTAAATGGTCCATATTGCACTTGACTACTTCCTTTTAAAACCTCAACAGCTTCCATTCTTGCAATTGTTGGAAAGTAATAGGCAGAAGAGGCACTATAAGGCGCAGGAGCAATTAAAACCCCATCTTCCATTAAGGTGATTTTACTACTTCGTTCTGGTGATGTGCCTCGTAGACTAATATTTGGGCGCAAACCAAAACCATCTTCTTCATAAATAGATACTCCAGGAACTGACCTTAAAGCTCTATTAACATCTGTAAAACTATATTTTTGAAGTTCTTTTGGTGATAAATAATATGCAGATCCTGTTCTGTTTTTTGCAACATATTTGTTACCAAAAATTTTACTGGTAGAGATGATTATTTCGTCTAATTTTTGAATTGAATCTATAGAAATATCTTTTTTCTTTTTTTCTTGTGCACTGTAACTTATTGTAAATAATGTGATTACTGCAATAATAACTTTCTTCATTTTATTTAGATTAATTATAAACTAATTTGAATTTCGGGTGCAAATATACCATGCAAAACCATTAAATAAAAGTTTATTTAGAATAAATAAAAATAATAATCATAGAAGATTATGTATCAAAATGTTATGATTGAAATTTCTTATTGTTAATATCTCTCACAATATTTAAATTCATTTTAAATAAAAGAAATTTCAGTAGCTATTTTCAAAATATTGATATAGTTTGTAATTTACACCAAAAAATAAAGTATGTTCGATGTTATCAATTTAAAAAATGAGTTACAGAAGCAAAGAAGCAAATGGATTTCAGAAGAAAATGTGCTTGAATATTATAAAACCCTTTTCAATAACATTGACGCTGAAAACGCTACAACCTTAAATCAACTCAATTCAAAATCTACAGTTGCAGATAATACATTTGATTTTGATAAGTTAGATACAAATGCAATTTTTCATATCACAGATATTAGAAAAATATGCATTGATTATCGTCTTCGATTTTTAGATACTGTATATTTTAAAGACAACTATCCTTCAGAAGCTATTTCTAAAATTCAGGCATTAGAAAAAACACATTGCACAACATTGGGGGGCTTTAAAATAGTAGCACCAATGGAAGTTTTTAAGTTAAAAAAAGCAGATGATCCGCTTTTATTTGTACCAATGGGTAATGGATTTTATTATCTAATTCACAAATGGGGAAATGACATAAGCCCTTTTAGAAAATTAAAATATTGGTCTATAAAAAATATTGAAAATTTAGCGATATCACTTGCTATAATCAGTATAATTTTTACTGCCATTTCGTATCCTTTCTTTTTTACAAAGCCAGCTTCATTTGGTTATTTGTTGATGTTGTTTATGTTTTATTTTAAAGGAGCAGTAGGTATGGTATTTATTTTTTGCGGAAGTTCTGGTAAAAACTTTAGTGAATACTCTTGGCAAAGTCAATACGATAAAATAAGTTAATCTTGTTAAAAAAGCATGTGTATATTAAAATAAAGCCTAAATCACCTAAATGTCATTTTTTAATTGTAAATTTGCACGCAATTATATCTTAATTGCAAAATGATAGCACACCAAAATAAAATATTAGGAGAAGGCTTAACTTACGATGATGTACTTCTAGTTCCTGCTTTTTCACAAGTACTTCCAAGAGAAGTTCAAATTTCTACAAAATTTACAAGAAACATTACCATAAATGTACCCATAGTTTCAGCAGCTATGGATACTGTAACTGAATCTGCATTAGCCATAGCTATTGCTAGAGAAGGTGGTATTGGTGTTTTACACAAAAATATGACGATTGAGCAACAAGCTCAAGAAGTTAGAAAAGTAAAACGTGCAGAAAGTGGTATGATTTTAGATCCTGTAACCTTACCATTAACAGCAGTAGTTGCAGATGCAAAAAATAATATGCGAGAGCATAGTATTGGAGGTATTCCTGTTGTTGATGAAAACGGAAAATTAGAAGGGATTGTTACCAACAGAGATTTGCGTTTTGAACACGAGAATACAAGACCAATAGTTGAGGTAATGACAAGCGAAAACTTAATTACAGCTGGTGTTGGTACCTCATTAAAAGACGCTGAATTAATTCTTCAAAATCATAAAATTGAAAAATTATTAATTGTTGATAAAGATTATATTTTAAAAGGATTAATAACATTTAGAGATATAACTAAAGTTACCCAAAAACCCATTGCAAATAAAGATAGTTATGGTAGGTTAAGAGTTGCAGCTGCTTTGGGTGTTACAGGTGATGCAGTAGAAAGGGCAGAAGCCTTGGTAAATGCAGGCGTAGATGCTGTAATTATAGATACTGCTCATGGCCATACAGAAGGAGTAGTAAAAGTACTAAAAGCAGTTAAAGCAAAATTTAAAAATTTAGATGTTGTAGTTGGTAACATTGCCACACCTGAAGCTGCACAGTATTTAGTTGCTGCTGGTGCTGATGCTGTAAAAGTAGGTATTGGACCTGGTTCTATTTGCACAACAAGAATTGTAGCTGGTGTTGGTTATCCTCAGTTTTCTGCGGTTTTAGAAGTTGCAAACGCTATAAAAGGTAGTGGAGTTCCAGTAATTGCAGATGGTGGAATTCGTTATACAGGAGATATTCCAAAGGCAATTGCTGCAGGAGCAGACTGTGTAATGTTGGGCTCTTTATTAGCAGGTACTAAAGAATCTCCAGGTGAAACTATTATTTATGAAGGAAGAAAATTTAAATCGTATAGAGGAATGGGTTCTGTTTCAGCCATGAAACAAGGTTCTAAAGATCGATATTTTCAAGATGTAGAAGATGATATCAAAAAATTAGTTCCAGAAGGTATAGAAGGTAGAGTACCATATAAAGGAGAACTTTTTGAAAGTATTCATCAGTTTATTGGTGGTTTACGTGCAGGTATGGGATATTGTGGTGCAAAAGATGTTGAAACTTTAAAAGAAACGGGTCAGTTTATAAGAATTACGGCTAGTGGTATTAATGAAAGTCATCCTCATGACGTGGCCATTACTAAAGAATCTCCAAATTATAGTAGAAGATAATTTTTAAAAATTGCTATAGATTAAGAAGAAATAGAATAATGAATAATCAAGATTTTGTAAATTTTAGGCAAGTTAGAAGCTTGGGTGATATACTTTCAGATACTTTTAAATTCTTAAAATCTGAGTGGCAACCTTTTTTTATTACTATAGTAAAAATAGCTATAGTGCCTGTTATCATAGCAATTGCTGCAGCAATTTATTTTTTAATTGAGTCAAGTTATTTTTATTCTGGGGTTCTTAATATTAATCAAAATGAGCCTGATTTCAATTTTAATTTCTCTAGTATCTTTTTGCCATTAACAGCAATTATAGCTTCTTATATTATTGCTTATGCTTTGGTAACAGTTGCTTCCTTATCGTATATAAAATCATATATAAAAAATAAAGGAATAGTAAATTATGATGAAATACAAACAGATACAAAAGAACAATTTTGGCCTTATGTAGGTTTGTTTTTTTTAGCAGGCCTTATCATTTTAGTAGGAACTCTATTTTGTTTCTTACCAGGTATTTATTTTTGGGTGGTTTTAAGTTTATCAATTCCTATACTGATATATCAAAACAAAGGGGTTGCAGATTCAATTAGTGATGCTTTTACCTTAATTAAAGATAATTGGTGGGAAACCTTTGGAATTTTAATAGTAGTTCAAATTCTAATTATAATTGCTAGTTTCGTTGTAGAGTTACCTATAAGTTTGTATCAAGGAGTAGATATGACTGCATTACTAGAAGATGAAAATCCTGCTGATCTTTTTGAATACTTTAGAGACCCTGTTTATTTGGTATTATTAGGGATATCTTATCTGGTTAAATTTGTGTTATATATCATTTCTACGATTGTTACTGTATTTATCTATTTTGATATTAGAGAACAAAAAAATCCAACTTCAGATGGAATTATTGATGAAATAGGAATGAATTAAAAGCGTAGTTAAGAGTTTTTAGATGATTGCTTGTAGTTTGTTAAAATCATCAATAATAAAGTCAGCATTGTTAAGAGTTTGATCTAAAACTATCGGGTTTTTATAACCAATAACAAAAATACCAGCATCGTTTGCAGCTTTTATTCCGTTGTCAGAATCTTCGATAACAATACAATTTTCTTTGGGTGTTTTTCCTAAAACAGCCGCTTTTTCAAAGATCTCTGGATGTGGTTTAGACGCAGTTAAATCTGCACCACTAATTTTAGCCGTAAAATATTGATGCAAATTAAAACGATCAAATACTCTATTGATGTTTACCATTGCTGATGATGATGCTAAAATTAACGTGAACCCTTTTTTATAACAATGTTTAATTAGGTTTTCGACTCCGTTTACCAATTGTAAACTTGGGTCATTTTCAAAAAAATTAACATACCTTGCTCTTTTATTTAAAACCAAATCTTCAGGATTTTCATCTAAATTAAAATGATTTACCAATTTCTGAAACGCATTTATAGTGGATGAGCCCGTAAATGTTTTGTACAAAGCTTCAGAAACCTTAACACCAAGCATATTAAAAATTTCATAATAGGCTTTTTTATGAATTTCTTCAGAATCTATGATAACGCCATCCATATCAAAAATAACGCATTGTAATGTATTAGGTATTTTCACTTACAGAATAAATTTTATGGCTTTTATTAAATTTTCGATAATGATGTACAAAAGTAAACAAGCCGTAATCGATATCACAATAAAAGACAAAATTCTTTCTTTAGATTTTGGTTTGTTCAGTTTTTTTAAAGACCTAATAAAACCACTTATAGAAATAATAATGGCAATTAAAGATAAGAAACCAATAAAGCTAGAAATGATATAAAAATTTTCATTGGTAAATTGATAGCTTAAAACGCTGATAAGAACTAATAAAGAAATAGCAGCTAAAGTAAATTTGTACTTAAAATCTTTGTTAAATTTAAATTTTTTCATGTTGGGGGAACTTTTATGAATTATTCTATAAATTTAGCAATTATTTCTGGGGTAGGTATCAAACAACTTTCTTTTTTACCAAACCATTTGTATCTATTTGCTGCAATAAAATCATAAATGTGGTTTCTAAAAGTTTCGGGTAGCAAAAAACCAATTTGAGTAATAATCCAAATTCCACCAAAATCTTTCATAATATTTAAAACGGCAGTAGATTTTATGTAATAAGCAACACCAGGATCTAATAAAATTATGGAATCCATTCTATCAATATCAACATGTAAATGTGTAGCTACTTTCTTGCCAATTTCAGATTGTAAAGAAGCAAATAAAAAGGTGTTTTTTTTGTCGTATTTAATTACACTTAAAACAGCTTTATTACAAAGATTGCAAACACCATCAAAAAGAATCAGCTTTTTATGTTCAGGAATATCAATCATTATCTATCATAATAAAACAAAAAACAAAATTACATTATCTTTTTTTAAAATTCGTGTAACATTTTAGTTTTACAGACGTCTTATGGTTGTATTTGAGTATCTGTTGTGGCTTTTAACATAATATTAATAATCGCAATCAATAGCATTGAATACTTTAGTGTAAAATTAACCAAACTCATGATTAGAATAGAAAAACTTCACAAATCTTATCCAATAGGAAAAGATTCTTTACACGTATTAAAAGGAATTGATTTACATATAAAAGAGGGCGAGTTTGTTTCTATTATGGGTTCCTCTGGTTCTGGAAAATCTACCTTGTTAAATATCGTTGGTTTATTAGACATTCACGATGAAGGTGAATACTATTTAAATGGCCAGTTGATTAAAGACATGAACGAGAAAAAGGCTGCCCTTTTACGAAATAAATTTTTAGGATTTATATTTCAGTCTTTTAATTTAATCTCTTACAAAACTGCCTTAGAAAATGTAGCCCTACCTTTGTATTATAAAGGTATGAATAGAAAAGAGCGATTAAAAGTAGCTCTAGAATATTTAGAAAAAGTAGGCCTAAAAGAGTGGGCAAATCACTTACCAAATGAACTGTCTGGAGGTCAAAAACAACGTGTGGCCATTGCAAGAGCATTAGTTACAAAACCAAAAGTAGTTTTAGCAGATGAACCAACAGGAGCTTTAGATTCTACCACAACAGATTCTGTAATGGATTTGTTAAAAGACATTAACGATGAAGGAATGACCGTTTTTGTAATTACACATGAGGAAGAAGTTGCAGAGCAAACTAAAAGAATTGTTCGTTTAAAAGACGGTGTTATTATAAGTGACAAATTCACAAAAGCATCTAAAGCAGTTTAAGTATGTTTGACATAGATAGATGGAGAGAAATATTTCAAAGTATTAATAAAAACCGATTGCGTTCTGTAATGTCTGGTTTTACAGTAGCCTTTGCTATTTTGCTTTTTACATTATTATTCGGTATTTCAAACGGACTTGGAAATTTTTTCAAAACAGCTTTTGCAGATGATGCTCAAAACTCAATGTTTGTTAGAGTTTGGAGAACAACAAAACCATATAAAGGGTTGCAATCAGGAAGAGCAGTTCAGTTAAAAAATGACGATTATAATTTTGTGTCAGACACATATGCTAGTAAAATTCAATACCAATCAGCAAGAATTTATAAAAACTTTGTTATAAAATATAAAAATGAAGCAAGTTCTTATAGAGTAATGGCTGTAAACCCAGATCATCAATTTTTAGAAAAAACAATTATTAATGAAGGCAGGTATTTAAATGAACGAGACATTAAACAAAAATCTAAAGTAATAGTTATTGGTAGATTAATTAAAAAGGATTTATTTGGTGAAAAACCAGCTTTAAATAAAAGAGTAAATGTAAACGGAAGTTCTTTTCTAATTATTGGTGTTTTTTCTGATGATGGAGGAGATAATGAAGAAAGAAAAGCATTTATACCCTTAACTACTGCACAAAATATGTATGGCAATAATGATTATATAAGTCAGATAGCTTTAGGATATAACCCCAAATTAAGTACAGATGCAGCTATTGCTTTTGGAAACAAAATGGAGCGAGATTTACGTAAAAAGATGAACATTCATCCAGACGATCAAAGTGCACTTTCTGTTAGAAATATGGCAGAAGCAAATAAATTTGTGAGTACTGTATCATTTGCTTTGTTTATTATAATTATTTTTATTGGTTCTGGAACTTTAATAGCAGGTATTATTGGAATCTCTAATATTATGATTTTTGTAATTAAAGAAAGAACAAAAGAGTTTGGAATTAGAAAAGCCTTAGGAGCAAAACCATCATCAATTGTTGGTATGGTTGTGCAAGAATCTGTCTTAATAACTACCATTGCAGGTTATGCAGGTTTAACTCTGGGAACTTATCTTTTAAGTTTAATTGGTAATAGTTTAGAAGAAAAATATTTTATAAAAGACCCAAGCGTTAGTTCAGGATTAGTAATTGGAGCAACCATTGTTTTAATTGTATCTGGATTAATTGCAGGATATTTACCTGCAAAAAGAGCAGCAAATATTAAACCTATAGAAGCCTTAAGAGCAGATTAATTATGAAATTTTTATTCGATTCAGATACTTGGCAAGAAATTTACGGAAGTATTCGTAAAAATAAAGTAAGAACAGCAATTACAATTATTGGTGTTCTTTGGGGGATTTTTTTATTAGTTGTTTTACTTGGTTCAGCAAGAGGTTTAGAAAATAGTTTTAACAAGTTATTTGGAAATTTTGCAACCAATAGTGTTTTTGTTTGGACGCAATCTACAGATACTCCTTTTAAAGGTTTTCAAAAAGGAAGAAGGTTTCGTTTAACAATGAATGATATTGAGGTTTTAAAAACTGAATATTCTAATGAAATAAGACTTTTGGCACCAAGAAATCAAACAAATAATTTAATTATAAAAGATTTTAAATCTGGCGATTTTAGAGTAAGTGGCGATTATCCTGTATTAGATCAAATTCAGAAAAAACAGTTATTATATGGTCGTTTTTTAAATGAAAATGATATTTTAAATACCGCAAAAGTTGCAGTGATATCTGAAGATATGTACAAGCAATTATTCGAAATCGATGAAATGCCAATTGGGCAATACATTAAAATAAATAACATTGGTTATCAGGTAATTGGGGTTTATGAACCATCAACTACAGTAAATTTTGATGGTGATTGTGCTTACATTCCTTTTACAACATTTAAAAAAGTGTATAACACAGCCAATAATGTAGATTGGATGATGATTACTGCCAACCAAGGAACTGATATTGAGCAAATGGAAACAGATGTTATTCAGACTTTAAAAGGTTTACATAAAGTACATCCAGATGATGAAAGGGCTTTTGGAAGTGTAAATTTAGGGAAAGAAATAGGGAAAGTAACAGGCTTTTTAACAGGAATGCAATTTTTAACTTGGTTTGTAGGTATTGCAACTTTAATTGCAGGGGTTTTTGCAATTGGTAATATTTTACTAATTACAGTGAAAGAAAGAACGCAAGAAATAGGAATTCGACGAGCTCTAGGAGCCACTCCAAAAAGTATTCGTCAACAAATTATATTAGAATCTGTTTTTTTAACAACCATTGCAGGAATGTTAGGAATTATTTTTGGAAGTTTTATTTTATTTTTAATTGACTTGGCAATTGGACATGGAGATGATGCAGTTTTAATAAACCCAACCGTAAACATTCCAATTATTTTAGTAGCCTTTGTCACGTTAATTATATTAGGAACCTTAATAGGATTAATTCCTGCACACATGGCAACAGTAGTAAGACCAATAGAAGCATTAAGAGAAGAATAAAATCAATCACAATTAACTAAATCATGAGTAAAAAAGCAAAAATTATTTTAATTATCATAGCAATATTATTTGTTGTTGCATTAATTTGGTTCGGAAAAAAGAACAAAAAAAGTATTGTAGAATACGAAACCGAAACACCTTTTAAAACTACAATTGTTAAAAAAACAGTGGCAACAGGTATTGTAACACCTTTAGAAGAAATTGAAATTAAGCCGCAAATAACAGGTATTATTGATAAAATTTTGTTGACAGAAGGCGCAAAGGTTACCAAAGGAGATTTAATTGCCATGGTAAGAGTTGTACCAAACGAACAATCGTTAATTAGTGCTAAAGGTAGGGTTGATAATATTAAATTAAATGTAGACAACGCAGAAATTGCTTTTAAAAGAAATAAAAATTTATTTGATAAAGGGGTTATTTCTAAGCAAGAATTCGAACGTTTTGAATTAACATATAATCAGGCAAAGCAAGATTTACGAAATGCTCAAAACGATTATGTTATTATTAAAAGAGGTTCTGCAGCATCTGGAGGCGCTGCCAACACTAATATTATGGCACAAATGTCTGGAACAATTTTAGAGATTCCTGTAAAAGAAGGAGATCAAGTAATACAGGCAAACAATTTTAATGCAGGTACAACAATTGCTTCTATTGCAGATATGAGTAAGATGATTTTTGAAGGAAAAGTAGATGAATCTGAAGTTGGCAAACTAGTAAGTGGTTCAGATATTGAAGTTTCTATTGGTGCTATTGAAGGTGTAAAGTTTCCTGCAAAATTAAATTTTATTGCACCAAAAGGAACCGAAGAAGGTGGTGCAGTGCAATTTAAAATAAAAGCTGATGTTTCTTTAGATGATAAGTATTTTATAAGAGCTGGGTACAGTGCAAATGCAGATATTGTTTTAGAAAAAAAAGACAGTGTTTTATCTGTAAAAGAAGCAGTTTTAAGATTCGATAAAGATTCTGAAGAGCCTTATGTAGAGGTAAAACAAGAAGATGGAACTTTTAAAAAAGTAACCTTAAAATTAGGGACTTCAGATGGTGTAAATGTTGAAGTTTTAGAAGGGGTAAAAGAAGAAGATGAAATTAAAATTTGGAATAAGGCGTCAAAAGGAGATGAGAAAATTGAGAATAAGTAAGATCATTATTATCACATAATTAAAAAAGAGACTATCAGAAAAGTATTAAAATTTGTCATTTCGACTGCAATGGAGAAATCTTATTTATTGATAATTAAATATATAGTTTTTTCGACCTCGCTCAAAATGACATCCAAACCTACTTTTCAGACAGCCTCATAATTAAAAAAAAGGAACTCAAATTTGAGTTCCTTTTTTTTGTTTAAAAACTTAAAATCAACTCCACCAAACTAAAAACATCTTCTCTATGGCACCACTTGGTAATTTTAACCAACATAAAGGAGAAAATTGTCGCGCCAAATAATCAGAAGAAAGTTCTTTAAAACGCTCATAGTTTAACCAGTTTACATTTTGATGAGGTATTACCAACCAGTCTTTTTTATTGGGGATATAAAACTTGGCATCAGTAAAAAGAGATAATTGTTTTTTGTTGATGTAAAACCCAGCAATACAATTGGTATTTAATATTTTTAATGGCATGTTTCTATCCGTAAATGGCACAAATATTTGGGCTTTAAAATACACTTGTTGTTCTATTTCTTTAGCATTTAAATTGATGCTTTTTAAATACATTTTGCATTCATCTGTATAGAGTAGAGGCAGTTGCTTTTCTTTTAGTTTTTTTAGTTTTTCAATTAAAGCATCTTTTCTGTTAGGGCCAATACAATGGTCAATTTCAGTTTTGCCAACGTTTTTATCAATTAAATAGAATTTATAGATAATCTCTAAATGTATTATAGATTTGTCTTTTTTTAAAATACAATCCAATTCTCCTAAAGTTCTTTTTTGTTGCTGAATTTGAATATTTTCACATAAAATAGAAATATCTTTTTCTTGGGTTATTTGATAAGAAACAAAACGCTCTATATATTTACCCAATCTTAACTTTTCGTCAATTTCAATATTTATTTTTTTTGATACATTTTTAATCTCAAATTGATATAAATCAAAAACAACATCCTTTTTCCACAAACTTGGTGTTTGCAAAAATCCTTCATACCTACGTTTAATGTCTTTTGTTTTTTGATGCATTTCAAATTCGAAGTTACAAATCTATTTTGTAACTTGAACTTTTAAAATCCTTATTAATGCAGATAGAAAAATCGACGTTTCAATTTTTAAAAGATTTACAAAAAAATAATAATAGAGATTGGTTTACAGATCATAAACCCATTTATACAGAAGCACAACAAAATGCCAAAGCGGTTTTTGCAGCTGTACATCATAACTTAGAAATGCACGATGAAATTGAAAAATCTAAAATGATGCGTATTTATAGAGATGTTCGGTTTTCTAAAGATAAAACACCTTATAAAGCACATTTTGCAAACTCCTATTCTAGATTAGGAAAAGAACTTAGAGGTGGTTATTTTTTAAGAATTAGACCAGGAGAATCTTTTTTAGCTGGTGGTTTTTGGGAACCTAATAAAGAAGATTTATTCAGGATTCGTAAAGAAATTGAAATGGATGCTACAGAAATCAAAGACATTTTAAAAGAAAAAAATTACATCAAACATTTTGGAGGTAAATTTGAAAGTTTTGGCGAATTAAAAACTGCGCCAAGAGGCTTTGATAAAAATCATCCTGATGTAGATTTGTTACGTAAAAAAGGTTTTATTGCCACAAAAAATTTTACAGATAAAGAAGTGTTGTCGTCAAATTTTGTAGATCTGGTTGATGATAGTTTTAAAGCGTTAAGACCTTTTTTTGATTTGTTTAGCGATATTTTAACCACAAATTTAAATGGAGAACAGATTTAAAAATTATACATAATACTTAAAAAGCTTATTGAAATTGATTTCAATAAGCTTTTTTATTTTTTTAGTTATCCAATTTAATTAGACTTTCTACTAGTTTTTGTGTCTTTTACAGCTCTTTTTACAGATGGATTGCGTAAATCTTGCCTTCTCTCTGTAGAGGTAGTTCTTTTTCGAACTTCATTTTTCTTAATTGATTTTCTTTGAGAACTTCTAACATTTCTATCTGAAGATAACCTCTTATTTACATCGTTTTTTCGATATACATGTGTACTTTGTCTTCTAGAAACTGAGCTGTTGTTTCCACTTAGAGTTGCAGATTTTCTTCTTTTTATAATCTTACTTCTATTTCCAATTCTAGCATTAGGTTTGGCCCTGTAATAAAAGAAATTACGGTCTTCTCTTATTTGTACATAATTTCTTCTAAAAGCGTTATCTCTAAAAAAAACATCATTATAACCAAATACATCACCAAAATTTATATTAAATCTAATGCCATTATCGTAATAGAAATTTCTTACATTTCCTTGAAAAATAGGATATCCCCATCTGTCATATCGCACTCTTAAATCGCCTACATTGGTTAATCTATTTCTAAAGTAGTTTAAGCGAATGTTTCCAATTCTAGTAACATTACCTCTAAAATCATATCGTAAACGTACGTTGCCAATTCTCTGAATTCTACCTCTAAAATCTCTAACTATTCTTACTCTTCTATTGTTGGTATTTATATCAAAATCAAAATCGCCATTGGTAAAAATAAAAAATTCAATTCCTTGTTCAAAGAAGTTAACAGCATTATTATAGGCATAATAATTTACCCCAAATCTGTTCGATACATTTTCGCTTTTTTTAGCTTCAACAGTAGAAACCATCAAAAACATTGCTAATACTATTAGTACACCTTTTTTCATAATATGTGGTTTAAAGGGTTTGGCCTACTCTAATTGCTTTTCGGCTTTCGCATTTGTTTTAATAATTTCAAAGAACGTGCCAAAAATTAAAATGGCTATTACTATTTTCGTTTTAATAGTTGTATTGTGTTGATAAACAATCACTTACATAGTGCGTGCGTTTTTTCTAAAAATAAAGGAATAACCCGTAAATTTTTTTTATAAATTACGACTGATATTCAAAATAGATGAGATGATCAATGCCATTGTAAAAAACTTAGAAAAAGGAATTAAACTATTAAATACTATTACAGATGAACAATACTCTAACGCAACAATACTTCCTTACTGTGCTAGTATAGGTTGCCACTCGCGTCATATTTTAGATGTTTTTTCTTGTGTTTTAGATGGATTTTCAGTGCGAAATATTGATCTTACCAAGCGTAAAAGAAATGAGAGTGTGGAATTAAATACAGCAAATGGTATTGCTTATTACGAAGCTATAATTCATCAAATAAATAAATTTTCTATACAAGATTTAAATATTCAAGTTAACGTTATAGACGATTTAGGCTTAGGAAAAGTACAAGCTACTTATACGCTTGGTGCAATTTTAATGCAAGCACAAAGTCATGCCATTCATCACTTTGCTAGTATTGGTTATATTATTTATCAATTAGGGATTGAGCTGCCTGAATCTGATTTTGGATACAATCCTACAACACCGAATAAAAACTTAAAAGCATCATAAGTTACTAAGATCATGTATCTATAAAAAACCTGTTTACTGAAATTATTTACGTTTAAAGCAATATTTTACCTTATTTTGAATACTATATACTTCATTACAATTAGAAGGATGTATAAATTTAAACGTCATGTTCATATTAAAGTTAACATCATTTAATACAAAATAATCTTCAAATTCTTTATTTCCATCTGCATCATATCTAGCAATCAAATAGGTTAGGTTGTTGATTTGTTTTTCAATTACAAACCATGCACCACTTCCAATTCCACCTAGCCAAGAACCTTTTTTTGGCTCAAATATTTCAGTTTTGGGTAGTTCAGTGCCAATTAAATTTAATGCAGTATCAAACGTATTAAAAAATGATGCCTTGTATTCTTTAAGAATTGATCTGTTTTTATAAAGCGTTACTTCTTGATGTTGTACTTTGTATATTTTTTCTGAAGTTGATCCTTTAATCACATTGCCAATTGGACTTGGTGTAAAAAGATTAGAGTTTTTTAAATGCCATTTGATTTTTTTATGATTGGTAGATGCAATAATAACATCTGTAACAAAACGTGCACAATTTGTACCTTTTTTTATAAAAGCACCATAAGGCAACTCTTTTAGATCAATTAAATTTTCTATAAAATGTAAAGCTTCAGAATAATTAATTTGATTGTTTGTACCTGCAACTAATCTGCCAGAACCATGTGTTTTTTCTGGATGCTTTTCAATCCACAGTAAAATTTCTTCAAGATTTATAAGTTCGTTGTGTTTAAAATCAGCGTTTATTTTAACCTGTAATTCAGGGTCTGTTACTGCAGATCTTGTTCTTCCAAACCCATTAGAGGTGATATATCTGCCAAAATCAAAATATTTAATTTCAGAATCATTTTTTCTGATGAGTAACAATGCTGCGTGTCCTGCTTGGATAGCATGTTTACTTCCAATACCAATTTTTGGCCAAAATTTACTAGAAAATTCTCTGTATGCAGGCCTTACAACAGTATCTGGATAAGATAAAATAATAATAATCCCATCATTTTTTTTGCTTACTGTACTCAATGAATTTTAATCTTTGTTAAAAATTGCTTTTTGAAGTATACCAAATGTTTTGAAAGCAAAATACACCGTAAAAATTACAAGGAAACAACCTAAACCAAAAAACAAATAGGCAAAATATATTTTCGGAGCCTCAGTAAAGTTATCTATGGCTTTAAAACTCATCGTAATAACAATAGGAGAGGCAATAAATAAAAGAATTAAAATTCCTAAACGAATTAAAGCTTTACCCAGTAAATTAGTGTCTGTACTCATTATTTATAGTTTTCAATGGCATTTCTAACATTTCCGAATTCGTTCAATAACTCCCCCGCTTTTTTTAAGTCGATATTTAATTCTTTAGCTAACATTTTTTGGCCTCTTTCTACCAATTTATTGTTAGAAAGCTGCATGTCTACCATTTTATTTCCTTTAATTTTACCCAATTGAATCATAGTTGCAGTTGATAGCATGTTAAGTACTAATTTTTGAGCTGTACCCGCTTTCATTCTAGAACTTCCTGTTACAAATTCAGGCCCAACAATTACCTCAATAGGATATTGTGCGGTTTTAGAAAGCGGACTGTTTGTATTGCAAGAAATACTGCCTGTACTAATGTTATGTTGATTGCATTTTTCTAAAGCAGTAATTACATAAGGTGTAGTGCCAGAAGCAGCAATACCCACAACAACATCGTTATCAGAAATTTGATGTTCTTGTAAATCTAACCAACCTTGGTTTTTAGAATCTTCTGCAAACTCAACTGCTTTTCGAATTGCAGTATCTCCACCAGCAATTAAACCAACTACTAATTCATGAGGCACACCAAAAGTTGGTGGACATTCAGAAGCATCCACAATACCTAATCTACCAGAAGTTCCTGCACCAATATAAAAAAGACGTCCACCATTTTTTAGTCTTTCAACAATTTTAGTTGTTAAAATTTCAATTTGTGGCAATGCTTTTTCTACAGCTAAAGGAACTGTTTTATCCTCATTATTAATATTAATTAATAACTCAGAAACCGTCATTTTCTCTAAATGATTGTACTTGGAATCTAGCTCAGTAGTTTTGATAAAACTCATAGATTAACAACTTAATTTTAAATATTTATTATTTGAGTTTATCCGAATTCAATAAAAATACGGCATTGGCCAAAAACAACTTTCCATTGTCCCAAAAAGAACGAAATAAAGGATTGTCTACCATATAAACAATGCTTCCTCTTCCTTTTCTTTCTTCACCAAATAATAAGGTTTCTGGTAATTTTTCAAGAACATTTTTTCCTGCAAAACCAGAAATACTTGGTGCAGTATCTGTTAAATAAGCCACGTTTCCGTTTGGTAAATAACTATATGCACTACTGCTTCTTTTTAAAGTAAAATATGCATCAGTATAACCAAAAGCTAATGGATGTGTATTATCTACCTTACTTTTAAAAATAGCACCAGCAATTAAATTATTCGCATTTTCTCTTTCTTGTGCTGCATATGGAATCATATTTGGTTCATCATCACTTTTATCTTTAGTATCTTTTCTTTTTAATGAAAAACCTTTTTTGCCAGCAAAAGAGTTTAAAGCGCCACCAATGGCAATTAGTGTTCCACCAGAACGCGTCCAATTGGTTAACTTTTCTAAAGTGCTTTTCTTTAAAACGCTACTGTAATATCCATTTGGTAAAATAATTACATCATAATTCGAAAAATCAACCCTACTAAAATAGTCAGAATCGATAATAGTTAAAGGATATTGCAACTCGGTTTCAAAGAAATGCCAAATTTCACCAAAACTTAAAGACGATGTACCTTCACCAGAAAGTAAAGCTACTTTTTGTTTATGGATTGGTTTTACAGAATACGAACCAAAATCTACACCAGCATCAGAAAAACCTGTTGAAGTTGTGGTAAGTTGGCGCATATTTTTATCCGCAATTTTTTTCAGTTTTTCATCAAAATTTGTACTTCTATTATCATTTCTTAAAATGATTAATGAGCCTCTTTCAAAAGAAATTCCATTGGTTGTAAAAGGTTTTTCTGAAAAGCGGGGTACAATATTGTTTTTTAACAAATCAGCCAAAAAAGTAGCATCCTTTAAGCTATTCCACTTCGTAATGTAAGCGTAAGCTGTTTTATCAATAACATTATTAAAACCAAAGTTGTTATTTTTTAAAGTTGAAGATACACTAGTTTTTGAAGCTATTGCCTTAAAACCATGTGCATAAGGTATAGACCAAGCAGTAATATCGTAGGTTAAAGAGTCAAGTATTTTAACTTTAGGTTCAAACAATACGTTTACCATTTTTCCTTTTGGTTGATTGGTATGCACTACTAAATCTGAAGTGTTTACATTCAATTTACCATCTTTTTGTGTTTCGTAGATATAGCCTTTTACGGTTCCGTTTTCAGTATTTTCATAACTAATTTCATGCTTGTCTAGTAAAGCTTTTAAACGATTTATTTTATCCTGATTGTCGTTCTTTACAACAAAACTTTTGTATTTTAAATCAGTATTATCAAAATATTTTTTAAACTCGCTATTTAATTTTGCAGCATTTTTGCTAGACATTTCTACAGTAGAAAGCCCTGTAGTTTTATGATGAATTGCTCTGTCTTTAAGTGTTAAAACTTCACCTTCATCTGTTTGTATTGCTAAACCAGCTCTTCCATGGCCAGCTTGTTCGTACGTCATACCAATGGCGCCCATAAAAGTTGGGTAAGTGTCTCCATAACTTGGGTACAATAAATCAAAACTTTCTTTTGTAAAATACAACCATCCTTCCTTATCAAAATATTTTGCGTGGTTTTTGCCAATTTCGGTTTGAAAATCGCGTTGCCAATCTGTAATAATTTCGTGAAAAGGTGCAGCAGCAGGTGCAAAATAATAAGGACTATTAATGCCTTGCTCATGAAAATCTACATGAACGTGTGGCATCCATTTGTTGTAAATTTTAATTCTTTGTTGGCTTTCTATTTGAGTTGCCCAAGCCCAATCTCTATTCAAATCAAATAAATAATGGTTAGGTCTTCCTCCTGGCCAAGGTTCGTTATGTTCTTTGGCATCTTGGCCAATATCATAAGGTGTACTTTTTACTTGGTTGTACCAATTTACATACCTGTCTCGTCCATCAGGATTTATACAAGGATCTAAAATTACCACTGTATTTTCTAACCAAGCTTTTTTGCTGCTAACCAACTCGTATAACGTTAACATGGCAGCTTCTGTGCTAGAGGCTTCATTACCATGTACATTATAACTCAACCAAACAATGGCTTTTTTATTTTCTGAATTTTCTGATAAAATGCCAATTTGAGAAAGATTTGCTTTTCTAATATTTTCTAAATTATCAATATTTTCTTGTGATGAAATATAGGTAACATATAAAGGTCTATGTTCATTGGTTTCGCCATATTTTTCTAATTGCACATTGGTTAATTGGTTGCTTACATATTTAAAATAATCGACAACTTTATGATGTCTTGTAAAACGAGTACCAATTTCATAACCTAAAAACGAAGAAGGAGATTGAATTTCTTGAGCAATTAGAGTACTAAAAGTAAAAAATGCGATGATTAAAAGCGATTTGATTTTCATTGAAAAGAATTTGAATTTCATCAAAAGTAAGTAATAAAAGTCATTATTTAAAGTAGATAAAAGTGAACATCGTTAAAAAAATGTTAGTTTGATTTTCAATCTACGACAGAATTTAAAATAGTTGTATTTTTATCAAAAATTAAACAAGTTTTTATGAATTCTACATCAGCAGCTGATTGTTGTAAAAAATGTGTTATTGTTTTATGAAAGTAACACAAATCCCTTTTCAAAAAATAGGTTTTTTTTCTAAAACAATGTTAGACTATCTAGAGAAAAATCCAAAAATAAATCCATTTTATAATAATTTTCCAGATTTCGAAGGTTTTCAAAAGCAGATTGCAGAAAAACAAACATCATTTTCAAAATCGTCTAGATTAGTTTTAGCTGAAGCTTTAAAAAATCAATATGAATCTTTTGAAATATCAGAAAAAACAAAAACAAATATTTCTTTATTAAAAAAAGAGCATACCTTTACCATAAGTACTGGCCATCAGTTAAACTTATTTACAGGGCCATTATATTTTTTGTATAAAATAATTTCTGCTATCAACTTAGCAGAAGAGCTATCTGTGAAATTTCCCAATCAAAATTTTGTACCTGTGTACTGGATGGCTACAGAAGATCATGATTTTGATGAAATTAATTATTTTAATTTTGATGGAAAAAAGGTAACTTGGAATAGAAAAGATGGTGGTGCAGTTGGTCGTTTTTCAACTGACGGTTTAGATGCTGTTTTTGACGTGTTTTCTGAGCATTTAGGGAATTCTAAAAATGCGCAATATTTAAAAAAACTGTTTGCTGATGGGTATTTGAAACATCATAATTTGGCAGATGCTACTCGTTTTATTGCGAATGAATTATTTGCAAAATATGGTTTGGTAATTGTTGATGGAGATGATGCAAAACTGAAAGAATTATTTATTCCTTTTGTAAGAGATGAATTAGAACATGGTACTTCTTTTAAAGCAGTTTCTAAAACTATAGAACGCTTAGCAAATAACTATAAAATTCAAGTAAACCCAAGAGAAATAAATCTCTTTTATTTGGGTGATGATTATAGAGAACGTATTATTTTTGAAAACAATCTGTATAAAGTCAACAACACTGAAATTGCTTTTTCTAAGGATGAAATTTTTAAGGAATTGCATAAAAATCCGAAAGCATTTTCACCAAATGTAATTATGAGACCTTTGTATCAAGAGGTGATTTTACCTAATTTATGTTATATTGGAGGAGGAGGAGAACAAGCATATTGGTTAGAACTACAAGATTATTTTAACGCAGTAAACATTCCTTTTCCTATTTTGCTATTAAGAAATTCGGTGCAAGTTATTTCAGAAAAACAAGCTCGTAAACTTGCAGCATTAAATATATCTAAAGAAGAATTGTTTTTAAATCAACATGAACTTATTACGAACAAAGTAGTAGAAAATACAGCAATTGAAACCAATTTTAAAGATAAAAAACAGTTTTTAGAGCAACAGTTTCTTGATTTAAAGGAAGTCGCAAAAAAAACACATATTTCGTTTTTAAATGCTGTAAATGCGCAAGAACGCAAACAAATAAAAGGTTTAGAAAAACTTGAAAAACGCTTGTTAAAAGCCGAAAAAAAAAGACAAACACATTTGGTAGAACGTATTACAATACTGCAAAATGAATTGTTGCCAAATCAAAGTTTAGAAGAAAGACAACGTAACTTTTCTGAATATTATTTAGAATACGGCATTACATTTATTGATGTATTAAAAATAGCCTTAAAACCTTTAGAGTTACAATTTACTATCCTCGAAATATAATGAAAGACAAAGGACTTCACCCCAAAAATAAGTTTAATAAAGGCTATAATTTTGAGGAATTAACTCAGAATAATTCTGCTTTAAAAGAATTTGTGTTTACCAATACTTATAATGCTGTTACTATTGATTTTTCTAACCCAAAAGCGGTAAAAGAACTCAATAAAGCCTTGTTATTTTCTTTTAATCAAATTTCTGTTTGGGATTTTCCAGACGAAAATTTGTGTCCGCCAATTCCTGGACGTTTAGATTATATTCACCATTTAAGCGATTTAATTTCATCAGAAGAAAAAGAGGTTACCATTTTAGATATTGGTACAGGTGCAACTTGTATTTATCCGCTATTAGGAGTTGCAGAATACAATTGGAACTTTGTAGCTACAGATATTGATTTAGATTCTTTAGATACTGCTCAAGATATTATTGATGATAATGGTTTAGATCGTAAAATTGAACTACGTCAACAATTTGATGAACAGCATATTTTAAAAGGGATTTTAGAAGATGAAGATACTTTTTCAGCTACGATGTGTAATCCGCCTTTTTACAAATCTGCAGAAGAGGCTAGAGGTGCAAACAGAAGAAAAACAAAAAACTTAGGCAATAATGCTGTAAGAAATTTTTCAGGAAACAATAATGAATTGTGGTATGTAGGAGGGGAGAAAGCGTTTTTGCATAATTATTTATACGAAAGTTCGCTTTATCCTAAAAAAAGTAAATGGTTTACAAGTTTGGTTTCTAAAAAAGAAAATGTTGAAAGTTTGCAAAAATCATCAAAGAAATTAGGTGTAAAGCAGTTTAAAGTGATGCCTATGCAACAAGGAAATAAAGTTACACGTATTGCTTGTTGGCAGTTTTAATAAGTCCCTTTTAATTTCCCCAAAGGGAAAAATACTCTTGGAGGAAGCATAGTGAGAGTCTTTTGTAACTTAATGATAAACAGTATCATCAATTTTAAATTTTTTACAAACAAAATGTAAAATGCAGTACACCAACATGTGCACAAACAGTAAACATAAGAAAGCATACAAAGGAACTCCGAAAATTTGATATGGCCAATAATACGTCCATACACCAAGTTCTATAGTGATTATTTCGCCAAAAGCGGGTAATATTAACGCAAGTATTATAGCCAAAACAATTTTGTTTCTTTGACTTTTGGTTTTTAGAAGGGGTATTAAATTTCGTTCTAATTTGTATAGATAATGAAAAGCCAACATCCAAGCAAATGGCACCCACATTGGTATTTCTCTTGTTACTTTGTGGTACTCCCAATACCCATTTGCAACACCCCAAGTTTCGCCCACAACACCTCCAAAACCAGTTAATAGCATTCCTACCAACAATAACCAATTTTTATTTGTTTTAGGTTTTATTATTTCTTTATAAACGTTATGAATAATTTTTAGAATTAAAATGCCAGCAATTACAACATCATATTCTTTTAAAAAACCGATAAAAACACCTGCAATTACAAGTTTTAATATGGCTTTTACAATCTCTTTAGTAAACTCTTTAATATCTGAAATCAATTTTATGCATTTAGAAATCAAAAATAAAAAAAACCGAAACAATTTGCTTCGGTTTTATCAATGTAATTATTGATTTTATAAATTGGGAATTGTTAATATTTGACCAGGATGTATTACATCTGGGTTTTTTAAGATATCTGTATTTGCATCAAAAATGGCAGTATATTTCATTGCATTACCATAATAATGTTTAGCTATTTTTCCTAAAGTTTCTCCTTTTTCAACAGTATGAGTTGCATATATTGTTGTATCTGCCACTCTAATATCTGCCATAATATCAGAAGGAGTGTCGCCACCTATTTTTTTTATTTCATCCCAGAGAAGATTTTTTTCGTATTGATTTTTAGCAATACCAGAAACATGTAATACACCATTTTCTTCTTTTACATCACCTTCTTTAATTTCTAATTGTTGTCCTAGTTCTAGAACGCTTTGATATTTTGCTTTCATTTTTGTATTGATTTTTTTTGGTTTTTAATATTTAGGTTATGCTATCTTACTGTTCTTTCATCATCAACATAATAGCCTTGTTCTGTAAGATCACCATCAACTTCGCCTGCTAATTTTTCTTTTCTTCTCTTCAAATAAATTTCTTCATAATCTTGTGTATAGTGTGGAGAAGTAACTACATTTAAATCGAATTTAATAGTTGTAAATACATCCTTTTCTGTATTGGCTACAATGGTTACATAAAATTCTACATAACCAATGTTTTTGGCGCTATCATAATCTAAAGTTATGAAACCAAAATCATCTTTACCAATAGAGCCTGAAGGATAATCGATTTCTATACAACCACAAGAGGCTTGCACATCATATATAATTAAAGGCTCATTACCTCTATTGTAAAATTTATATTCAGCAGATAGCTCTGAACCTCGTAAAATAGGGTAGTAGTGACGTTCTGGATTTTCAATTTCCATTTTTGTTTTTCTAACCGTATTTATATCTGGTTTTCTAATGTCACAAGCACTAAAAGAAAGTGCTAGTAAAATAAGTAATACTATATTTTTCATTATTGTAAATTTAATCATTTTTTAATTAAATATAATTTCATCACAAGCCATAGCATTTTTACCTGTTGTGCTATGTTTTTTTATTTTGATGATAAAACTATCTGGTAATTGTATATCATCTAGCTTTTTAGGAAGTTCTATTGATGTTTCTTTAGTGTCTAATAGTTTTTGACTAGGTTGTATCTCTATTGCTTTAATTACTTTGTAATTTGTGTCTAAAATTTCTATGGTACTAGGATAGTAAATGTTATGTTTTGTATCTTGTAAAAAAGAAAATGTTATTTTTTCTGATTTTGCAATTCCTTTTTTATCAATTTTTAAGACCAAATCATCTACGGAACTGATATGCCAATTGGTATTATAATCTTGCAAACCAAAAGCACCATCATTTAAAGCTTGTGTATTTGTGTAATCTTCATCTAATTGAGATAGTACTTCAAACTTTTTTTTATAAAAATAGTGTTTTCTTTTATGATGTTTGTAAATAGATTTTCTCCAACTTTCTATGTAGTCCTCAATCTTATATTTTCTTTCGTTGTAAGTTTTAATTCCTGCAGATCTACTGTAATTCGTTAAATTATCTAACAATGTGGTAATTTCGTTTTTTACAATAATTTGTCGCTCACCATTTAAAGTTCCATAACCATAAATACCTAAGCCATAATCTCTCATTATTTCTAATTTTAAAAATGTAAGAGCTGTAGCTAATTTTAAATATTCTTGGTTGAATTTGTTATTTTCAGTATGCATATCAAACTCATTATAGAAATCAAAAAAAACTTTAGGATCTAAATATTTTTTTACAGTTTCATCAATACCACTGTAAATACTCAGTTCTTTGTTGCTTATTAAAAAGGTTTCATTAATAAAAGTAAAATAGTTGGTAAGTAAACTAGCTAATTTTTTGGAATACCTATTAGAGAAATACAAAGCTATTTCATTATCTATATTTATATCAACATTCCATAAAAGTTTGGCAAATATAGTAGTTTTACAATTCTGAAAAGTACTAAAATCGTATTCGCTACCATGTAAAAAAACACCATTAACACCAAGCTTTTTGTATAATTTTAAATTTTTTTGAGTGGTTTTTAAGATTGGATAAATATCAAAATAATTATCAAAGTTTACAGTATAATCCCATATATAAACGTTATTTAGGTATGTTTTCCACTTTTTAATATCACTATCAAATTGTTTAAAATCTTTTGTGTCTTCTATTGGAATCCCTTTTTGAATATCAATGGTACTATAAAAAATACCTGTATTTGTTTCTGCATCAAATTTTGGTACATTTTTAACAGTTACATAAGCCGCAGTAAAAAACGATGATTTTTTGTTGTTTTTGGCTAATTTGTTTAAAAAATCAAATACAGCTGGTGCAGCATTTTTAGTAGTATTACCAATAGCTTTACAGGTATTACAGGTACAAACAATATTGTTGTCGTTTGGTAAAATCATGTATTTGTTTAGTGCGTGGTCACTGTCATATATTTCTTTTACGCGTTTATTTACATAATTAAACAAATCTGCACTAGTAAAACAAAATTGACTTTTTACTCTTTTATCACCAAGCTTTGCATAAACAGATTCTGGTAGTTTATACTCTTTTAGTATTTTTGGTAAATTATGTCCCCAAATTCCCCACTCTAATTCTAGATAATTTGTTTTATTCCAAGCTCTAAAATCAGGATTAAAATTAGGTGAGTAATAAGGTTCTCTATATCCAAAATTAGGAGATTCGCATCTGCTAAAACGCACAGGAACTTTAATTTCTGTGTCAAAATTAGGCGAAGTATTATTACCACTTATGTAATTAAGACTTGTATAATGTTGAAAAAAATCACTTATTCCGTAAATTAAATTTTGTGTTGATGAACCTTGTATGGTAATATTACCAGATTTTCGATAAATACAAAAATTTTCTTTTTGTGTTGGGTTTACTCTTAATAATACATAGCTATAGTTTTTATTTAAACCATTGCTTCTTTCTATTTTTAAAGTTTCACCAGTTGCTGCTTTAAACTTATTTCTAAAATCTGTAGCTGCTTCAGTTACTAGTTGATCAGCCGATAACGGAATATTTATTTTAGGTGTTATTTTCTCTTTTTTAGAAAACAATATTACTTTGGTTTGAGCACAAGTGGTTAAGCTTAAAAAAGTTATAATTAGATATATGTATTTTTTAAACATCATAAAGTTGGCACATTAAAAAACTTTAGAATTTTGTTATAATCGATACTCCTAAATTATATTGGTTGATAAAAAGAAGTGCGTTACTATCTGTAATAGGACTTTTAAAATTAATCCACGATCCATTAATTAGCAACATTGTTCTTGGAGAAATATTATGGCCATATCCAGCACCTACCAAAACGTTAGAGAAATCTAAGAAAGCTGCAGCACCTTCTGGCAATTGGTCGTTAAATGGTGCACTACCAAATGATGCAATAAAACTTACATAATCTCCTTTAGAGTTAACATTTATACGTGATTGTGTAGCAAAGTTAAAATAATTGTAGGCGTCGTCTCTCATTAAAGATACTTTTGCATTCAACCAAACATCTTCCCAAGTTTTAGAGGCGCCTAGGTTTAAGGTGAAAAAACTTATATCATTTTGTAAGTACGAATATCTAATACCAGCTTGTGCTTGGTAACCATTATCAAGACCTTTGTATGCGTTACCATACAAAATAAACTTTGGAAAAAACAGATTACCCATTAACACACCAACATCAGCATAAAGTGTTGGGTTAAATATTCTTGAATAATTTACTCCACCTTGTACACCAACACCAGATCTTCTTGCTGCATAATTTACTGCAGCTCCAAAAGTATTTTTTTCATCATACCTATAATTGTATGATAAACTAGCTAGAGAAGTGCTAAAAGGCAAAGAATCTGAGGTTGCTTTTGTATAAGTAGCTGCTAACTTATTTTTAAGTTTAGCCGCTTTTAAGGTTTCTAGAGCTAGGGTCCAATTTTGTTTTTCGAAAGGATCATCTATTTCTCTAAATTGTTGATAGTAATAGGCAGAATCGTATTGTTTCATCAATTCAAATACCAATCCTTTTTTATATTTTAAGAAATTGTCATTAGGATATTTTTCAATTTTTTGGTTGATAATTTCTAAAGCTTCATCATTTGGTTTTTGAATGATATATAAATTAATCATTCTTTGTAATGAATAATTTTCTGCCGGATTTAAAGAGTCTGAAAGGTTATAATCTGCTAAAGCTTCTTCAATATTACCTTCGTCTTCATTATTTCTAGCTCTATACCATAGTACCTCAGCCAAAGAATTCTTAATTTTTCTATCGTATTTATAAACAGTTTCTAAAGAGTCTAATACAGCAATTGCTTCATCGTATTGTTTGTTTTGAGCCAATAAACTAGAAAGTTTAATTTTAAAGTTTTTATTATTTGGATAAAAACTTAACGCACTCCTGTTGTAATTGATTCCTTTAGGATAATCTGGTATTGCAGAAGAAGCATTTATGGCTAAATCCAATAACTCTTTGTTATTATTTTCTCTTGTTAAACCATCTTCAATAACTTCTAATGCTTTTTCATAACGTTGTATTTGCATTAAATACCTTGCATATTCAACTGTTTGGCCCACATATATTCTTGGATATTTTTCACTTAAAGGATAACTTTGTTCTAAACCTCTAGTTATATTTAAGGCATCTTCATACAGCTGCATTTTTGCATATAAAGATGATTTTCTTAATAAATGGTCTGGATTATCTGGTTCTAAACCAATAAGTTTATCTACTTGATCTGTTGCTTCATCATATTGCCCTAATTCTAAATAAATACCAAAAATTTGTTGCTCGGCCTCTTTGGTAAAATCTGGAGCAGATGCCAAATCTTGAAATATTTCCAATGCCAAATCAAACTGTCTGTTTTCTAAATAAGTTTTGGCCCTATCATACATAATTAGGTTGTAATCGTAAGTAATATCTGTATCATTAGGGTATTTTTCGTGTAACTTAATTACTTCTTTTTCAAACCTTTCTTTGTCTTTAATAGGTCTATACAGTTCTTTTAATTGAACTTGAAGTTTTTTATTATTCGGACTCCTTTTAATACCTTTTTTAAGAAAATATTCAGCATCACCATCATAACCTTTTCCCATTGCTTTAGATACTACGTAGTTTTGTGACTCCGAATTTCCATTTTGTTCTAATAATTTTTTATTGATTTCATAAGGATCATTATATTCATTAAAACTAGCAGATTGCTGCATTAAATAAGGTAAGGTTTTTGCATGTATTTGTGGGAAACGATCTATTGGAACATCAATACCATTTTTAATAAAAGCAATGGCTTCTTCATGCCTTCCTAAATCTTCTAATAAACCAATTTTCTTTTCTATTAATTCTTGATCATATTTTAATTCTAATAAGGCTCTATTGGTAAATTGTAATGCATATTCAGGGTTACCTTTAAGCATTTCATTTCTAATAACACCAATATATGCATCCTTGTTGGTAGGATCATTGTCAATTACGGTTTTGTAGATTTCATTAGCATCATCGTAATTCTTTTCAGCAATGGCATTATTCCCATCATTTAACATGATGTAATTATAATCATTCTGAATTTCAGTATCATCAGGATATATTTGGTATAACCTTTTTAAAGCTCTTTCAGCTTCTTCAAAATTTCCCATTTCTTGATAAATGAGTATTTTTCTTCTCCAAAATCCTCTACTGTATGGTGTTATTTCTAATAGCTCATTTAAAAAACATATGGCATCAGAATATCTTTTAGTAGTTTGCTCAATAGTAACAAGGTATTTAAGAACATCGATATCTTTTCTACGTCTTTCATATACTTGTTTTAATACATATCTTGCAGTATCGTATCTACCTAACTCTATATTCGATTTACCTAAAAGTGTTTTTAAATCTAAGTCATCTGGGGCTAGTTGCAACCCTCTCCAACTCATTTTTGCTGCACGAGTAAAGTTTTGTTCTGCAATATCTTTTTTTGCTTCTTCATAATATAAATCGGAAGAAGCATATTGTTCTTGGGCATAGAATTCATATTGTGATAACAGTAAAACAACAAGAATTAAAATGGACTTAATTATTTTCATAATAAGTAACTTATGTTTTTATAGGCTCAAAATCTGTGCCTGAATTTTTATTCTTTTTAAGTTTATCAAAAATATTTGATTTTTTTTCGCCAGAATTGTTTGATGAATTACCACCATTATTGTTACTGTTGTTATTACCATCAGAATTTTTCTTTTTTTCATCTTCATTGTCAAATCCTTGTCTAGTCATGGTTCCCCAAGCCAACTCTCGAGAGGTAATATAACTAAAATACCCTTTTAAAGAAAAAAACATTATCATTGGGTGATAAATAATAGGTTCTATGAATGCAGTAATAAAAAGAGAAAGCACCTCTCTGGTTGTATTGTAATACTTAAATGTCATTTGATCCCAAATAATAACTATAGACGAAATCATTATGGCAAATGTGTATGAATAGAGTAGTATAAGTGGTGCAAAGTTCCAATTTACGTAACCATATAAAAGTAAGAATATCGAAAATAAAATTCCAAAAGCTTCTATAATTGGTGCTAAAAATTCAAATATAAAAATGTAAGGAAATGTTATTAAACCGAGTCTTTTGTAACTTGGATTAAATAATATTTTTCTATGATCACTAAACATTTGAAATAAACCACTGGCCCATCTTGTGCGCTGTCTACTTAATATTTGAATGTTTGGTGGGCCTTCTGTCCAACAACATGATAGAGGAATATAACCGATTTTATAATCTAGCTTGTTATTCATCATATGAGCAGCCATTCTTGTTAACATATCCATATCTTCAGCATGAGAATCTGCTCCATAACCCCCAGCTTTAATAGCGATATCTTTATCAAACATTCCTAAACCACCAGAAACGTTAGGTACAGAATTTATTAATTCCCAACCCATTTTTCCTAGTAAATAAGACCTAATATATTCTAATTCTTGAAAACGTGGTATTAATGCTTTTGGAGGTCTTACTCTGGTAATAATCCCTTCTTCAATTTCACAATTGTTAGACATTCTAAGTGTTGCACCTACCGCAATTACAGTAGTTTTAGAACTTAGAATTGGCTTAATCATTTTTGTAAGCGTATTTCTTGCCAAAATACAATCTACATCTGTGTTAAGGTAGTAAGGAAATACTGAGGCATTTAAACCTGCATTAAAGGCATCTGCTTTTGTTCCTCCATTTTCTTTATCTATAATGGTAAGAATGTCATATTTAGGGTTTTGTGATTTAAAAGTTCGTTTATAAGGTTTGGTTTTAATTTTTTCAACGTAAGCAAAAGGCGCTTCTACCAAATCGAATTCTTCAATAAGTAGTTTTAAGGTGTCATCTTTACTACCATCGTTTACAATAATTACCTCAAAAAGTGGGTAGTTTAAGGTTAGTAATGATTTTACATTTACAATAATAGTTTTTTCTTCATTATAAGCGGGTGCAATTACAGAAATACCTGGTGCTAGTTCAGAACTAAGTAATTCTTCATCGTCTATATCTGTATTATAACTTTTATATCTATTAATAGCTATAAAAGAAAATATAGCCAATATTATGTAACTTAAAATTAAGGAAGTTGCATAAAAAAATATAAAATACTCATAAATTGTCACAAAAATTTCAAACATCTATTTGTATTTAATTAAAGGAGTTTCTATATGCTTTAAAATAATTTGGTCAAAACCTTTTAAAGTGTCTTTTAAATTTTGAAAAGCTATTTTACCTTCATAACTATAATTAAGGATGGCTTCTGCAATAATTTTCTTTGTATCGATATTGTTAGAATCTTGAAAAACATTTTCTAAAAAATTTAAAGATTTACCAGTATTAAACTTTCTAATTGTTTTTATGATAGCCACTTGGCATATTTCTGGCTCTGTATAATATCTGTCAATTAATTCTTGTTCTGTTTCTGTAATATTTAATTCTCCTAAAGTTAAAATTGCTTCGGCTCTTACCAGTTCGTTATCGTCTTCTAATTTTTCGATTAAAATTTCGTCAATACCTTTTTGTTGAAAATAACCGACCATTTTAATCAGAAATACTACAAGAGAATCATTTTTAGAATAGTTGATCCATTTTCCTAAACCTTCTAGATTACCTCTTTCTTTTTGTAGTTGTAGGTATTGCATCAATTCAATTTCATCCCATTTACTTAGGTTTCTATCAAATTCATCAAAAAATCGATAAGGATCGTTAGAGCTTAATGCAAGGTGAGAATTTCTTGCTTCACTACGAATCATTTTATTTTTACTGTAGGCATATCTTAAAATTTTGGAATCAAATTTATTTAAATCCAATACAAACGCCTCTTGGAAAGCATCAATTTTTTCACTATTCGAACGAGAATCAAATTTGCGTTCTAAGTGCTCAACTATTCCTAGGGCGCTAATGATTAATGGATATTTTTCTGATTCTCTGTCATCATTTTTAAAATCAACTAAAATACTAACAGCAATGTCTAAAGACTCTCTATTTACTTCATCAACAATATCTTCAAACTTTGTAAAAACTTCTTGTTCTGTGTAGTTTTTATCGGTAAAAAGAATATTATCAAATAATTTAATAATTTCAGGAACACTATTTTTTAGTGTTTTCTGCAATCTATTGTGTCTTCTTCTTATTGTATAAATTGTTATCATTAGTGCTATTGTAGCTATGATAAACACCATTGTTAATACAATAGTTATTTGTATAATAAGAGGAAATGTCTTTATCTTATAGATAAAAGAAAGAAACCACTCAACGAAACCCATTTATTTAGTTTAAATTTTAATTAATCGTTAAAGTGAGGGATTTTATTAATTGTAACGCTTACAAAAGTAACAAAAAATATAGCTATTAAAATTGTTTTTCTGTCAAACAGCAATATTTATAGGTGAATTACCTCATCATAAGCATCAGCAACAGCTTCCATTACAGCTTCACTCATTGTAGGGTGAGGATGTATGGTTTTTAAAACTTCATGACCAGTTGTTTCTAATTTACGACCAAGGACAGCTTCAGCTATCATATCTGTAACACCAGCACCAATCATATGGCATCCTAGCCATTCACCATATTTGGCATCAAAAATTACTTTTACAAATCCATCTGGAGTTCCTGCAGCTTTTGCTTTACCAGATGCAGAGAATGGAAATTTACCAACTTTTAAGTCATATCCTGCTTCTTTTGCTTTTGCTTCTGTTAATCCTACAGAAGCAATTTCTGGTGTTGCGTATGTACATCCAGGTACATTACCATAGTCAATTTTTTCTGTATGTAAGCCAGCAATTTTTTCAACACAGGTAATTCCTTCAGCAGAAGCAACGTGAGCTAGTGCTTGTCCAGGCACAACATCACCAATGGCATAATAACCAGGAATATTTGTTTGGTAAAAATCGTTTACTAATATTTTATCTCTATCAACAATAATACCTACGTCTTCTAAACCAATGTTTTCAATGTTAGATTTAATACCCACTGCCGATAATAAAATATCTGCTTTTAAAGTTTCTTCTCCTTTTTTAGTTTTTACAGTGGCAACAACTCCATCACCAGAAGTATCAACAGACTCTACAGAAGAGTTGGTCATTACTTTAATACCTGCTTTTTTTATTGAGCGTTCGAATTGTTTAGAAATATCTATATCTTCTACAGGAACAATGTTTGGCATATATTCTACAATAGTAACCGCTGTACCCATTGTATTGTAAAAATGTGCAAATTCTACACCAATAGCTCCAGAACCTACAACAATCATAGATTTTGGTTGTTTTGGTAAGGTCATGGCTTTTCTATAACCTATTACTTTAACGCCATCTTGAGGTAAGCTAGGCAATTCTCTTGAACGAGCACCTGTAGCAATTATAATGTGATCTGCTGCATATTCTGTAATAGTACCATCTGCTGCAGTAACATCTACTTTTTTACCATTTTTAATTTTTCCAAAGCCATCAATAATGTCAATTTTGTTCTTTTTCATCAAAAAAGCAACTCCTTTACTCATACCATCAGCAACGCCTCTACTTCTTTTTATTACAGCATCAAAATCTTTGTCTATAGCTTCCGCTTTTAAACCATATTGATCTACATGTTTTAGATAATCATATACTTGAGCTGATTTCAATAAAGCTTTAGTAGGTATACATCCCCAATTTAAACAAATACCACCTAAAGATTCCTTTTCAACAATGGCAACTTTAAAGCCAAGTTGTGATGCTCTAATTCCAGTTACATATCCTCCAGGTCCACTTCCAATAATAATGATATCGTATTTCATGTTTTTATTTTATTTTATTTTAAAACTAATTAAAATTAAAATTTGAATGCTAAATTGTGTTAAAAATCGGCCAAATTTAATTATAATTTGTAATGATTTCAAGTAATTAACTAATATATTTAAAATTTAATGAATTTCTATTTATTACTAAATATTTTTTATGAAATTACATTCTTTTAGGTACTTTAATTCCTAATAATGAAAATGCAGATTTTATGGTATCTGCAACCTTACTAGCAAGCTGTACCCTGAATATTTTTTTGTTCTTATTTTCTTCGCCTAAAATTGATACATTTTGATAGAAAGAATTGAATTCTTTTACCAAATCATAGGTGTAATTTGCTATAACTGCTGGAGAATAATTTGATGCGGCTTGTTGAATAATATCAGGATAAACTTCTAATTGTTTCAGCAGTTCTTTTTCCTTTTCGTGCAATTCAATAGAAACAGGATTTGAATAATCAAAATCTGCTTTTCGAATTATAGATTGAATTCTAGCATAGGTATATTGAATGAAAGGCCCTGTGTTTCCTTGAAAATCTACAGATGATTTTGGATCAAACAAGATTCTTTTTTTAGGATCAACTTTTAAAATAAAATATTTTAATGCACCTAAACCAATGGTTTTATAAAGTTCATTTTTTTCTTCATCAGAATACCCATCTAGTTTGCCAAGTTCTTCAGAGATTTCTTTGGCAGTAGTTGTCATTTCTACCATTAAATCATCAGCATCAACCACAGTTCCTTCTCTAGATTTCATTTTTCCTGATGGTAAATCTACCATTCCATAACTTAAATGGTGCAATTGTTTAGCCCAATCAAAACCTAGTTTTTTTAGGATTAAAAATAACACTTGAAAATGGTAATCTTGCTCATTACCAACAGTATATACCATTCCTCCAACATCTGCATAATCTTTTACACGTTGAATAGCAGTTCCAATATCTTGTGTCATATAAACTGCAGTACCATCAGAGCGTAACACTATTTTTTCGTCTAAACCGTCATCAGTTAAATCGCACCAAACAGAACCGTCTTCTTTTTTATAGAAAACACCTTTTTCTAAACCTTGTGCAACCACATCTTTACCCAATAAATAGGTGTTGCTTTCGTAATAAAGATTGTCAAAGTTTACACCTAAGTTATTGTAAGTAATATCAAAACCACTGTAAACCCAAGTATTCATTGTTTGCCAAAGTTTTACCACGTCTTCATCTCCAGCTTCCCATTTAAGTAACATTTGTTGGGCTTCAATTAGAAGTGGTGCTTCTTTTTTTGCATCTTCTTCTGTTTTTCCTTTAGATATTAATTGAGCAATTTCTTTTTTATATTCTTGGTCAAATTTCACATAATAATTACCAACCAATTTATCACCTTTTAAACCTGTTGATTCAGGAGTTTCTCCTGCTCCAAATTTTTGCCAAGCCAACATCGATTTACAAATATGTATCCCTCTATCGTTTATAATTTGAGTTTTGTAGACTTTTTTACCAGCAGCTTTAATAATTTCAGCAACAGAATAGCCTAATAAATTATTACGAACGTGTCCTAAATGTAAAGGTTTATTGGTGTTTGGTGACGAGTATTCAACCATAACCGCTTTTTCATCTGCCTTTGGCGATGTAAAACCATAAGTTGCATTTTTATAAATAGTGTTGAAAAAATCGATAAAATAACTGTCGTCAATCACTAAATTTAAAAAACCTTTAACCACATTAAAATTTGTGATTTCAGTCACATTATCAACTATATAATTTCCTAAATCAGTACCAATTTGAACAGGATTTCCTTTTTTAAAACGCAACATGGGAAAAACTACAACAGTGATGTCACCATCAAATTCTTTACGAGTTGCTTGGAATTCTACTGAAGGAATTTCAACGTCATATAAAGCTAAAAACCCTTCTTTTACTTTAGTTTCTATGGTTTTTTGTATGTTCATTTGGTCTAAAAAATTGAAATGCAAAATTACATATTTTTAGTCTATTTTTATTAGAAATATTTGTATTTTTCGTGAATGCAAAAACGCTTAGAACAATTGCCAAAATTGGCTTATGAAGCCCAAAAAGAAAACAAAAAATATTTCGCTAATTTAAGGCGTAGAACACCCAAAAATTTGGATGTGGTAATGCAAAATTTGCATGATAGAGAGTTTGAAAATACAGATTGTTTAGCATGTGGAAATTGCTGTAAAACAACAAGCCCAATATTTACAGAAAAAGATATTGAGCGCATATCTAAGCATCTAAAAATAAAGGTTGCAGATTTTATACATCAATATTTAGAAAGAGATGAAGACGATTTTATGGTTTTAAAAACAGCACCTTGTTCTTTTTTAGATGAGACTGATAATACCTGTTTTATTTATGATGTAAGACCAAAAGCCTGCGCTGAATATCCGCATACAAATCGTCGTAAATTTATTCAAATTACAGATTTAACGATTGCAAATACTTTTGTTTGTCCTGCAACTTACAATATTGTAGAGGCTTTAAAAAAAGAAATTCCTTACGTGTATAAAGAAAAAAAAAGAAGGAAATAAAAGACCTATATTTCTAAAACCGGTAAAAATGTCTGACAGAATTCAAGAGTTAGAAAAAGAGAATTTAAAGCTTAAAGAACGTTTAGCAAAGTTTGAAAAACCTAAAAAATCAAACCTAAAAAAGTGGAAGTTTTTTATGAATTTTACGACTACTTTTATTGCTGGTAAAAACTTAAAAACAAGCATTTACAACTCTATTCAAGAGTTTAATGAGCAAAAACGAATTTCTTTACAAACCACATCAGATTTAATTGCAAGTATTGTAAAAAGATTAACTAGAATAGGTGTGGTGGCTATTCTTTTTGCTTTGCTACCAACTACTTTAATGATTTATCAAAACCACCTTTTAAAATCACAAAATAGAAAAATTCAAGAGCAAACCTACTTGGCAGAAGCTTCTAGAAGATCTGCACAAATGTTTATTATGGGAGATGTTTTAAGCGATATCAATACAGAGCTCGAAACCAAAAAAAACGGAAGATTATCAAATACTTTAGTGGGTAGAATTGTAGGGTTAAGCAGAGCAATGAAACCTTATAGATATTTATTAAATGATAAATTAATAGATAAGCCAATTAGTCCTGAAAGAGGGCAATTGTTAATTACACTTTGTAAAAGCGATTTAAATGCTACTATTTTTAGTAATATCAGACAAGAAAGTAATTTTACAAAGGCTGAGTTAAAAGGGGCTAATTTAGACAAAGTTGCCTTAAGTTATATTAATTTAACAGATGCAGACTTATCAAATGCTAGCCTTGTAAATTTAAATGCACGCAATGTTTTGTTTGAAAATGCCAATTTAAAAGAAGCAGATTTAGGTTACGCGAATTTAAGTGGGGCAGTTTTAACCAAAGCAAATTTAACAGGAGCAATTTTATTAAAAACAAAATTCAATAAAGCTGATTTTTCTAATATAATTCTTGATAATGCAATTGTAGATAGGCCAGATTGGTTGACCTACATTAAAGAGGAGCTTAAACTAAAAGGAGCTGAAGAATTGCTCGAAAAATATAAAGTTGATAGCGCGTATTCTAAAGTTTTTGATGCTAAAGTTTTGACGGTTTTAGAGAGATAAAACTGAGTTTATAAATTTATAAATTCAATGCTAATTTTTATTTCTTTTGCCTGGCTAATTTCTGAAATCTTATCTTTTAAGATAAAATATGTTTCTAAATTCATGTTTATCATTTAAATTAATCCAAGTACCTCTAAATTCATTAGGTTTAAATTCTTCCTTACAAGAAAATAGTATTAAAAGAAATAAAAAGAAAAGTAGTTTTTCATAAAAAAAACATTTCTATTCGTATATCAAATATTGTTCCCTAATTTTTTTAAAAGTTTCCAAACCTTTCTTCCAAGTTTTTTCAATTTCTTTTGCTGATAAACCTGCTTCTATTTGTTTTTGCAATGTTGTGTTTCCTGCATGAATGGTAAAAGTATTGCCAAAGAATTTTTCGGTTTTAGGTGTTTTTTTATAAGCGTCAATTAAAAAAGACAAATCTATTTTTGATAAATGCTCCGTTTTTCTCAAATCAACTCCATAACATTGCTTTTCTTTATGCTTAGGGTATTTTGCACCAAAATTCGAAATTGGTGTATAACTAAAATCACTCTTTGGGAAAAATGGAGCTCCATATCTTTGAAACTGAAACTCGGTTCCTCTACCAGCATTAATGGTTGTACCTTCAAAAAAACCTAAACTTGGGTATAGGTTTATAGATTTATCATTTGGTAAATTTGGTGAAGGTCTTATTGGTAAATGATATTCAGAATTATGCGTGTAATTTTCTAAAGGAATCACTTTTAAATCGCACTGAATTCCGTTTTTTAACCATTTTTCACCATTTATCATTTGTCCATATTCACCAATAGTCATTCCGTAAACTACAGGAACAGGATGTTTACCAACAAAACTTGTGTGTTTCATTTCTAAAATTGGCCCATCAATATAATGCCCATTTGGGTTGGGTCTGTCTAAAATAATCAAAGGAATTCCGTTTTCAGCACAAGCTTCCATAACATAATGCAAAGTAGAAATATAGGTGTAAAAACGAACGCCCACATCTTGAATATCAAAAACAACAATATCAATATTTTCTAATTGTTGCGCAGATGGTTTTTTACTTTTTCCGTGTAAAGATAAAATAGGTAAACCAGTTTTTGTGTCTAAGCCATCTTGTATGAGTGCTGCAGCATCAGCTTTTCCTCGAAAACCATGTTCTGGGGCAAAAACTTTTTTTACTGTAATTAAATTATAATCAAATAGATAATCAACTAAATGATGGCTAATTTTTTTAGAACCCATTACATTTGGCGCAATTTCTGCTCTTTCTAAAATAGATAGTACAGAGGTTTGATTTGCAACGATACCTACTTTTTTACCTTTTAATAAATTCAGATATGAATTTGTTCTTTCAGCACCAGTTTTAATTTTTAAAGAATCTTTATCTACAGCCTTTACTTTTAACTCTGCATTCTTAAACTGTTTAGCGCACGAAATCAGGTTAAAATTCATCAATAGAAATAAAAATAAATAGGTACTTTTACGAAGATTAAAAATAGTCATCAATTTGAATTACGAATTATTTATTGCAAAACGCATTATTGCTGGCAAAAAGTATAAAAGTAGCATTTCATCGCCAATAATAAAAATTGCCATCACTGCAATTGCTTTGGGTATTATAATTATGCTGATTGCAGTGGCAACAGGTGCTGGATTACAGTATAAAATTCGGGATAAAATGGCAGGCTTTAAAGGACACATTCAAATTGTAAATTACGACAATAACAATTCTGATGTTTCTACAACACCAATAGATAAAAATCAAGAGTTTTATCCGAAGTTTGATAATATTTTAGGTATAAAAAATGTACAAGTTTTTGCGAATAAAGGTGGCATTTTAAGAACAAAAACCGATTTTGAAGGCATTATTTTTAAAGGTGTTTCTACAGATTACGATTGGTCTTTTTTTGAAGAATATTTAGTAGAAGGTAAAGTGCCCAATTTTAATCAACCAAGAACAAGAGAGGTTTTATTGTCAGAAACTGTAGTTAATCGTTTACATCTAAAATTAAACGATACCATTTTGGCGACCTTTTTAAAAACAACGATGAGTAAATTACCATCTAACAAAAAATACATTGTTTCAGGAATTTATAATACTGGTTTTGCTCAGTTTGATAACAATGTGATGATTGGTGATATTAGAGAGGTGCAAAAATTAAATAAATGGACTGAAAATGAAGTGGGTGGTTTTGAGGTTTTATTAGATGATTTTGATGAAATTGAAGCAAAAGGGAACGAAGTTTATTATCAAATTGGTGCTACTTTAAATAGAAAAACTATTGTTGATGCCTATCCTAATGTTTTTGAATGGATTAAATTATTTGATAATAATGTTTGGTTTATTATTGCGATTATGATTGTTATTGCAGGTATTAATATGATAACAGCTTTACTGGTTTTAATTTTAGAACGGGTGCAAATGATTGGTATTCTTAAAGCTTTAGGAAGTAACAATACAAGCATCCGAAAAATATTTTTATATAATGCGTCTTATTTAATTTTAAAAGGTTTGTTTTGGGGTAATATTATTGGCCTTTCTATAATTGGAATTCAGTACTTTTTTAAAGTGATTAGCTTAAACCCAGAAACCTATTATGTAACAACAATGCCTGTTTATATTTCTGTAACAGCTATTATTTTGCTAAATTTAGGCACCCTTTTATTGTGTTTTTTAATGTTGATTTTACCTTCGTATATCATCACCAAAATAGAACCTTCAAGGTCAATTAAATTTGCTTAATGTAGTTGTATTATGTTGCAATAATATGTTTATCAATCATTTTGATTGAGTGTCATTTTGTTTTTTTGTAGCTATTTTGCCAAAAAATGCTCCAAAAATTATTCCTAAAGCCACACATAAAGTATGGTTATTGGTAATTATTCCTATAAGAGACCCAAAAGCAATTCCTAGACCAATACCAACACCTATTTTATTTCTTTTTTTCATGATTTTATAAGTAACTCGTGTGGTAGTTTGTTATTGATAATCGTATTGCAATTGAAAGTTGTTTTCAATAATTTCATCTTTATTTTCAATGATATAATTTTTAAAAGCCTTGGCCACATTCGATAAATTTTTGGTTTTCAACCAAATTAAGTTCCAATTGGTTTCTAAGGGCAAATCTTTGATTTTTAAAATTTTTAAATCGCCATTTTTTAATGATTCTTGAATACCAATAATCGGCATAATAGAAATCCCTAAACCAGCAATAACCGCCTGTTTAATGGCTTCATTAGAGGTGAGTTCCATTTTTTTATGTATCTCTATTTTGTGTTTCACCAAATATTTTTCCATTGCTAAACGTGTTGCAGAACCACTTTCTCTAAAAAGAAATAAAGATTGGTTTAAGTTTTTAAGAAGCAATGTTTTTTCAGAAATTTTATAATCTTTTCCAGCAACAAAAAACATTTGATTTTTCATCAATTCAATACGATCAATTTTTAATTTTTTAGGGATGGTAGATACCATTGCAAAATCGCATTGATTATTTTCTAAAGCACGTATTACAGACATTTTATTGGTTACATCCATTGTAATATCTACTTTGTCATTTTCTTTTATAAACTGAGTTAAAAAATAAGGCATGGCATATTTGGCTGTAGAAACAACAGATAAATTTAGTTTACCTGCTAATTTTCCTTCAAATAAAGAAGATTTGTAATTTATAGCTTCAACTTCTTCGAGTATTTTTATGGCAGCTTTGCCAATTTCTTCACCAAATTCAGTAATGTATAATTTTCTTCCAACAACTTCAAAAAGTGGTAACCTAAATTGATCTTGAAAGTTTTTTAGTTGGATAGAAACCGCAGGTTGGGTTAAAAACAATTGTTCTGAAGCTTTGGTAACACTTTTTACTTCTACAATTTTCTTGAATATTTCTAATTGGTGTAAAGTATAGTTCATAAAAATAAATTTATAAAAATTAGAATAAATATAAATAAAATTATATAAAATAGAGCAGGGAATAGCTAATAAATAAATGCATAAAATCTAGTGTAATTTTCATCAAAAAAAATATAATATCAATTAAATTTAAGTCTATATTTCATTAAAAGTTTATTTTTTTATACAATTTATTTCTAAATATTAACAATACAATAATCATCATAATTTGTAGTCCACTAATAAAAAGAACTATTTTTGTAACACATACTTTTTACTTATGAACTACGCAGAAAATATATTAGAAACCATTGGTAATACTCCCTTAGTAAAATTAAATACTTTAACTAAAGAGTTGCCTTGTTTAGTACTCTCTAAATATGAAACATTTAACCCTGGTAATTCTGTAAAAGATAGAATGGCTTTACAAATGATTGAAGATGCTGAGGCAGATGGGCGTTTACAACCTGGAGGAACAATTATAGAAGGTACTTCTGGAAATACAGGAATGGGATTAGCTTTGGCAGGTATTGTAAAAGGTTACAAATGTATTTTTGTGATGGCTGATAAACAATCTAAAGAAAAGATTGATATTTTAAGAGCAGTAGGAGCCGAAGTTGTGGTTTGCCCTACAAATGTAGAGCCCAATGATCCACGTTCTTATTATTCAGTTTCCAAGCGTTTGGGCGAAGAAACGCCAAATTCTTGGTATGTAAATCAATACGATAATCCAAGCAATTGCAAAGCACATTTTTTAAGTACAGGACCTGAAATTTGGGAACAAACAGAAGGTAAAGTTACTCATTTTGTAGTTGGTGTTGGTACAGGAGGCACTATTTCTGGAGTAGGAAGTTACTTGAAAATGAGAGCAAAGCAAGAGGGTAAAACTGTTAAAGTTTGGGGTATTGACACTTATGGTTCGGTTTTTAAAAAATACCACGAAACTGGTATTTTTGATGAAAATGAAATTTATCCGTACATCACAGAAGGAATTGGAGAAGATATTTTACCTAAAAATGTAAATTTTAGTGTTATTGATGGTTTTACCAAAGTAACTGATAAAGATGCAGCCATTTATACCCAACGTTTAGCGAAAGAAGAAGGTATGTTTTTGGGAAATTCTGCTGGTGCAGCTGTAAAAGGATTACTACAACTAAAAGAACATTTTTCTAAGGATGATGTTGTAGTTGTTTTGTTTCATGATCATGGAAGCAGGTATGTAGGTAAAATGTTTAATAATGATTGGATGCGAGATCGAGGTTTTTTAGATGAAGAAATTACCATAGCTTCTGATTTAATTAAAAATCATGATAATAAACATTTAGTTACAGCCCAAACTGAAGAGTTGGTTGCTCATGCTATTGAGCGCATGAAAACGCATAAAATTTCACAAATGCCTATAAAAGATGCAAACGGAATTGTAGGTTCTTTAGATGAGTCTGATTTATTATATCATTTTATGAGTGATAAAAATATTGCTAATAAAACGATAAAAGAAATTATGGGAAAACCATATCCAATCGTAAAAAAACAAACGAAATTAGAAGAAGTTTCAAAATTAATATCTAAAGCAAATACTGCAGTTTTAGTTGATTTAGAAAACGGAAATCATCATATCATTACAAAATATGATATTATTAGTGCCATCTAAAAGCTTTAAAGATAATTTATAACATGTTAGCGAGTATCTATTGTAAGTGAACGAAAATTTACTTTTCTAATTGTAATCTTTTGTTTCTTTGAATTGGATTTAATTACAGTTAGTTAATTACAAGTTAAGGGATGTAATTAAAAAATCAAAAATCGTTTGGCAACTTTGTCAAACGATTTTTTTGTTGTTATGAGTTTGTTTGAAATTTTTGTGAACGTATTTTTTAATACTGTGAGTTCGATTTAAAAACCGATGATTAGAAATATATTATAATTTTTATTCTTTGAAACGAATGTCCATTTCCACTGAAATGGAGAAATCTTAATTTAAATTTGAGATTTCTCAGCTATACTTCGTTTCGTTCGAAATGACAATCCGCTGTTTTTCAGTAAAATAAATCTCTATCAACCTCTATCGAACTCATGTTAAATGCGTTTTTTCAAGAAAAGTTACAGTATTAATCGCATCAAAAAATAAAAACCATCTCAATAAGAGATGGTTTATTTCAAATAATTCAAATAATTTACACAATGAAAACCGTTTACTAAATTGTTTTCATTTATTATAGCTACAATATCTGTGCCATAAAATCATTTAAATTTTGGTTTTTATAATATTTTAACATTTAAATTGCGTGTTTGTGTGCTTTGTAAGAAGATCTTACTAAAGCCCCACTTTCTACATACATAAAGCCCATTTCTAAGCCAATGGTTTCGTATTTCTTAAATTGTTCTGGTGAAATAAATTCATGCACTGGTAAGTGCTTTTTAGTAGGTTGTAAATATTGACCAATTGTAATGATATCACAATTTACAGCTCGTAAATCTTTCATGGTTTGTATCACTTCATCTTCTTTTTCTCCCAAACCTAACATTAAACCAGTTTTGGTACGCATTCCATTTTCTTTTAAATATTTTAATACGCCCAAGCTTCTATCGTATTTAGCCTGAATACGAACTTCTCTTGTTAACCTTCTTACAGTTTCCATATTATGAGAAACCACTTCAGGGTGTACTTCAATTATTCTGTCTATTTGCTTGGTGTTTCCTTGAAAATCTGGAATTAATGTTTCTAAGGTTGTCTTTGGATTTGATCTACGAATTGCTTCCACAGTTTCTGCCCAAATTATCGATCCCCCATCCTTTAAATCATCTCTATCAACAGAGGTAATTACGGCGTGTTTTATACCCATAATTTTTATGGAACGTGCTACTTTTTCGGGTTCATCCCATTCAACGGTTTCAGGTCTTCCAGTTTTTACACCACAAAAACCACAAGAACGTGTACAAATGTTTCCTAAAATCATAAAAGTAGCTGTACCTTCTCCCCAGCATTCGCCCATATTTGGGCAGCTTCCACTTGTACAAATGGTATTTAGTTTGTATTTGTCTACTAATCCCCTAAGTTCTGTATATTTTTTACCAACAGGTAGTTTAACACGTAGCCATTTTGGTTTTTTTGGTCTTTCAGGTAATACTGCTGCTTCTATTGCCATCTTTTTAACTTTATATGTACAAATTTACGAAGAAAATGGTGAAATGAATTCGTTAAAACTCGAAGTATTTTATGTGATTTTCTTTTTTACAATAAGTATTTTCTATGGATTATCATTTGTTGTTCAATTTTAAACACTTTCTGTGTTTAGACCTTTATTTTTATCCTTAATGAATTCAAAATCCAACTGCAGTATCATCGCCTCTTTTATCTGCACCACCTTCTAATTGTCCATTTGGTAACACTAAAATAGCATCAACTCTACCAATAATCAAAGAGTTTCTTTCTAAAATTGAATAGCCTAAAGTTTCTAGCTTAGATTTGGTTTTAGCATCAAATCCATTGGGTTCCATTCTAATGACATCTGGTAACCATTGATGATGAAAACGCGGTTGATTTACAGACTCTTGCATCCCCATATTATATGCTGTAACATTTAAAATATTTTGTAGAACAGAAGTAATTATTGTTGAGCCACCAGGAGTACCAACAACCATAAATAATTTACCCTCTTTTTCTACAATAGTGGGTGTCATAGAACTTAACATTCTTTTTTCTGATGCAATTGCATTGGCTTTAGAGCCTACCAGACCATAGATATTGGGTACACCTGGTTTACTGCTAAAATCATCCATTTCATTGTTTAAAATAAAACCTGCTCCTTTTACAACTACTTTAGAACCATAACCAGTATTTAAAGTTGTGGTTACAGAAACTGCATTCCCAAACTGATCTACAATAGAATAATGGGTGGTTTCATCACTTTCAAAACCTAGAATTTTTCCGTGAGAAACTTCAGAAGAGGGTGTAGCTTTATCCCAAGAAAAACTTTTCATTCTTTGGTTGATATAATTGTTGTTTGTTAAACTATCCATAGGAACGTTTACAAAATCTATATCACCTAAATAATGCGCTCTATCTGCATAAGATCTTCTTTCTGCTTCTGTGAGTAGTTGCACATATTCAGTAGAATTATGTTTGATTTTAGAAAGATCAAAAGGTTCAATAGCTTTTAAAATTTGTGCCAAACAAATACCACCACTTGCAGGCAAAGTCATAGAAATAATGTTATAATCTTTGTAAGAGAATTCAACAGGTTTGCGCCAAACTGCTTCGTATTTTTCTAAATCTTGATGCGATATAATTCCACCTAATTCAGTAACGTAATTCACTAATAAATCTGCAGTTTTACCTGTATAAAAACCATCTTTACCAAAGTCGCGAATGCGTTCTAAAGTTTGCGCTAACTCTTCTTGTTTTAGAATGTCTCCAACTTTCCATACTTTTTCAAAAACTGTTTTATAATTATTAACAGTTTCAAAATATTCAGTTTTAGAGTTTAAAGAAATGGCTTGTTTTTCGGTTACTTTATATCCTGTTCTAGCTAAATCAATGGCTGGCTGTATCAAATCTTTAAAAGGTAAGCTGCTAAACTTTTTATGCACCTCAAAAACACCTGCAACAGAGCCAGGAATTCCAACTGCGTGCGCTCCTAATGTACTTTTTTTGTCAATCACATTTCCTAGAGAATCTAAATACATGTCTTTATGAGCGGTAATTGGTGCTTTTTCTCTAAAATCTAAAGCTCCCTTTGTACCATCATTATTTCTGTAAACCATAAAGCCACCACCACCAATATTACCTGCAACAGGATAAACTACTGCTAATGCAAAATGAGTGGCTATCATAGCATCATAAGCATTTCCACCTTTTTCTAAAATGGCTGAACCAATTTTTGAGGCTTCTACTCGTGCAGAAACCACCATTGCTTTTTCTGTAATTAAACCTGTTATTTTTTCTTTTTTACAAGAAGTTAATATGGATAGAAATGTTAACAGGAAAAGTATGTATCCTTTTTTCATAAGTTTAAGTTAGTTTGTCATTTCGACTTTATGGAGAAATCTCACTCATAGAGATTTCTTAATTACGTTTTTAGTTTCGCTAGCTACTTTCAATCAAAATTTCATTTTATTTCAGTATCATTCGAAATGACAGCTATTTCATTGATTTTTTGATTTGTAAATGCCACTAAATCTTTAAAAAAGAAAGTAAAATCCTCTTCCAATTCTGTCTGTAATAGGTTTAAATCTTCAATAGCCAAATGCATTTGCGATTTTCCTTTTGTTCTATGATTCATTCCATTCAAAACTTTTGCAATGCCTTCTTTATATTGATAATTGTATAGAATGTTATACTCAATCATATAGGTAATAAATTGTTGTGATTTTTTTGGTAACTCAGCTGCTTTTTTATCAAATAAATCATAAACTGATTGTGTATAAAGATCTAAGGGAATTGCAGAATAATTAGCCCAATTTTTTGCTAAAAAATAATCGTAAAAAATATCGATAATTACACCATCATAATGTCTGTAACGTTTGTGTAAACGTCGTTTGCTTTTTCTTACAATCTGATGAGCATCCGTAAACGTATCTATTTCTCTATGTAAGAAAATACCTTGTTGAATTTTTTTATCAAAATGTGTAAACTGATTTCCTCTAACGTGATCTGCAATAAAATTGCCTATCATAATATTGGTGTTGTTTTCGGATAAATAGAGGTGAGCTAAAAAGTTCATTAGCGTAAATGTAATCAAAAAACCACAATTTATTCTGAAGGTGTTTCAGAATAAATTGTGGTATTTAAGAATTATCTATGGAAAACTGTACTAAAAGAAATGATTATTTTCTATGCTATTAGCTGTTTAACATTACAGGCATTACTAACATTGTTACTTTTTCACCTTCATCTGTACCATCAATTGGTGTTAAAATTCCTGCTCTGTTAGGTAAAGACATTTCAATTAAAACTTCACTTGAATTTAGGTTGTTTAACATTTCACTTAAAAAACGAGAGTTGAACCCAATTTGCATGTCATCACCTTGATAATCACAACTTAAACGTTCGTCAGCCTTGTTAGCAAAATCCAAATCTTCAGCAGAAATATTCAATTCTGTACCTGCCATTTTTAAACGAATTTGATGAGTAGTTTTACTAGAGAAAATAGAAACACGTCTAACAGAATTTAAGAAAGAAGCTCTATCTACTGTTAATTTATTCGGATTTTCTTTAGGAATAACCGCTTCATAATTTGGGTATTTACCATCAATTAATCTACAAACTAAAACTACATTGTCAAACGTAAATTTTGCATTGGCATCATTATATTCAATGGTTACTTCACTTTCAGAACCACCTAAAATTCCTTTTAATAAGTTTAAAGGTTTTTTTGGCATAATAAATTCCGCAGTTTGATCTGCAGTAACATCTGTTCTAGAATATTTCACCAATTTGTGTGCATCAGTAGCTACAAAAGTTAAACTTTGTGAACTAAATTGAAAAAACACACCACTCATTACTGGGCGTAAATCGTCATTACCAGCTGCAAAAATGGTTTTAGAAATGGCAGTTCCTAAAATATGTGCAGGTATAACTGTTGTGCTTGGAGAAGCTAATGAAACTGCTTTTGGGAACTCGTCACCACCAAAATACGCCATGTCATATTTACCTTGGTCAGAACTAATTTCTATTTTACTTTCTCCATCAGTTTTAAAGGTTAAAGGCTGATCTGGAAATGTTTTTAAGGTATCTAATAACAAACGTGCAGAAACAGCAATAGCACCAGTACTATCACTTTCTATATCAACCACAGCACTCATAGTAGTTTCTAAGTCTGATGCAGAAACTTTCAATTCGTTTTCAGACAATTCAAACAAAAAGTTATCTAAAATAGGTAAGGTATTGTTGCTATTTATAACGCCGCCTAAAACTTGTAATTGTTTTAATAATTGCGAACTCGATACAATAAATTTCATTGATATTTTTTTCTAAATTATGCTTACAAATATAACTTTTATATATGGTTTTAAAAATTAATTTATTAACAGGTTATAAGCAATTTTAGGTTTTAAGTTTTGGTTTTTAATTTTCAAGTATTTCTAAACATTTACCAACAAGTTTTAAGCTATATTTTACCAGTAATTATTGATAAAAAATGAATTTCCAAAAACGTTATAAAAATGTTAAGACATTCTTTTTTACTGATTAAAAAGGTACATTTGTCTGTTGTCAACTATAACAAATGAAGAAAAATTTACTTTCAATAGCAGTAATTTTACTGTTATCTATATCAATTTTTGCACAAAAGCCAAAAAAGTTAACTTCAAATCAGATTTTTGAAAAAGTTCAAAAACTCAATTTTTTAGGAACTGCTTTGTACATTGCTGCACATCCTGATGATGAAAACACACGTTTAATTGCCTATTTAGCCAACAAGGTAAAAGCTAGAACAGGCTATTTGTCTTTAACCAGAGGAGATGGAGGACAGAATTTAATTGGTTCAGAAATTAGAGAATTATTAGGTGTAATTAGAACGCAAGAATTGTTAGCCGCCAGAAATGTAGATGGTGGAGAACAAATGTTTACAAGAGCCAATGATTTTGGGTATTCTAAACATCCAGAAGAAACACTAAAAATTTGGGATAAAGAGCAGGTTTTGAGTGATGTAGTTTGGGCGATAAGAACTTTTAAGCCAGATGTAATTATCAACAGATTTAACCATAGAACACCTGGCACAACGCATGGACATCACACCAGTTCTGCAATGTTGAGTGTAGAAGCTTTTGATAAGGTTGCAGATTCTACACAATTTAAAAGTCAATTAAAATTTACTGATGTTTGGCAACCCAAACGTTTATTCCATAATACGTCTTCTTGGTTTTATAGAGATAAAGCTAAATTTGAAGATATTGCTAAAGACTTTACAAAGTTTGATGTGGGTGTATATTATCCTCTAAAAGGATTGTCTAATAACGAGTTGGCATCAATGGCAAGTAGCCAGCATTTGTGTCAGGGTTTTGGAAGATTAACAACAAGAGGATCTCAAACAGAGTATTTAGAGTTCTTAAAAGGAGAAAGCCCAAAAGATAAAAATGATGTTTTTTCTGGAATTAACACTACTTGGAATCGTTTGAAAAACGGAGGAGAAATAGGAGATATTTTATATGAAGTGGAAGAAAATTTCGATTTTGTAAATCCGTCTAAACATATTCCACAATTAATGGAAGCCTATTCTTTGATTCAAAAACTAGAAGATAAACATTGGAAAAATATTAAAGAAAAACAAATTAAAGTAATTATTGAGGCCTGTTTAGGATTGTATTTAGAAGCATCAGCAGAAAGCGCAACAGCTATTCCAAATACTAAAATAGGCGTTAATTTTGAAGTGTTGAATAGAAGTGATATTCCTGTAGAATTGACCTCGGTAACATCTACCATTGATGAAAAAGATTATTTTAAAAAAATTGATTTATCCAAAAACAAAAAAATAAACTTCAAACAAATCATCTCTTTAAAATCTGCCAATTATTCTGCTCCTTATTGGTTGCATAAAGAAGCAAGTTTAGGAATGTACACCGTTCAAAATCAAATTTTTATTGGAAAGCCAGAAACACCAAGAGAAGTTACTGTAAGTTTTAATTTACTGATAAATTATATGCCAATTACATTTACTAAAAATGTGATTCGAAGATTTGCAGAACGAGATAAAGGCGAAATTTATGAACCTTTTGAAATAGTACCTAAAATAACCACAAAATTAAAAGACAAAGTACTTATTTTTTCTGATGATACACCTAAAAAGATTGCTGTAGAAGTAAAAGCTGGCGCTAATTTTATCAACGGATTTTTAAGTCTTGAACTTCCACAAGATTGGTTATTATCACCAAATAAGGTGCCTTTTAATATTGCTCAAAAAGGCGATAAACAGATGATTGAATTTATGGTAACTGCACCAAAAAAACAGTCTGAAGGAAAATTAAAAGTAGTGGCTACTGTTGATGAAGAAAAATATACGAAAGAAATGGTAGAGATTGATTACAATCATATTCCAAAACAGATTGTGCTGCAAAATTCAGAAGCAAAATTAGTGCGATTAAACATTAAAAAAGAAGGTAATTTAATTGGTTATATAAAAGGTGCTGGAGATGCGATTCCTGAAAGTTTACGTCAAATTGGGTATCAAGTTGATGAGATAAATACAGTAGACATTAATACTAAAAACCTTAAAAAATATGATGCAGTTGTTTTAGGAATTAGAGCTTACAATGTAATAAAAGAGTTAAAATTTAAGCAAAAATACTTATTAGAATATGTAAAAAATGGGGGTAATATGATTGTGCAATACAACACCAATAGAGGGGTAAATGTTGCAGCGCCTTTTACTTTAAAATTATCTAGAGATCGTGTTACTGATGAATTTTCTGAAGTAATTATTTTAGATGAAGAACATTCGTTATTGAATTATCCAAACAAAATTACACAACAAGATTTTAAAGGTTGGGTGCAAGAAAGAGGTTTGTATTTTCCAAATATTTGGAGTGAACAATATACTCCATTATTATCTATGAATGATAAAGATGAAACACCAAAATTAGGAAGTTTGTTAATTGCTAAATATGGTAAAGGAAATTATATTTATACAGGTTTAAGTTTCTTTAGAGAATTACCAGCAGGAGTTTCTGGGGCCTATAAATTATTTGCAAATTTATTGGCTGCTGGAAAAGAAAAATAATTTTAATTATTGCGTTTAATCAATGCAACAGTTAAACATTTTAACAATTACACATCGTTAACTATGGACAAACAGAAATATCCTTGGAAAAAAGAATACACATTAGTATTAGTGGCTAATGTTATGTATTTGATAGCGTTCTATTTTATCACCAATCATTTTACAGTATAGTCTATGGAAGTTGCCAGTAAATTACACGCTATTGATTGGGTAGTTTTATCTGCAACCTTAATATTTATTGTTGCTTACGGAACCTATGTTACCCGCAAAAACGCCAATGTAACCGATTACATAAAAGGAGGGAATGACACCAAATGGTGGACAATTGGTTTGTCTGTAATGGCAACTCAAGCCAGTGCAATTACCTTTTTATCTACACCAGGACAAGCATTTCATAGTGGAATGGGTTTTGTGCAGTTTTACTTTGGTTTGCCTATTGCTATGGTAATTATTTGTGTGGTTTTTATACCTATTTATCACAAGTTAAAAGTATATACTGCTTATGAGTTTTTAGAAGGAAGATTCGATTTAAAAACACGAAGCTTAGCAGCCATTTTATTCTTAATCCAAAGAGGATTAGCAGCAGGAATAACCATTTTTGCACCTGCTATAATTTTATCGGCAGTTTTAGGTTGGGATTTGTTAACCCTAAATGTTATCATTGGTTTTTTAGTAATTATTTATACAGTTTCTGGAGGTACAAAAGCGGTAAACGTAACCCAAAAGCAACAAATGATTATCATTTTTATAGGAATGTTAATTGCCTTTTTTATGATTATGAGTCAGTTACCAGAAAATATAACCTTTACAAATGCTCTAGAAATTGCTGGCGCCAGTAATAAAATGGAGGTGTTAGATTTTTCTTTTGATTTGAGCAACAGGTACACAGTTTGGACAGGAATTTTAGGAGGAACCTTTTTAATGTTGTCTTATTTTGGGACAGACCAAAGTCAAGTACAACGTTATTTGTCTGGAAAATCAGTTAGAGAAAGTCAGTTAGGTTTAATTTTTAATGGATTGTTGAAAGTACCAATGCAGTTTTTTATTTTATTGATTGGGGTAATGGTTTTTGTGTTTTATCAATTTAATCCATCACCCTTAAACTTTAATCCAACAGCAAATAATGAGATTGTTAAAACAAAATATGCGCAAGAATACAAAGAGTTAGAAGCACAACATATTGAGTTGGAAAACACTAAAAAAGCCATTTTTGCTGATGGTTTTCAGGCTAACGAAAAAACTATGGTGCAACAAATCAATAAAGCTGATTTGGCCTTAAAAGCAAAATCGAAAGCAATTATTGATAAAATTGACGAAGAAAATACATTGGATAAAATAGAATCTAATGATAAAGATTATGTGTTTATTCATTTTATTTTAAACAACTTGCCTCGAGGTTTAATTGGTTTGCTATTAGCGGTAATTTTATCTGCAGCTATGTCATCTACAGCATCAGAATTGAATGCTTTAGCCAGTACAACTGCTATGGATTTGTACAAACGAAATGTAAAAGAGGAAAAAAGTGACGAACATTATGTAAAAGCCTCAAAATGGTTTACCTTATTATGGGGTTTAATGGCCATTTCTGTAGCTTGTGTAGCCAATTTATTTGAAAATTTAATTCAAGTTGTAAATATTATAGGTTCTATTTTTTATGGAAATGTTTTAGGTATTTTTCTACTAGCATTTTTTATAAAATTTGTAAAAGGAAATGCCGTTTTTATGGCAGCGTTAATTACACAAGCCATTATAATTGCAGTATATTTTTTAGATTGGTTGCCTTATTTATGGCTGAATTTATTAGGATGTTTTTTGGTGATGATGATTGCAATAGTTTTGCAACCATTAATACCAAAAAGTAAGTTAGAGTTAAAACAAACTTAGTTAGAAAAATTACACCTCGCAGATTTTAAATCTTGTTAGGTCTTAAAATTTGATTACTTAAATGAATAAGAAAACTATTAAATGGGGCATTATTGGTTGTGGTAAAATAGCCCATAAATTTGCCACAGATTTACTAACAATTCAAGATGCTGAATTGGTTGCAGTGGCTTCAAGAAGTCGAGAAAATGGAGACACTTTTGCAAACAAATACAATGCAAAGAAAGTTTATACATCTTACGAAGATTTAGCAAAAGATCATGATGTTAATGCAGTGTATGTTGCTACTCCACATTCGTTTCATAAAGCACACTCCATACTTTGCATGCAACATAAAAAAGCAGTTTTATGCGAAAAACCTTTTGCAATGAATGCAGCAGAGGTAGAAGAAATGATTGCTGTTGCCAAAGAAAACAATGTATTGTTAATGGAAGCATTGTGGACGTATTTTTTACCTCATTACCAATATGTTTTAGATATTTTTAAAACGAAACAATTTGGTGAACTCAAAGAAATTAAAGCAGATTTTGGTTTTAAAGCCACTTACAATTTAGAAAGTAGATTGTTAAAAAAAGAAGTAGGTGGAGGTTCTTTATTAGATATTGGAATTTACCCAATTTTTACAGCTTTATCAACTTTAGGAATGCCAAATTCAATAGCTGCAAAAGCAACTTATTTTGAAACAGGTGCAGACTCTGAATGTAATATGGTTTTTAATTATTCAAAAGCCAAAGCATCTTTAAAAAGTACTCTTTTAGAAAATACACCAACAGAAGCTATTTTTAGTTTTGAAGATGCTACAGTTCAAATAAATACCATGTTTCATCAACCATCAACAGTAACCATTTATAAAAATGGTTTAGAAGAAACTATCGATTTTGGTTACAAAACCATTGGGTATAATTTTGAGACACAACACTTTAATCAATTGTTAAGAGAAAACAAAACAGAAAGTGATATTATGACTTTTGAATTTTCTAGAAAATTGATACAAACTTTAGACAAGGTTCGCGAAATTATTGGTTTGGAATACTGATTTTATCAATCAACAGCAATACCAAAATACAACCAAGTAACATCTTCGTTAAAAGGATTAGATTGTGAGTGAAATTCACCAGGTTCAACTGTGATGCAATCTCCTGTTTCCACAAGGTGTTTTGTATTGTTGATGATAAATTCAGCCTTTCCATTTTGTACGTAAAACACTTCAAACATGGTATCGTGTTTATGCATTTCTACTTTTTGCCCTGGTTTAAAAGTTGCTGAACTAAACATCATTAAATTCGGGATTTCTCCTTTTGTGATGAATACTTTTTTTAAAATTTCTCCTTGATGATTGGCTGGTACTTCATCAATACTGTTGCTATGGGTTATTTTCAAACGATTTTTTTATCAATTAATAGTATGCAAAATAAATAAAAAAAACCTTAGGTATTGCCTAAGATTTTTTTAAATAAAACTTCATTTTTATCTTTTTTAAACTTAAAGATAAGCAATCATAAAAAAGTAAAAATAAGATTGATTTATTTCTTTTTTAAGGCACATGTTTTAATACCAAAAGGAGCATAAATAGGGCAAAAGCTAACAATACTTGTTAGTACAAAAATTGCTGATAAAATTATTAAAACAATACCTAAAACACCACTAATTACACCTGTAAAATATAAAGTAGCCACTATTAAAGCAATTAAAACTCTAATTATTCTATCTGTATTTCCCATATTTTTTTTCATCATATAAAATTTTTAATGTTAATTATTATAAGGCAAAAATATATTGAAAATAATTGCTGTGCAGTGACTCAAGTCACCAAGAGTCAATAATTTTTATCCTTCCAGCATGTTGAGTTACTTTGTTTTCAAGTTCTAACTTTTTTAAGGTTCTGCTAATTACTTCTCTTGCAGTACCTAATTCGCTCGCCAATTCGTTATGACTCATTTTTATTGACGAATTTCCTGTTAAATCCATTTTTTTCTTTAGATGTAAATATAGGCGTTTGTCCATTTTATCTAAAAGTAGGTGACCAATAGTATCCAATAATTCTGAGTATCGTAAGTTGAATTGATTGTAAAATAAAATATTAAAATCTGGATACTTTTTTAACCAAGTAGCCAATTGATTAACAGGTAGTAATAATATTTTAGAATCTTCTTCGGTTACTGCAAAAACTTTGCTTGGGGTGTTTTTTAAAGCCGCATAAAAGGTCATAATACAACTTTCTTTTGTTGCTATATAATAGAGTAATAGTTCTTTATCATTAAACTTAGAATACACTTTTACTAGCCCGTTAATCACAATAGGTAATACTTTTACATACTGTTCTTCTCTTAAAATTTCGGTTCCTTTAGAAATGTTTTTTATGGTAGATGTTTCCATAATTTCATTGGCTAAACCAGAATCTAAAAACGATAAAAAACGATAATCTATATCCATACGACCAAGTTAATAGAAAAATAGTTCACAAAAAGAGGAGCAAAGTTAAAATTTAAATTTAAAAGACCACATGCTTATTTCGTAGCCTTTTTAATAAGTTTAAAAGCCCAATCGTAATGACTAGACGTTGCAGAAATTAAATAAGAAGCTAATGAAGTTGTACCTGTCCACTTATATTTTTTTTGGTAAACAAATCATCATTACTATGTTTTTCAATTATTTGTTGTACTGCTAAAAAAGAATGTTGTAGTTTATTTTTTATTTCTTCTAAATACTGATGTTTGTATCTTTCCCAAATTACGTAATTTAAATCAGGTGTAGTTTTCCAAGTATACCCTTTAGCTGGCATTTCTGGTTTTTTACCACTCATGCCAATTGCATACCATTCTAATAACAATAAATGCCAGTGATGTAAATGTGCAAGTACGTCTTTAATGTTTCTATTCAAAGTACCTTTAGGAAATTCTTTTTGTAATGTAGCACTATCTAAACAATTTACATAGGTTATAAGTTTATCAAAATTAAAATTACTTAACTGTATAAGTTCTTCTTTTGTTTTTGGTCTAGGCATGCTATTTATTTATAAATGTACCATGAAAAATAATATCACAAAATGATAAAAATCACAAAAAAAAATCTCAAGTCAAAACTTGAGATTTTAAAAATTTTATAAAAAGAAAAACAACTTACATTGCTCCCCATTCTTTTAATGAAGCTTTGTTCATTTTTATGTACCCAGCATTATTTGCTTTTGTAGCATATTCTAAAGATTTTTTTGCAGCAGCAATAGCACCTTTTGTATTACCAGCTTTTGCGTGTATTAAAGATTGCTGACGTAAATACCAAAATTTTGGAGCATCAGCAGTCATTTCTACGGCTTTATCAATCCAAGTTTGTGCTTGTTTAATATCTTTACCAGCCTGTAAATAATATACAGCAGCTCCATACATATCGTTTGCAGAAGGGCCTGCCATTATTTTAGAAATGCTAGAAGATACCATTTTATCTGTAGGAACTTCAAATTTAAAAGGCACATAAACGTTTTCCCACATAATACCTAAAACAGCACTAGAGTTTGTTAAATCATCAAAAGTAATGGTAAAAGTTTCAATAGGCATTGGCATTTTGTAAGGTGTCACAGTTACTTTAGCAGCTACTTTAGTGTCATCCCATTTTGCAGGATTTCCCCAGTTTGAAGCATCAGAATACAACATTACATCCCAAGTTTTTTCTCCTGGAATAGTATATACAGCATAAGTACCTTTTTTTAAGGTTTTTCCATCAACCATAAAATCTGTAGAAAACGTTAATTTAGTATTGGCATTTGCGCCAGTTCTCCATACTTTTCCATAATCTTCTAACCCTCCAAATATTTTTCTTCCTTTCATACTTGGTCTAGAATATTCTAAAGTAACATCTGTTAAACCTACTTTTTGTTCTGTTTTTTGAAAAGGACTTGGTGCAGGTGTTTGTATTTGTGCATTTGCAGAAAAAGTAAATGCAACAACAAATAAGGATAATATAATTTTTTTCATAATTACTGGTTATTTAGTTTTTTAATTCATTCAAAATTACGATTTCATTAAACGACAAATGTTAACAAAAACTTAAAATAAGGGATTGTATCTTTGCTCTGATTTATAATAAATATGAAGAAATACATATCAGAATTTATAGGAACCTTTTCGCTCATTTTTTGTGGTACAGCAGCAATGACTATTAACGAAGTTACTGGTGGAGATGTAACACACGTAGGTATTGGTTTAACTTGGGGTTTAATTGTTATGGCTATGATTTATGCTTTTGGCGATATTTCTGGAGCCCATTTTAATCCTGCTGTAACTATAGCTTTTGCATATGCTAAAAAGTTTGCTTGGAAAGAGGTGCCCAAGTATATTATTACACAAATTTTAGGGGCTTTTGCTGCGAGTTTTGTGTTATTATTTTTATTTCCAGAAAGCGAGTTTTTAGGATCAACAATACCAAAGGTTGATGTTTGGCGTGCTTTTGTATTAGAATTATTGCTGACCTTTTTTTTAATGGTTACCATAATTAATGTTTCTACAGGTAGTAAAGAAATTGGTGTTATTGCTGGTATTGCTATTGGTGGAGTTGTGATGCTCGAGGCACTTTTTGCTGGCCCAATAACCAATGCCTCTATGAATCCTGCGCGTTCTTTAGCTCCGAATATTGTGTCTGGTAATATAGATGGTTTATGGTTGTATATGGTAGCGCCTGTTTTAGGCGCTTTATTGGCTGTAGCTTCTTGTAAATTGGTTAAAGATGATAATTGTTGTGATGAAGAATGTTAGATTTTTATGACACGAATTTCACGAATTAACACAGATAATCTTAATAAGTACTTTTTTACTTAAGTTTATTGTTATTGGAAAATAGTTATCACTTTTTTGAATCCGTATAAATTTGTGAAATTCGTGTCTTATTAATTAGATATATAGATGAATAAAATAAGTATTTTAGGTTGTGGTTGGTTAGGAAAACCATTAGCGGTTTCTTTTTTAGAAGACGGTTATACTGTAAAAGGTTCTACAACTTCTGAAAGTAAAATTGATGATTTAGAGAGTTTAGATATTGAAACATATTTGGTAGATATTTCTGAGAACGAAGAATTTGATTTGTTTTTAGAGTCTGATATTTTGATAGTTGCTATAACCTCTAAAGACATTGATGGTTTTGAAAAATTGATTTCTCAAATTCAAGAATCGCCTATTCAAAAAGTGATATTTATAAGTTCTACCTCTGTATATCCTAGAATTAATAAAGTGATGACAGAAGAAGATGACATTATAGCAAATCATCCTTTAGTAGCAATTGAAAATTTATTTAGCGAAAACAAGTTTTTTGAAACCACTATCATTCGTTTTGCAGGTTTATTTGGAGGTGAAAGACACCCTGCAAATTGGTTTAAAAATGGTAAAGTTATTCCACAACCTGATGGTTTTGTAAATATGATTCACAGGGAAGATTGTATTGAAATTATTCACGAAATTATCAATCAAAATTGTTGGAACGAAATTTTTAACGCGTGTACCAATCATCATCCAAAAAGAAGAGATTTTTACATCAATGCAAGAGAAAGCAAAGGTTTTGAATTGCCTATTTTTAAAAATGAAAATAAGTATGAATGGAAAATTATTTCTTCAAAAAAAATACAAAAGTTTTTAGATTACACTTTTATTTATGATGATTTATTAAAGCCCCTTTAATTCCCCAAAGAGGAAAAATCTTTGTGGAAATTTGCGAAAACACTTCGCGTTTCTTTGCGTTAAAACCTATTCAACATATATTCGTGAAATTAGTGTCTAATTAAACTTTTCTGAAACTTATTTATTTGTGGAATCCGAATCAATGAAATTCGTGTCTTATTTAGAATACTTCCTTTTTCTTAAATAATTAAACACAAAACCAAACACAAATAACAAAATTAAAGGTAAAACTACATTCAAAAATTGCCAATATGTACGTTCTTGAAATGTTTTTTGTTTGTCTAAAATATTAATTTTTAGGGTTTTGTTTCTTAGGTTGATTAATCCAGAGTCGTCCAATAAATAATCTACAGCATTTACCAAAAAGTCTTTGTTGCCAAAGGTTTGGTTCGTCCATTTATCTCTATTCAAATCAGTAGGTTCACCTTTTAAGATTTGATTTTTTCCAACATCACCATCAGCAATTACAATCATTTTATTGTTGTTTGCATTTTCTTTAAATAAAGACGTTTCAAATGGTTGTATTCTGTTTTTGTAGGCCGATTTAAAATCACCTTCTAACAAAACTCCAAATAGTTGATTTCCGCTCTTGTATTCTTCTTCTTGAGGCTCAACTGCTATAGATTGTAACTCAATAATGGTTGGTGTTCCTACTTTTTGGGTCAATGTAGAACTCATCAACAAAGGTGTTTTTTTAATGTTATTTTGTAAAGTATCAATTTGATTGGCAAATTGCAAACGAACAGGAGCCACATTTTTGGTGATTGGGTGATTTGGATTTCCGTTAACTAAGGGATGATAAAACCAATCTAAATTTTGAAACTGTGTTTGATTGCCAACATTTCCTGTGGCTAATGAAATTTGTGCAGCATATAAATCTTTGATTAAAGCAGAATTGATGCGTATTCCGTAAGAAAATAACAAATCTGTCAGGTTTAAATCTCTTGGATAAGCCAACATTTTACCAGACGCCAATAAACTATCTTGCTCTGCTTGTACATTATCTATCAACCACAAGGTTTTACCTCCGTTTGTAATAAATTGATCTAACGTAAACTTTTCTTGTGCTGTAAATTTTTGTGTAGGTTTGCTTATGATTGCCAAATCTAACCCTGCTAAATCTTGCAACGTTTGTTGAGGATTTGTAGCTACTGAATCTAAAGTGAATTTTGCCAGTCTGTGTTTTTTAGCCACTTCACTTAAAAAACTATATTGATAAATGTCTGGCAATTCTCCATTTCCGTACAAAAGTGCCACTTTCTTTTTGTTTTTTTGAGTGATATTATAAACAGCACTACTAAAGCTATATTCTAAATTTTCAACGGCTTTTTGGAGTTGTGCTTCTTGACTAGTTTCCATTTTTGATGGAAGTAAAGAAACGATTTCAGTTTTTTCTTCGAAATTGATTTCTGCCCAAGGAAAAATAATAGCTTCAGACAGTTTGCCATCTTCTTCAACCGTTAATTGACTTGGCATCATTCTTTTTTTAACCAACGCTTCTCGTTGATCGTCTGGATTTTCAAAATGAATTTTAACAAATCCATTTTCTGCAGATAATTCTTCTAAATATTGACGAGTTTCTACTTGTAATCTTTTGAATTCTGATGGAAAATCGCCTTCTAAATAAACGGTTATATAAAGTGGTTTTTTAACTTTTGATAAAATCGAACGAGTAGTTTTAGATAGTGTATAACGTTGATCTGCTGTTAAATCAAAACGTTGGTAAAACGATTGATTGATAATGTTTAATACAATTAATACTGCAATTAATACTGCAATTAAAATTGTAATATTTTTTATCTTTTTAGTCATTGTCTAAACGTGTTTTTGTAATGAATAAAAAGAAAACAGTTACACTCAGAAAATAGATAATATCTCTGGTATCTATAACACCTCTAGAAATACTTTTAAAATGTTCGTGAATACCTAATTGCTGAATCGTAAAACGATCATTACCAAATGAGGCTGCAATTGCATCAAATCCGTAGAATAAAAAAAAAGTAATAAATACACCTAAAATAAACGCAACTATTTGATTTTTAGATAAAGTTGATGTAAATAACCCAACAGCAGTATAAGTTGATGCTAAAAATAATAACCCAATATAAGACCCAATTGTACTGCCAAAATCAATGTTTGCAACAGGATTACCTAATTGATAAACAGTATAAACATAGATAAATGTAGGTATAATAGCAATACAAACTAATAAGAGGGAAGCCCAAAATTTACCCAACACAATGTGCCAATCAGAAATCGGTTTCGTTTTTAAAAGTTCTATGGTGCCTGAGTTAAATTCATCTGCAAAACTTTTCATCGTTATTGCAGGAATCAAAAATAGAAAAACCCAAGGAGCCAAATAAAAGAAAGAGTTTACGTCTGCAAAACCAGCATTTAAGATATTAAAATCGTCATTAAAAATAAATAAAAACAAACCGTTAATCAACAAGAAAACACCAATAACCAAATAGGCAATGGGGCTTGCAAAAAATGAGTTAAATTCTTTTTTTAATATTGCTAACATTATTTAAATTACTTCTAACTTCCAAACTCTATTAAAATCAAACACATTACATCTTCTTTCAGGTTGATAAACAAAATTGTGTTTTTTTAATAACGCTATTGAGGCTATATTATTTTTATGCGTAAATGCTTCTATGGTTTTTAAATTGAGTTGTTGTAACCCAAATTCTAAAACAGTCTGCATAGCTTCTGACATTAATCCTTTTTTTTGATACTCAGGTTTTAGTTTATAACCAATTTCAGCATAATTCTCATCAAGGTTAATACGATGTAAAACAATGCTTCCAATAACTTGTTGTTGAAAGGTAATCAACCAAAAAACACGTTTTTTATTCGTATATAATGATTTACAAACTATGATAAAATCTTTTGCTTCATCTAAACTTTCAATCCGTTTTGTGCCAACAAATTTATTGATTTTTTTGCATGATCGTAAATCAAAAACAGCTTTTGTATCTTTCAAAACAGCTGCTTTTAGAAAAATTCTTTGAGTTTCTAATGCAGGGAAAGATGTAAAGTTGAATTTCATTTATAAGAAAATTGAAAAGCCTAAGTTAGTTCTAAAAATTTTATCTGTTTGTTCTATAGTTTGTGCAGGGGTAGTGGTTTTGAAATTCGTTTCTGAATAGTTAAAAATCAACTCTATTGAAATAAAGTTATTGGCAAAATAGGCTAATCCTGCCCCTAAATTAAAAACATTAATATTTGTATCAGCAGTGGTTACTGTAGTATTAAAAACATCTCCATAAAAAACTTGAGCATCTTTAATTTTTCCAAATCCATAACTAGCTCGTGCAAATGGTTTTAAATTATTTTCTAAAAAATAATATTTCACAAATGGAGAAATTGTATAAACTGCTCTAGAATCTGAGTCTTTTGGTTTTGTTTGTGTATAGCTTACATTTAAACCAGATGTAAGCTTATCAATTAAAAAATATCCAAATTCTGCATTTGCATTAAACTGTGAATATTTATTTGAATTGGTAGAAGAATAAGTAGTGTTACTACCTGTACTTGTATAATCTGTTTTTGAACTTAAAAAATTAAAATTACTATTGGCACCAATATAATATCCACCTTTTTCAGTTTGAGCAGACATCGTAATTGTAAACAGTGTAATTAGTATAATTGTAATTTTCTGTAATTTCATAGCAATATATATTTAAGTTAAAGATTCTTTTCTATCCACACTCCAAGCCTCAGGTTTACCATTAAAATAACTTTTTGTCTGTTGCCAAGTTGCTTTAAAAAAGTCGGAATTTCTATAATTTTCTAAATCTTGTTCAGAATTCCAATACGAGTAGGTAAAAAAGATTTCAGGATTATTTTTATCTTGATATAGTTCTAATAATTGGCATCCTTTTGTATTTCGTATTAATGTTTTTTTTTCTTCAAACATATCTCTAAAAGCAGAAAGGTGTTTAAGATCAAAACTCATTTTAACAATTCTAATAAACATAAAAATTAAGATAAAGGGGTGTATTCTGGTTTAGAAACAGTAATAAAATCAATAATAATAGGATCTCTATATTCTAAGCCCAATAATGTAGATGCGCCTCCAACCGTTTTTAAATTACTTCTGTAAATGGCAATTTCTAAATAACCAGCAGAATTAAAAATAGCCAACCTATTGCCATCAAAAACTCTGTTGTCAGTGGTGTTATTAGTTACAATTTCATTGTATTTGCTAAAAATTTTATCGAAAGAATAACGAGAAGCTCTAATTTCAAATGATCTGCCTTTACCAATATCGTTAAACATCTTTTTGCTAATATTGGTAATTAAATTTCCATAATTATCTATATATAAAACGCCACCAATAATCTGTGTTTTAGCTTGATTTACTTTCGGTTGAATTTCAACCAACTTTTTAAACTCAAAAGTTTCTCTACCAATTACGGTTAAATTTCCTCCTCTTGCAATAAAACAAGCCACTTTTACAAAAACATCTAAAACCGGGAAACTGCTCTCAATTCTATCATGAATATTAATCTCCACAATTTTTGTAGGTTGAATTTCAGAGGCAATCATAGAGATCAATCCATTGTCTGGACACACAAAAAAATGACCATCTAAATCAATAGCAATGTGTTTGTTATCCTTACTCAACTCAGAATCTACGCCAATAATATGAATAGTGCCTTTAGGGAAACTCTTATACGAATTCTTTAAAATATAAGCAGTTTCTGTAATGTTAAAAGGAGATACTTCATGAGTAATATCTACAATTTTAGCATCTTCTAACTCAGAATAAATTGCACCTTTAACAGCCCCAACAAAGTGGTCTTTTGTTCCAAAATCGGTTGTTAAAGTAATAAAAGACATGAAATTTAAAACTGTTAATTAATTGTGTAAAAGTTGTGAATTATTTTACGCAAAGCTAATCATTTTAGTATTTTTAATTGCTATTTTAGTTGAAATAAAATTGATTTCAACCCATAAAAAAAAACATTTGAACGAACGCATTATAGAGTTAACGGAAATTAATCCAAAAGATTTCTTCGGCACGCAAAATAGTACCATAGCACAGCTCAAAAGATACTTTCCAAAAATTAAAATTGTTGCTAGAGGATCTCAACTTAAAATTTATGGAGAACCAGAAATTTTAGACGAATTTGAAACACGTTTACATCGTTTGATAAAATATTTTAATCGTTACAATAAATTAGATGAAAACAGTATCGAACGTATTTTAACCTCTAGTGGACAAGAAGAAAAGACTATTTCTGCTAAAAACATAAAAGATATTTTAGTTCATGGTGCTAATGGTAAGTTGATAAAACCACAAACCGAAAATCAACGTAAAATGGTTTCTTTGATGTCTAAAAACGACATGTTATTTGCTGTGGGCCCTGCAGGAACTGGTAAAACTTACACTGCTGTGGCTTTGGCTGTAAAAGCATTAAAAGAAAAAGAAGTGCGTAGAATAATCTTAACACGTCCTGCTGTAGAATCTGGCGAAAATTTGGGGTTTTTACCTGGCGATTTAAAAGAAAAATTAGATCCTTACATGCAACCTTTGTACGATGCTTTACGAGACATGATTCCGCACGAAAAATTAGCATCACATATAGAAAAAGGAGTTATTCAAATAGCACCTTTGGCTTTTATGAGAGGTAGAACCTTAGACAATGCTTTTGTAATTTTAGATGAAGCCCAAAACACAACCCATAGTCAAATGAAAATGTTTTTAACAAGAATGGGTAAGAGTGCAAAATTTATTATTACTGGAGATCCTGGTCAGATAGATTTGCCAAGAAAACAAGTGTCTGGTTTAAAAGAATCGTTATTAGCCTTAAAAAGTATAGAAGGTATTGCACAAGTGTATTTAGATGATAAAGATGTGGTAAGGCACAGATTGGTAAAGAAAATTATTACCGCTTACAAAAGCATAGAAACAGAATGATAAAAATAGAACAGGATAAATTAGGCTTACAAGATTATTTTTATATTGGTTATTTATACCTTATAATTCTAGGTATTGTAAGCGATGCTATTTTTTATGGCATTTTTAGCGTTTCTTATTTAAATTATACCACCATATTAGACGCCTTGATTTCTCCTATAAGTCTATTAACAAATAATTGGAAAATATCATTGTTTTTAGCCTTAATGTTTGGGTTAATGTATGTGTATTTCACCAAATGGATGTTTAAATTATATGCCTATTTAAGAGTAAAAAAATGGTATCAAAAAATGTATAACATTAAAAAATGGGACAAGAAGTATGAAGAGTTAGGTTAGCGTAAAAATATCATTCCAGGAATGATGTTTATCTTTTTTTTGTTATTTGTTTCTATGAGAACAGGTATGGGAATTGGTATGAAATACAAATTTACTAATAAACAAATTATCCCTAATTATACATTGGTGTTTAAAGATAATTCAAAATTAAATGTGCGTAAAATAGGGCAAAACTCTGCTTATTTTTTTACTTTATTCCTGGTGAAAAGGTAATTACAGCAACACCAATAACCGATAATTTAAAGCAGATAAAAGTGCTAGAAAAAGAAAAGAAATAATTTTGGATAGCTTATTTTTGCGCCATCAATAAAATGAATTATATGAACACCATTAACGAAACCAATTTTAACTTCCCCAATCAAAAAACAGTATATAAGGGTAAAGTAAGAGAAGTTTATAATATTAATGATGAACTTTTGGTGATGATTGCTTCAGACAGATTATCTGCTTTTGATGTAATTTTACCTCGTCAAATTCCGTTTAAAGGGCAAATTCTAAACCAAATTGCTACTAAAATGATGAATGATACCGTAGATATTGTTCCTAACTGGTTAATTGCAAATCCAGATGAAAATGTAGCTATTGGTCATTTATGCGAACCTTTTAAAGTAGAAATGGTCATTAGAGGTTATCTTTCTGGTCACGCAGCTCGTGAATACAAATTGGGTAAAAGACAATTGTGTGGAGTTGCCATGGCAGAGGGTTTAAAAGAGAATGATAAATTTCCAGAACCTTTAATTACGCCATCAACCAAAGCAGATAATGGAGAACATGATGAAGACATTTCTAGAGAAGACATTTTAGCAAAAGGAATTGTTTCTGAAGAAGATTACATCATTTTAGAAAATTATACCAAAGCTTTGTTTAAAAGAGGTACAGAAATAGCAGCAAAAAGAGGCTTAATTTTGGTAGATACTAAATACGAATTTGGTAAAACAAAAGAGGGTAAAATTGTGTTGATTGATGAAATCCATACACCAGATTCTTCTCGTTATTTTTATGCTGATGGTTATCAAGAAAGACAAAATAATAACGAAGCTCAAAAACAATTATCGAAAGAATTTGTGCGTCAATGGTTGATAGAAAATGGTTTTCAAGGAAAAGAAAATCAACAAATACCAGAAATGTCTGATGAAAAAATCATCGAAATTTCTAACAGATACATAGAATTGTACGAACAAATTACGGGTGAAACCTTTGTAAAAGCATCCACAGAAAATGTATTGCAAAGAATTGAGGAGAATGTGCTTCAATTTTTAGATAAATAGTATATAGTTTTAAAATTTTTAAGATTTACATAAACACTAATTTTAGTTTTATGTTTTTGGTTTTCATTCAAAACTAACAACTAAAAACTAATAACCAACAACTAAAAAATGATTATAGAACCAAGAACAAGAGGATTTATCTGTTTAACATCTCATCCAACTGGTTGTGAGCAAAACGTAATCAATCAAATAGAATATGTAAAAACAAAAGGTAAAATTGATGGTGCAAAAAAAGTATTAGTTATTGGTGCATCAACAGGTTTTGGATTAGCGTCTAGAATTACAAGTGCATTTGGTTCAGATGCAGCAACCATAGGTGTTTTCTTTGATAAACCAGCAACAGAAGGCAGACCAGGTTCACCTGGATATTACAACACTGCAGCTTTTGAAAAACATGCTCACAAAGCAGGTTTATATGCCAAAAGTATTAATGGAGATGCATTTTCTAATGAGATAAAAGAGCAAGTTGTAAACCTAATCAAAGAAGATTTAGGTCAGGTAGATTTGGTAATTTACAGTTTAGCATCACCAGTTAGAAAACATCCAAATACAGGAAAACGTTACAAATCGGTTTTAAAACCAATTGGCGAAGTTTTTACCAATAAAACTGTAGATTTTCATACAGGACAAGTGTCAGAAATATCAATAAATCCTGCAGAAGGTGATGATGTAGAAAACACAATTACTGTTATGGGTGGTGAAGATTGGAAAATGTGGATGGATGCTTTGCAAGCCGAAAACTTATTATCAGAAGGTGCAACCACAGTTGCGTATTCTTATATTGGGCCAGAAGTAACCAAACCTGTGTATAGAAATGGAACTATTGGCGCAGCAAAAGACGATTTAGAAAAAACGGCTTTTGAAATTGCGGATGATTTAAAATCGATAAATGGAAATGCCTATGTTTCTGTAAATAAAGCATTAGTTACACAAGCAAGTTCTGCAATTCCTGTAATTCCACTTTATATTTCTTTGTTGTTTAAAGTGATGAAAGCAAAAGGTATTCACGAAGGTTGTATAGAGCAAATTCAACGTTTGTATAGTGAGCGTTTATTTGGTGGAGATTTAGCTTTAGACGAAAAAGGGAGAATACGTGTTGACGATTGGGAAATGCGCGAAGATGTACAAGCAGAAATTGCTGAGTTATGGAAAAGTGCTACGTCTGAAAATTTATCAGAAATAGGAGATTTACAAGGATATAGTAATGAGTTTTTTAATCTATTCGGATTTAAAGTTGATGGTGTAGATTACAAAGCTGATGTAAACGAGGTAGTAAAAATACCAAGTGAACAGTAAAAATATTTTCCTGCAAGGTTTTTATAACCTTGTAGGTATTTCCTTTTTTTATCTTAAACTTATTGTTATAAGTTAAACAATATTATAATTGAAAGCAGCAACCATTAAACTACTTAAAGACGAACTTTCTCATAAATCAACAGAAGAGTTGAAAGCGTTGTGTTTACAGTTGGCTCGTTTTAAGGTAGAAAATAAAGAGTTGTTGACCTATTTGTTGTTTGAAGCACATAATGAAGCGCAATATATAGAAAATTGTAAATTGTTTATTGATCAATTATTTGATGAAATAGATACTAAGAATACCTATTATGTGCGTAAAAAAGTTCGTAAAATTTTGTCTTCAAGTAAAAAATTGATTCGTTTTTCTAAGCAAAAAGAAACAGAAGCAGAGGTGTTGTTGCATTTTTGTAAAAAGTTGAAAAACTACAATCCGTTTTTTAAGCGAAGCACACGTTTGCAAAATATTTTTAATACACAATTAAGAATGTCAAAAAATGCAATTCTAAAATTACATGAAGATTTGCAATACGATTATCAATTAGAGTTAGATAATTTATCAGATGACTAAAGAAAGACCAAAATTAGAAAACCTAATCCATGCACAAACCACTGATGTTGAGGTTTTTCAAAACACAGTGTTAAGACCTATTATTAAAATGCAACACCATTTGTTGATTGCTTTTTTTAAAAGTTTTTTACATAAAAGAAAGATAGATTTTGGTTCTTTATCTTTAGAAAATCAAAAAAGTACAATTAAATCTGCTTTAGAGAAAGATATCGCTTTTAAAAATCAAATTATTGGTTGTGTTTTAGGTCAGTTTTCTATGAAAGAATATGATATGTATTCTAAAAATTCATCCGAATTTAATCGAAGAATAAAACAAATTATTATCAAAAGATTGCAAGATAGCATATTAGATATATCATAAAAAACCGCTACGACCAAGTAGCGGTTTCAATCAATCAACCAAAAAACTTCTATAATGTAATTAAGTATGCCTACCTAATATTCAGAAGTATACTATTTTATAATACTACAAATATAAGCTATATTTTGTTTAATAAAATGTTAAAAAAAGTAAACATTAGTTTAAAATTTATATTTGCCTTATTTGTAAAGGTTTTATTTAGGCATTACAACTGTATCAATAGCATGAACAACTCCATTAGAAGCAGCTACATCAGTAATTATTACAGTTGATGTGTTACCTTTGGTATCTTTTAAAATTACTTTACCGTCTTTTAAAGATGCAGTTAATGTTCCACCTTGTACTGTTTTAATATCAAATTTTCCATTATTTGCTTTAATTGCAGCCAAAACATCTTTAGCTTTAAATTCTCCAGCAACTACATGATACGTTAAAATGGCGGTTAATAATTTTTTGTTTTCTGGCTTTAATAAGCTTTCTACAGTGCCTTTAGGTAACTTTCCAAATGCATCGTTTATAGGTGCAAAAACGGTAAAAGGCCCATCACTATTTAAAGTCTCTACTAAACCAGCAGCTTTTACAGCAGCAACTAAAGTTGTAAAATTGTCATTAGCTGCAGCAACACCAACTATTGTTTTTTCATTTTTTTCGTTGTTTTTATCCTTAGGGTCTGTATTTGCAAAAGTTGGTAATGACACTATAATTGCAAATACTGTAATAGAAAATAATTTTTTGAAATTCATAATATATGTTTTAAGTTTTTTACAAATTTAGTTGAGTAATAATTTGTTTTGTTTAATTGTTTGTTAAATTAATTAAACAAAAACTTAAAGTTTACTTAAATAATAGGCTGTTTAAAAAGTATAAAATCCCTGTCATTTCCATTGTAATGGAAAAATCTTATTTTTTGATCATCAAATAGTTAGATTTTTCGACTTCGCTCAAAATAACATATAGATCTACTTTTCAGACAGCCTCTATATTTTAACCTAAGTTCGTATTAAGGAGTACTGTTTATGAACTAATTATCGGTTTTATTGTTTACAACGAATATCATTTGGACTGAAATAGAGAAACCTTATCCTAAATTTAAGATTTCTCTACTACACAATTTGCTTTGCAAGCTACTTTTAATAAAAAAAGTAACTTTATTTCAGTAATGTTAGAATTGGCAATAATTTATTTTTTAGCCAAAAGCTTTTTTTGATATCTACCTTGTACAATATCAGTAACAATTAAAATAGCAATCACAAAATAAAATGTTGTTTTGCTCATGGGTACAATTTCTTCTCCAAATATTTTTATATGCGCTAAATGTCCACCCTCTGTTACTAGCATAATACCTACTATAAAAAGAATAAAAAGGCCTAAAACTTCATACATTCTATTTTTAGCTAAAAAAGCAGATACTTTATCTGCTAAGAATAACATTAGCAATCCACTAATAACAATTGCAATTGCCATAATAATAAATGCAGTGGTAGAGTTGCTAATTTCGCTTGTTAAGCCAATTGCAGCCAATATAGAATCAAAAGAAAAAACTAAATTCATAATAACAATACTTACAATTACTGCATTTGCCGATTTTTTACTTTTAGTATTTACCAACTCAGATTCATCTAAATTGGGTGTTGCAATCATATGCCAAATTTCTTTTATTGCTGTGTAAATGATAAAACCACCACCAAAAAGAACAATAATACTGTGTCCGTTAAAAGCAAACTTTATAACATCGTCAATGCCTCCAGATAAAAACGAAAAAGGTTCCTGAAAATAATCTATAATAGATACCAACAAAAATAAAAGAACAATTCTTAAAATTATTGCGATTAAAATACCCGTTTTACGTACTTTTTGTTGGGCATTAGTTGGTGCTTTTTTAGACTCTAGAGATATGTATAATAAATTATCGAATCCTAAAACTGCTTGTAACATTACAAGCATTAATAATGTAAAAATATTTTCTAACATAGTTATTTTAAGTTAAGTGTCAAATATATTTTTATTACAATACATAGGCAACTTAAAATTATCTATTTCTTAAAATAAATATTTTATTAGTATTCTAATACTTACAAATGCAATTAAAATTGCGGTTGCTTTTTTTAATTGGATGGCAGTAAAATAACGATTGCTTAATCGGTTTCCTATTTGACCACCAATAAATACAGTAATTAATAATAAAGAAGTTAAAGGCCAATTTATCGTAAAATCTGGATTAGAAACTTGACCTAATAAACCAGCAATAGAATTTACAAAAATAAAAATGCTAGCTGTAGCCGCAATTTTTTTTGGTGTGTTCCAGTGAATTAAATGTAAAAAGGGAGCTAAAAAAATACCTCCACCTATACCAACCATTCCAGAAATAAAACCAATAACCCCACCAATACTTCCATTTTTTAAATGATTTTGATGTACATTCTTAGTATCAGAGGTAATAATTTTTTTGGAAATCCACATAGTAATAGAAGCAAACAACAATGTAAAACCTAATAGAACAAAAAAGGTTTGTTGATTTATTTTTAAATATCCACCAATATAAGCTAAAGGTACACTCAACAGAATTAATGGCATTACTTTTTTCCATTCAATTTTTTTTTGTTGATGAAATAAAAAAATATTGCTACTAACTACTAAAATATTGCATAACAAAGAGGTTGCTCTAATTTGTGTAAAAATAATTCCAGTTAATGCTAAAATGGCCAAATAGCTAGAGCCACCCCCAAAACCTACTGAAGAATATAAAATTGAAACTAAAAAAAAGAGCAGAATTACAAACCAAAACTCTTGAAAAAGGGTAATCATTTTGTTGTTTTAAGGCAGTCGAAAATAAGTTATATTTTATAATTATTTGATTTTTAAAAAGATAAATTCTTATTTTATTTGCTAAATAAATATATATGTGCTAAATTTATATATATGAAAACTAAAACCTGTCCAAATTGCTCTTCAGATGATTGTGTAAAGAGTGGTATTGTTAATAATCGTCAACGTTATAAATGTAAATCTTGCAATTATTTTTTTACTGTAAATAAGCTTGGTAAAAAAATAGATGACTATTTTGTTAACAAGGCATTACAGTTGTATTTAGAAGGATTGAGTTATCGAGAAATAGAACGTATTTTGGGGGTTTCTCATGTAAGTATTTTAAACTGGGTGAAACGTTATGGAATCAAAAGACCTCAGAATAAAAATTATCACCCAACGTATAAAATTTTAAATGCAAAAGAGTTGGGTATTTACTTTCAGAATGCAGAGAATTTAAAAGGAGCAGGTGTTTTAGTAACTGAACTTGGTGATAAGTTTATGTTGATTAAATGGGAACGTTTTAAAGATTAAGTATATAAAATTAACAGATATATATATTAATTTTTTTTTAACATAAGTTTTTGCAGACATTCGTTGAGTGCACAAATCAACTTTTTAATCAATCAATAACTTATGAAACAAAAACTTTTATTTTTTTTAGGACTTTTCCTTTTCATAAATTTAACATTTTCCCAAGGGTCTACAGAATACACAGGTGGGTACAAAGTTAAGTTTAATGATGATGGTTCTAAATACTTAAGAATCATTGCTTGGGGTCAGTTTTGGGCACAATACAATAATAATGTTACTGCAACTACAGAGCAACTTAGCCTAAGTGTTAGAAGAGCAAGAATCCTAACATTTACACAATTAAACAAGAATTTCTTAATACTAACCCATTTTGGTTTAAATAGTTTAAATGGTAATAATACGTCTCCTATTGGTGCTGGAGAGCGTTCTCAACTATTTTTCCATGATTTTTGGGGAGAGTGGAAAATAACAAATAGTTTGAGTGCAGGTGCTGGTTTACATTACTGGAATGGAATTTCTAGATTAAACAATCAAAGCACACTAAATATGTTAACCCTTGATAATAACAGACAATCTTGGGCAACTATTGGCTTGTCAGATCAATTCGCAAGGCACATTGGTGTTTATGCAAAAGGTAAAATAGGGCGTTTGCAATACAGACTTGCTTTAAATGAAGCTGGTTCTAGTACTTTAGATAATAGAGATCCTGTAGCTGAAGCTGTCACAGTTTATGGTGGTAGAAGAATATTAGGCTCAAGAGATGCAGGCAAAGTAATTCAAGGATATTTCGATTATAACTTCTTAGATCAAGAATCTAATTTCTTGCCTTATAAAGTAGGATCTTATTTAGGTAGCAAACAAGTATTTAATGTGGGTGCAGGTTTTTTTAATCATAAAAATGGTGTTGTAGAGGCCAATGGTCAAGGTTCAGATGTAAATATTTTTGCAATTGATGCTTTTTATGATGCGCCAACAGGAAATAAAAATGCCGCAATTACAGCATATGCTGTTTACCAAAATAACGATTATGGAACAGATTATAATTTTAGTGCGTATTCAACTGGTAACATGATTTACACGCATGTAGGATACTTGATTTCTGGAGATAAATCTAAAACAAGATTTCAACCTTATCTATCCTATCAAAATAGAACTATTGATGCTATTAATGATAATGCATCTAGATTTGGTATAGGAGCCAATGTACTTCTAACAGGGCATCACTCTAAACTTACCTTTGAGTATGCAAATTCTAAAGTAGGGTCTGCATCAAGTAATGGTGTATTAACCATACAAGCAATGATTTATTTATAAACCAACAATTATGTCAACAAGTAACAATGCAAAAAAGTACTGGAAAGAGAACCTCAGGTATCTGCTAATTTTATTAGTAGTTTGGTTTCTAGTTTCCTATGGATGTGGAATTTTATTCCGCGAAGAACTGAATCAATTTAAATTAGGTGGTTTTAAACTAGGTTTCTGGTTTGCCCAACAAGGTTCAATTTATGTATTCGTAATTCTAATTTTCGTGTATGTAAGATTAATGAATAAACTAGATAAAAAATATGGTTACGATGAAGAGTAACCCAAACAATCAACTAAAAAATTATATATTATGAGTGTTCAAACATGGACTTGGATTTTAGTAGGAATTACTTTTGCGCTATATTTTGGAATCGCAATTTGGGCAAGAGCTGGTTCTACCAAAGAATTTTATGTTGCTGGTGGTGGAGTTTCACCTTTAGCAAATGGTATGGCTACAGCTGCAGATTGGATGAGTGCAGCATCATTTATATCAATGGCAGGTATTATTTCTTTTGCAGGATATGATGGTTCTGTTTATTTAATGGGATGGACTGGTGGTTACGTGCTTTTAGCCCTATTATTAGCCCCTTATCTTAGAAAATTCGGAAAATTTACTGTGCCCGATTTTATTGGTGATCGTTATTATTCTAATGGTGCAAGAACGGTAGCTGTTATTTGTGCATTAATTGTATCTTTTACTTATGTTGCTGGTCAAATGCGTGGTGTAGGTATTGTATTCTCGCAATTTCTTCAAGTAGAAATTATTTGGGGAGTGGTAATTGGTATGTGTATTGTTTTGGTTTTTGCTTTTTTAGGAGGTATGAAAGGAATTACTTATACACAAGTAGCACAATATTGTGTGTTAATTTTCGCATTTATGGTTCCTGCTTTTTTCATTTCTTTTCAAATGACAGGAGATATTATTCCACAAATAGGAATGGGAGGTACTTTAGAAGATGGTACGTATTTGTTAGATAAATTAGATGCATTACACACACAATTAGGGTTTAAAGAATATACAACAGGTTCTAAATCTACTTGGGATGTTTTTGCAATAACGTTAGCCTTAATGGTGGGTACAGCAGGTTTACCACACGTAATTGTACGTTTTTTTACAGTTCCTAAAGTAAAAGATGCACGTAAATCTGCAGGGTATGCCTTGTTTTTAATTGCAATTTTATACACTACAGCTCCTGCAATTTCGGTATTTTCTAGAACTAATTTAATAGAAACTGTAAGCGAAACTAAATATTCAGAAATTCCAGAATGGTTTAAAAATTGGGAAAATACAGGTTTAATTGCTTGGACAGATAAAAATGGTGATGGTAAAATACAATATATAGCTGGTAGTGCAATTGATGGTAAAAAACCAGTGTATACAGAGGCTAGAGGAAGTTATGGAGAGCGTTTAATAGCCAATGCAAGTGCAGCTAAAAATGAGTTGTATGTAGATAGAGATATCATGGTGTTAGCAAATCCAGAAATTGCAGGCTTACCTAATTGGGTAATTGCATTGGTGGCAGCTGGTGGATTAGCTGCAGCATTATCTACAGCAGCTGGTTTATTGTTGGTAATTTCTACTTCTATCTCTCACGATTTAATTAAAAAACAAATTAGACCAGATATTTCTGATAAATCTGAATTAATGTGGGCTAGAGGTTCAATTTTTGTTGCAATTTTAATTGCAGGTTATTTTGGAATCAATCCACCAGGCTTTGTGGCAGCCACAGTAGCACTGGCCTTTGGTTTGGCAGCAGCTTCTTTCTTTCCAGCTATTATTCTCGGAATTTTTGACAAAAGAATGAACAAAGAAGGAGCCATTTCAGGTATGGTTGTTGGTATTTTATTAATGTTGTTTTATATGATGAAATACAAACTAGATATGTTTGGGGGTGGTACTCAAGATGATTGGTGGTTTGGAACCTCGCCAGAAGGTTTTGGTACAGTAGCTATGATTGTAAACGTAGTAATATCTTTAGTGGTTTCTAGATTAACTTCAGAACCACCAGTAGAGGTGCAAGAAATTGTAGAAAATATTAGAATTCCATCTGGTGCAGGAGAAGCATCTGCACATTAATATAGTTTTAAAACAGCACTTTTAAAGTGCTGTTTTATCCATCTTAGATTTTACAAACATTGAAAAAAAGACACGAACAAAAACTTATTTTACTTTCATTAGGATTATTAATTCTAATGAATATTCCTTTTGTTTTAGTATATGATTCATCAAATTTAGTATTTGGAATTCCTGTTTTTTATCTTACAATTTTTGTGATTTGGTTGATTTCAGTTTGTATTTCATATTACATATTAAAACGTTTTTATGAGTAACTGGGTATTAACTTTAATTATAATTTTCTACTTAGCCATATTATTTTATGTAGCTTTTATTGCAGAGAAAAACCATAAAAGTAAATGGGTCAATAACCCTTATGTTTATGCACTTTCTTTAGCAGTATATTGTTCTGCATGGACATATTATGGAAGTATTGGTGTGGCTGCAGAAAAAGGGGTTAGTTTTTTAACCATTTATTTAGGCCCTGTAATTGCAGCCCCACTTTGGATTGTTATATTAAGAAAAATAATTCGAATTTCTAAGCAACATAAAATATCTTCTTTGGCAGATTTTATTGCACTTAGATATGGTAAAAATCGTTTTTTAGGAGCTTTGGTTACTGTTATTTGTGTATTTGGTATTTTACCTTATTTATCATTACAGCTAAAAGCCGTTTCAGAAACTTTTGAAATTATGACTCAAAAAAGCAATTATACTTCAAGCACTATTTTTGATGATTCTACGTTTTATATTGCCATTCTTTTAGCGGTGTTTGCTACTTTTTTTGGTACTCAAAAAACAGATGCTTCTTTAAAAAATAGCGGAATAATTGCTTCAGTTGCCTTAGAATCTGTACTAAAATTGTTGTTTTTCTTAATTATAGGCATTTATATAACGTTTTATTTATTTGATAGTCCAGCAGATATTGTTACCCAGTTTTCTAAAACAGCAGGTTTTGCAGATAAAATAACGCTGGGTAGTTTAGAGGAAGGTTTCAATTGGTTTTTTACAATTATGCTTTCTTTTATAGCCGTTTTTTTATTACCCAGACAATTTCAAGTTTCGGTTATAGAAAACAACAGAGAGAAGCACATTACAACAGCCATTTGGTTGTTTCCTTTGTATTTATTATTGTTTAATATTTTTGTTGTATTTATTGCCTATGCAGGAAAAATTAGCTTAGGCAATACCGTAAATGCAGAGTATTTTGCATTATTGCTGCCTTTAAAAGAAGGTAATATTTTTCTGGCAACGCTTGTTTTTTTTGGTGGCTTATCTGCTGTAATTTCTATGGTAATTATTACATCTTTAGCTTTATCAATAATGATTAGTAATAACTTAATTATCCCCTATGGATTTTTATCAAACTTTATCAAAAACAAATCAGAAAAGAATACCAAGTTTATTAAAAATATTCGAAGATTTGCAATTTTCTTTATCATCATTGTTGCCTATGCATTTTACTACAATTTTTCGGTAGAGCTTTCTTTGTATTCAATTGGGCTGATTTCTTTTGTAATTATAGCACAGTTAGCACCTTCTTTTTTTATTGGTTTGTTTTGGAATAGAGGATCGTCTAAAGGGGCAATTATTGGTATAATTATTGGGTTTTTGGTAACCTTTTATACACTTTTATTACCTTTTACATTAGAGGTTTTAACAGCAAATCGTTTTTTTGTAGAACAAGGTTTGTTTGGCATTACTGCTTTGAAACCTCATGCTTTATTTGGAATTGATTTTTTAACACCACCTGTACATGCTTTTTTTTGGAGCATTACTATAAATTTAATCTGTTACATTTATTTTTCTCTTAATACTTCTGGTAATTATAGAGAGCGTAATTACGCAGAAATGTTTGTAGATAGCAGAAATTATGCTTCTTTACAAGATGGCGCTTATGTTTGGAAAGGGGAAGCTTATGTAGAGGATATTAAAGGAGTTTTAAATCGATTTTTAGGAATTGAAAAAACTCAAAAAGCTTTAAGAATATTTTTTACAAAATATAACTTACCTCAAGATACTCAGTTTGCAGATGCAAAACTGATTAATTTTTCAGAGCAATTGTTAACAGGTTCCATTGGTTCATCTTCGGCAAAAATGTTAATATCAAGTGTAGTTAAAGAAGAAGAAGTGAGTTTGGTAGAGGTTTTAAAAGTGTTGGATGAATCGAAAGAAGCAATGACACAAAGTAAAATTTTAAAAGAAAAATCTCAAGAACTTTCTGAATTAGCAGAGCAATTAAAAAGTGCAAATCAAGAGTTAATTGTTAAAGATCAACAAAAAGACGAATTTTTAGACACGGTTGCACACGAATTAAAAACACCACTTACAGGTATTAGGGCTTCTACAGAATTGTTGTTAGATGATGCAGATATGCCTACTGTAATGAAACAACAGTTTTTAAATAATATGTTGCAAGATTCTGAAAGATTATCTCGATTAATTAACAATATTTTAGATTTCGAAAAGCTAGAAACAGGTCGTGAAACCATAACTTCAGAATTTAATGATATTAGTAAAACCATTGCCAAAACAATAGCAAGGCTAAGCCCAAATGCCAACAAAAAACAAGTAAAGCTCATCCAAAAAAATGTGCATACTATTCATTTAAAATATGATGAAGATCGAATTGTACAAGTAATTACTAATTTGATTTCTAATGCCTTAAAGTTTTGTGAACCCAAAGTTGGTATTGTAGAAATTGATTATAAAATAGGAAATAACTATTTGTTAATTATAGTACAAGATAATGGTAAAGGAGTACCAAAAGAAGATCAAGATTTTATTTTCGATAAGTTTTATCAATCTAAAAATCAAAACCGAATTAAACCCGAAGGCACAGGTTTAGGTTTGGCAATTAGTAAAAAAATCATAGAAAGTCATCAAGGAGAAATATGGCTAGATAAAAATTATAAAAAAGGAGCTAAATTTAAAATTAAAATACCACTATAATGAGAAAGATATTAATTGTAGATGATGAACCCAACATAGTAATGACCTTAGAATATGCTTTTAAAAAGAAAAATTTTGAAGTGTATATTGCTAGAGATGGTAGCGAAGCTTTAGAAATTTTAAAAACAAAAACCCCTAATGTTATTCTGTTAGATATTATGATGCCAGAGGTTGATGGGTATCAGACTATAGAACTTATCAAAAAAAATAAGGCTTTAAAAAATACCAAAGTAATCTTTTTATCAGCAAAAAGTAAATCTTCTGATGTTGAAAAAGGCTTACAACTTGGGGCAGATAAGTATTTTACAAAACCATTTTCTATCAGAAAAATTGTTAATGAAGTCGAAGAATTAATCCATTAAAAAACAGATATGAAACTATCCATTAATCCTTTATATTCAGATATTTTTATTACTATTTATGTAGTAGTAACTCTTTTCATCAGGTTTAAATTCGAGCATAATAATTACGCAATCAGTCCAGGTTTATCACTTGTATTTGGGCTTTGTTGTGTGGCTTTTTTATGGTCTTTAATTAAATTAAAAATTCTAAATCCAAACTGGTTTGGATTGTTCAATTCAAAAAAATCAAAACACTAAAAATATAGCATTATGAGTAATTATCACATTAAAAATTTTCCAGAGTATTATCACGTATATAGAAATTCAGTTAGAGAGCCAGAAACATTTTGGGAAGAAATTGCAGAAGAACATTTTGTTTGGAAAAAAAAGTGGGACAAAGTTTTGGAATGGGATTTTTCTAAACCCGAAATCAAATGGTTTGAAGGAGCGCAATTAAACATAACAGAAAATTGTATAGACAGGCATTTGGCAACAAGAGGAGATAAAACAGCAATTTTGTTTGAACCTAATAATCCAAGTGAACCTGCACAACATATTACCTATAATCAACTTTCAGAACGCGTAAATCAGTTTGCGAATGTTTTAAAAGAAAATGGCATTAAAAAGGGCGACAGAGTTTGTATTTATGTGCCTATGATTCCAGAATTGGCCATTGCAACGTTAGCTTGTGCAAGAATTGGAGCCATACACTCTGTTGTTTTTGCAGGGTTTTCTGCAACAGCACTTTCTACAAGAATTAATGATTCCGATTGTAAAATGGTCATCACTTCAGATGGTTCTTATAGAGGTTCTAAAACCATCGATTTAAAAGGCATTGTAGATGAAGCTTTAGAATCATGTAACTCTGTAGAAACGGTTTTAGTTGCTAAAAGAATCAACTCAGACATCAACATGAAAGAAGGGCGAGACCAATGGTTACAGCCTTTGTTAGATGAGGCATCAACAGTTTGTGAGGCAGAAGTTATGGAAGCAGAAGATCCGTTGTTTATTTTATATACTTCTGGTTCTACAGGTTCACCTAAAGGAATGGTGCATACCACAGCTGGTTATATGATTTATACAGCTTACACCTTTAAAAATGCATTTCAGTATAGAGAAAATGATGTGTATTGGTGTACTGCAGATATTGGTTGGATTACTGGGCATTCGTACATTGTGTATGGTCCTTTAGCAAACGGAGCCACTTCTGTAATGTTTGAAGGTGTACCTAGTTATCCAGATTTTGGTCGTTTTTGGGAAATTGTTGAAAAGCATAAAGTCAATCAATTTTACACTGCACCAACTGCTATTAGAGCTTTAGCAAAACACGGAACAGCATTGGTAGATAAATACGATTTGTCTTCTTTAAAAGTGTTAGGTTCTGTAGGTGAACCTATAAACGAAGAGGCTTGGCACTGGTATAATGATACCATTGGTAAAAAGAAAAGCCCAATTATAGACACTTGGTGGCAAACAGAAACTGGTGGAATGATGATTACGCCAATTCCGTTTGTAACACCAACAAAACCAACCTACGCAACATTACCTTTTATAGGAATTCAACCTTGTTTGATGGATGAAAACGGAAACGAATTGCAAGGCAATCAAGTAGAAGGTAGATTGTGTATAAAATATCCATGGCCAAGTATGGCAAGAACCATTTGGGGAAATCATCAACGTTATAAAGAAACCTATTTTTCTGCCTATAAAAATTGTTACTTTACAGGTGATGGCGCTTTGCGCGATGAAGTTGGTTATTATAGAATTACGGGTAGAGTAGATGATGTAATTATTGTTTCTGGTCATAATTTAGGAACAGCACCTATAGAAGACGCTATAAATGAGCATCCAGCAGTGGCAGAATCTGCAATTGTTGGTTTTCCTCACGATATTAAAGGAAGTGCTTTATATGGATATATTACTTTAAAAGATTTGGGTGAAAGTAGAGATCATACCAATTTAAGTAAAGAAATCAACCAATTGATTGCTGATAAAATTGGACCTATTGCCAAATTAGATAAAATTCAGTTTACAGAGGGGTTACCAAAAACACGTTCTGGAAAAATTATGCGACGTCTTTTACGTAAAATAGCATCTAACGAATTAGATAATTTAGGTGATGTTTCTACGTTACTGAATCCAGAAGTGGTAGAAAGTATTAAAGAAAACAGATTGTAAAAATCGTAATTTAATATACTTAAAAATCACTTTTTAGAAATAAAAGGTGATTTTTTTTTACAACCAACCCACAAAATGAGAAAGCCTTAAATTCTTTTTCTTTTTTTGCAATAGTTTATAAGATTTTAAAAACACCAATGCTGTTAAATAGGCATCACCAGCAGCTGTATGTCTATCGTGCATTTTTAGGTTAAAAATTGCACACAATTTGTCTAAACTATACTGGTTGTTGTCTTTTACATATTTTGTTTTTTTATAAAAAGTAGCAGTGTCTATGACTTTATTTTTCAATTTTGGCAAGTGGTTTCTTTTTAAAATTGCATTGATCATTCCTATGTCAAAAGCAGCATGATGTGCCACTAAAACACTATTTTTTATATAATTTAAAAAAACTTTAAGGGCCTCTAGTTCATCTACTTTAGTGAAAACGCCAAATTTTAATAAACCGTGAATTTTTACACTTTCTTTAGCAAACTTTTCTTGTTTTACATAAATTTCTAATTGATCTGCAACAACAATTGAAAAGTTTTGAATGGCAATACAGCCAATGGATAAAATCCGATCATTATGTAGATTTAAACCAGTAGTTTCTGTATCAAAAACAACAAAACGTGTGTTGGTTAAGTTCTTTTTTTTAGCTTTAAAAGTGTGTAAATAGGTTTCAAAAAAAGGAGGATACGAATGTTTAGAAAAAATACCCATATCTTATAAAAATTGAGATAATTTAAAACGAGTCTGAATCAAATCTTGAAGCTCTTTAATAGGTTTAAAACAATTTTTAAGTTGTAATCGATTGGCTTTACTTAAAGACACAATGTCTATAAACCTGCCTGAATTGTTGTTTTTTAAACCTTCCTCTGTTCTAAAATATAATAAGGTTTCAAAAGCGATACTGCATGCCTCATACAAATCTTTATTCTGAGGTTCAAGTTCAGATAGTTTTTCAAATCGCAATTTTGTATTGTTTATGTTTTTAATTGCATGTGATAAAATTAAAACTCGTGCAGCATCAACTAAAGGCATAATTGCCCTTGCTTTAATATCAAACTGATGTTTATGCTCTCCTGTATCTTCTACTAAAAAGCTTCTAAAAAAACTTAAAGGAGGTGGATTTTGCAATGCATTTCTGCCTAAATAAGTCAAAAATAAATCATAGTTATGGATAGATTCAAAAATTGATTTTGCAATGTTATCAGCTAAAGTACGTTCTCCATACATAAAATTAAAGTCGAAGAAAATGGTACTTAAAAGAATTTTAGCTTCACTAGGTTGAGTAATCCAATCGTTAAATTGTTGTTTCCATTCTGTTACAGACAAACACCATTTTGGGTTCATGGCCATCATTTTTGCAGGGCATAATTCAAAACCAACAAAAGCCAAATCTTGATTAATTTTGGTGGCTAATTTTATAAAAAAAGCCCTTGTGTTCTCTAGTTTTTCAGGGTCTTCAAATACAATTGCGTTATCTTGGTCTGTTTGTAATAATTGCTCTCTTCGTCCTTGACTGCCAATGGTTAACCAGGTAAACTTTACAGGAATTTCTTGTTCAAAATATTGCAAATTTTGTGCAATTATTTTTCTGGTTATAGCATAGTTTATTTCAGAGATAATATTGGTAACAAACTGTAAAGGTATATGTTGTTCAATGTAATTTTTAAGTACTACTTGCGCTTTTTCTATAATCGTTTTAATTTCAGGTAAAGTACTCGCTTTTTTTAAGGCTTTAATCAAAACAGAAGGATTGTTGCCTTTTGTGATTACAATATCGTGTTCAGATAACACTCCAATGATTTTTGTGGTGTTTGTGCCATCTTTAGTAATACACAAATGAGAAATATTGTGTTTTAACATGGCTATTTGTGCTTCTGAAACCGATAAGTTTTTAGGGTAAGTTAGTACAGGATAAGACATTATTTGAGTTACCTTATCATCAATACTATATTTTCCAGTAGCTACTTTATTCCGTAAATCTTTATCAGTAATAATGCCTAATGGAATATGGTCTTTAGTGATTAGAATTGACCCAACATTATAATCAGACATTTTTAGGGCAGCTTCTTTAATGCTATGGTTTTCTTGACACGTAATCGGTTTTGTTGAATAATTAATGTGCTGAACTTCTGTAAATAAATTCTTTTTTAAGTTTGGTTTTAGGGCTAAATCAAATGCATTGTTCTTTTTTAAATGTGTATTTCTGGTATTTGTAGCAAAACTTACAGATAAAAAAGCCATCACTTTTTCATGTTTTTGAATAATATCGCCAAAAATAGTTAACGGAATACAATACAAAATACTTTCTTCAATAGCTTTGGCATCTAGGGCATACACATCATTTTGTACAAAAGCTCTTAGCCCAAAAACATCACCTTCATCACATTTGTCTACCAATTTATTTTGATGAAACAGACCTACTGCACCGTCTTTTACCACGTAAAAAAACTTTTTTAAGTGTTCTTGTTGGGTAAAAAGTACTTCATTAATATCTAAATAAATAACTTCAATTTCTTTACTAATTTCTAATAATTCGTCTGTGTTTAGAAAATAAAAAGGAGGGTAGTTTTTTAAAAAGTCTAAAATACGTTCTGCAATGGTATTTTTCATGATAGCAATCTAAAAATAATTTTTGTATTTACATCTGATTTTTGTCAATTCAGCTCATTTCTTAAGGTATTTTATTTTTTGATACCCTAAATTTGCAAGTATGTCATGTGTTTTTTAATGGCATACAAATTGACAATCATTATTTGACGTATATCAATATAATTTATGCAACATCTTCAAGAAACCAAAAAAGAGAAAAAGAAACCAAAAGTAACTTTAAAACAAGCTTTTAAAACCATTATTTGGCCAAGAAGAAACTTAGTTTTTTTAGGTTTAATTTTAATTATTATCAGAAGTTTGTCTGGTTTTGTTTTACCATTACAAAGTAAGGTGTTAATGGATGAGGTAATTCCGAATAAAGATTTTAGTCAATTATACACCTTAATTTTCACGGTAATTGGTGCTATTATGGTACAAGCAATTACCTCTTTTTTATTAACAAAAGTATTAAGTATTCAGGCACAATATTTAATATCAGAATTAAGAGCACAAGTACAAAAGAAAGTATTGTCTTTACCCATTAGTTTTTTCGATAATACAAAATCGGGTGCTTTGGTTTCTAGAATTATGACAGATGTTGAGGGTGTAAGAAACTTAATTGGTACTGGTTTGGTGCAATTAATTGGTGGTTCTTTTACGGCAATTGTAACGCTTGTAATTCTATTAAAAATGAATGTTTGGATGACCGTCTTTACTTTTGTGCCTTTATCTATTTTCGGAATTATAGCCTTAAAATCTTTCAAATACATTCGCCCTATTTTTAGAGCAAGAGGTAAAATAAATGCAGAGGTAAAAGGAAGGTTAACAGAAACCTTAAGTGGAATTAGAGTAATAAAAGCGTTTAATGCAGAAGAACAAGAAAGCAAAATTTTTGAAAAAGGAGTAGAAGATATTTATCAGAATGTTAAAAAGAGCATGACTGCTACTGCAATTATGACAAGTTCTTCCACTTTTTTAATAGGTTTAGCCACTACTGGAGTTATGGGAATTGGAGGCTATTTTATGATACAAGGCACCATGACTTTTGGAGATTTTATTCAATTTACGTTTTTATTGGCCTTTATGGTTGCACCAATTGTACAAATGAGTAATATTGGGAGTCAATTGACAGAAGCTTTGGCAGGTTTAGACAGAACAGAAGAGTTGATGAATAAAGCAGCAGAAGAGGATGATGAAAATAGAACGATTGAGCTGCATAAGGTAACAGGAGAAATTAATTTTGACGATGTTTCGTTTGCTTATGAAGAAGATAAAGAAGTATTGCATAACATCAATTTTAAAGTTCCTGCTGGCTCTGTTACAGCTTTGGTGGGGAGTTCTGGTTCTGGAAAATCAACCATTGCAGGTTTGTCTGCAACATTTTTAAATCCGAATTCAGGTACAATTACCATTGATCATCAAGATATGAGTAAAGTAAAATTATCTAGCTATCGTAAACATTTAGGTGTGGTTTTACAAGATGAATTTTTGTTTGAGGGTACTATTAGAGACAACATCTTATTTCCAAAACCAAATGCAACAGAAGAGGAATTGCAAAAGGCAGTAAAAGCAGCTTATGTAAACGAATTTACAGACAGATTTGATGATGGCTTAGATACTTTAATTGGTGAGCGAGGGGTAAAATTATCTGGCGGACAAAGACAACGTTTGGCAATTGCTAGAGCAATTTTAGCTGATCCTAAAATTATTATTTTAGATGAAGCGACTTCTAATTTAGATACTGAAAGCGAAGCGTTGATTCAAAAAAGTTTGTCAGAATTGGTAAAAGACAGAACTACGATTGTTATTGCGCATCGATTAAGCACCATTAAAAAAGCAAATCAAATTTTGGTGATTGAAGCCGGAAAAATTGCAGAAAGAGGAACTCATGATGAATTGATAGCTTTAGAAGGCAGGTATTATGAATTATATACGTATCAATCTAAAATATAATTGAAAATTATTAGGTATTTCAACCTTGTAGAAAAATCTCAATGCAATACGTTTTTTTAACTCCTTTTTTTCTTTACAATCTATGTTAAGATTAAAATTGTCAACCCCTTGAAAAAGGGAATCTATTTTGTTTACTTTGTAATAAAATAAAAATCAACACGACTTAAAGTAAAAATGAAACCATATGAAAAAACTTTTATTATTAGTAGTAATCTTATCATTTTCTTGTAAAAATGAAATAAAAAAGAAAACGATAGACAAAGATTTAGTTGCTGTAAAAAAGGTCAGTTTTCCTAAAGAGTTAGGAAAAGTTTTTACAAAACATGGTGGAATTGATACTTGGAGAAAAGCACAAATATTGTCTTTTAATAAAGGAGAAGAAGTGCATACCATTGATTTACATTCAAGAAAAACGGTAATCAATCACCCAGAATATTCTTTGGGTTTTGATGGTAAAGAAGTTTGGTTGCAGGAAGAAAATAAAGGCTATTATAAAGGCAATCCAACTTTTTACTACAACTTGTATTTCTACTTTTATGCCATGCCTTTTGTTTTGGCTGATGACGGAATTATCTATGAAAAAGTAGACGGAATTACGTTTGAAGGTGTAACCTATCCTGGTTACAAAATATCTTATAAAGCAAATATTGGTACTTCTCCTGATGATAATTATATAGTGTATTACAATCCAAAAACGTATCAAATGGAATGGTTAGCTTACACTGTTACTTTTAACTCTAAAGCACCTTCAAACAGGTATAAAATCATTAAATACAACAAATGGGAAAACGTAAACGGAATCCTTTTACCTAAGGAAATTACTTGGTTTAAGAAAGATAAAAATGGCAACCCAACTGAACCTGCAAAACCCGCAACTGTTTTTACATTGCCATTAATTAGTCAAGGTAAATTGGCGGATTCTTTTTTTGCAAAACCACTTAAATAGGCTAGTCAATCATCAGTAATTAATAAAAAAGTGAGTAACTTTAAGAATAGAAAGTTTTAAAACTTTTTATTCTTCTTTTCTAACAGGTGTATTTTCTAAATCATAAATTGCTGTAGAAATATCCACTCTAAACCATTGTTTAAACATTTTATAATTACGTCTTTTGGGCCAAGTTTTACGATCATGACACCAATCTTCAAGCTCCATTTTAAAATACAGATCAAATTTCTTTTTTAAATAATTTTCAATATCATAAAAATTACTGTTATTAATTAAATAAATATTAACTTCATCTAAATCAGCGTCATCAATTTTTGAATCTGGATATACATTATTGTGCCAATCAATAAAAGGCTGTAAAGGTTTTAACGAGATGGCAGATCTATTGATATAATTTTGTGTAAAATCGGTTTCCTTATGATTTTTTTCGATTTCATTAATTTCAGAAAGATATATTTCTTCTGGTTGAGTTACTAAAGTTAAGGCTTTCCTACCATTAATGTTACTAATTTCAAAATCAACAACAAAATTACTAAAATCTTTAAAATGAGATTGCTTATGCTGAATCATTTCTAATAATAAATCATAATTTGAGTCTTCATTCTCAGCAAAAGACATTATTTTATCAAATTCATTAGTATCCATAATAAGGCTCAAATTTCCAAAATTCCATGCCTTTATGGCAAAGTCAAAAATATCTTCTTGATATTCAAAAACATCAAGTTTTTTTTCAAAGGGCTGCATAAAATCCTGCAGGAGAGAAGAGTATTTTGAGTCTGAACTTTCGTAAGCTTTATCGTTGTTAAATAAATTGATGATCTTATTTTTTTTCATTTGTTATAATTTTATCATAAACCATACAATAGTATGGATGAAATTTTGATAGTAAAACGTTTTCTAGTTTTTCTGTGGATTTTAAAACCTCTAAATCAAACAGTTTTATAGCTTCAACCTCCTCTTTTTGAATTGTTAATTCAGATACAGGCACTTTTAATTCTGCAATAAAAACATGATGATGCTCATTATCTTGAATTCCGTTTGCATGTTTTACTTGATGAATTCTTGTACCTATTTTAATGAGTTCTTTTTCCTCTAATACTAAACCAATTTCTTCAAAAACTTCTCTTTTCGCTGATGATAAAATAGATTCTCCTGCTCCAATATGTCCTGCAACAGAAATATCCCATAAACCAGGAAACACTTTTTTAGTCAAAGCCCTTTTTTGAAGCAATATCTTTCTATTTGAAGTAAATAACCAAATATGTACAGTTGCATGAAACCATCCATGTTTATGAGCTTCAGATTTTAAAGCAGTTTTACCTGTTGGTGTTCCATCAGGATTTAAAATATCTATGAGTTCATCCAAAGTAAAAACATTTTAATATCAAAAATTACTTTGTTAATTTTCTTTAATTTCAATTTTAGAATTGCTACCCTCAAAAAGCCCAATATAATCTTCTATTTTAAATGTTTTACTGCTAAATTTAGAAGTTCTGTTTCTACCTTGCTGTTGTCTTACAATGCTTCTGGCAAAACGTCTTATTTCTTCTTTATTGGTTAAAATAATTCCAGGAACAGGCGCGCTTTTCCCATTTTCATCTTTGGCTACCATTGTAAAATAAGAAGAGTTACAGTGTTTTATGTTTCCTGTTCTTATGTTTTCTGATATTACACGCAAGCCTACAACCATAGAGGTTCTACCTGTATAATTTATAGAGGCTTTTAAAGTAACCAATTCACCAACTTCAATAGGGTTTAAAAAATCTACTTTGTTAACAGAGGCAGTTACACAATAATACCCTGAATGTTTTGATGCGCATGCAAATGCAATCTGATCCATTAGGTTTAAAATATGGCCTCCATGAATTTTTCCACTAAAATTAGAATGTGATGGAAGCATCAACTGTGTGATGATTACTTGAGATTCTTCTATGTTTCTGTATTGTCTTTTTGCTTCAGTCATATTTCAAAAATACAATTCTTTTTTTCAGATGATATACATCAACCTCGAAAAAAATGAAACTTTTCAACTAAAAATATTCCCTTTTGCGTTATAATTTTTCCCTTTCAACTATTTTTTGTTTTACAAATCTATTGATATTGTTTTATTTACAGTGTAATTGCCATATTATTTCATTATTTTTATCAAAATAAATAAACTGTTAGAAATTTTGTAAAGAATAATTCAGATTTAAATTTATTTACTAACTCAAACTCAATTCAGATGAAAAAACATTACATTTTTAAATTTACGTTACTATTAATTCCAATTTCAGCTTTTATACTGATGTCAAGTTCTGGAGGAAGAACAGATGCTAGATCTGGTTCTCCAGGTGATGGTGGTGCTAGTTGTGCAGCTTGTCATACAGGTGGTTCTTCTGGTGTTTCTGCCAGTATTACAACAAACATTCCTAATGATGGTTATGCATTAAATACAGATTATACAATTACAGTTAACAAATCTTCATCAGGTGCAGGAGGTTTTCAATTGGTAGCAGAAAATACTGCTAACTCAAAAGTGGGTACATTTACTGCGGGTTCTGGATCTAGAGTTTCTGGTAGTAGAATTACTCATAGCAGTTCTGGTAATAGTTCTTGGTCTTTTACTTGGAAATCACCTGCAACAGACCAAGGAGAAGTTAAATTTTACTCATCTGTTGTTATTGCTGATGGAAATGGTAGTAATGGCGCAGGCGATAAAGTAGTAAACACAAGTACTGTTGGTGCTACTGTTTTGGGTATTTCAGAGGCAAAACGTTTAGATTTTGAGCTGTTCCCAAATCCGGCTTCAGAAAATATAAACATACAATTGCCATCAGGTGAAACTAAAGCAACTGTTCAGTTTTATGATTACTTAGGTAAATTAGCGTTAACACAAAAAATTACAGCAATTCATAATCGTATTAACGTAAATAGTTTATCCACAGGAATTTATATCATGAAAGTAGCTACAGATTCTAAAATAGGTAGCCAAAAGTTTATTAAAAACTAACAAAGCCTTGAGTTTTAACATACAAACCGATTGTAATTTTTACAATCGGTTTTTTTTATGGGCTATTTAAAGTAAATTTGTTTACCTAAAAAAGCGAAGAAATGAATTATATTTTATTTGATGGAGATGTTAGAAAATCACTCTTACCATTTACCTATACAAAACCAGTTGCAGATTTAAGAGTAGGAATTTTAACCATTAGAGAAAAATGGGAAAAACATTTAGGCTTAACTACAACAACAGTTACTGAGGATTATTTGGAAGAAAAATATCCGATGGTTGAGTTAGAAGAAAATATTTTAATTAATGCTTCCTTTTGCCCAACTAAACGTTTGGTAGATAAAGTGAAAAACTTATCTAAAAACGAGGCTATTTTTAAAGGGGAAGATGTGATTGCTTTTTTTACTACAGACTCTCAAGAAGAAGTGAATTTTGAGGATTACACTCAAATTGAGTTTGAAGAAGAACTAATTCAAATTCAAAATACTTGGGATATTTTTTCATTAAACGATAAAGCCATTCAACAAGATTTTGATTTGATTACAGAAGATAGAACTTCGCAACCCATTCCAGATACTGTGCAATGCATAAACAAAGAAAATATATTTGTAGAAGAAGGGGCAAAATTAACCTATGCTGTTTTAAATGCCTCAAATGGACCAATTTACATTGGTAAAGATGCAGAAATTATGGAAGGTTGTGTAGTAAGAGGTGCTTTAGCCATGTGTACTAATGCTGTATTAAAACTTGGTGCAAAAATTTACGGAGCAACTACTTTAGGCCCTTATTGTAAAGTAGGAGGTGAGGTGAATAATGCTGTTTTAATGGGGTATTCTAATAAAGGGCATGATGGCTTTTTAGGAAATTCTGTATTGGGAGAATGGTGTAATTTAGGTGCAGATACCAATAACTCGAACTTAAAGAATAATTATGCCGAAGTTAAATTATGGAATTATGAAACGGGTCGTTTTGCAAAAACTGGTTTGCAATTTTGTGGTTTAATGATGGGCGATCATTCAAAATGTGGTATCAATACTATGTTTAATACAGGCACTGTAGTTGGGGTTTCTGCAAATATTTTTGGTAGCGGATTTCCACGAAATTTTGTGCCTTCTTTTAGTTGGGGTGGTGCATCTGGCTTTACTGAATACAAAACCAATAAGGTATTTGAAGTTGCAAATGTAGTAATGCAACGCAGAAATATCGTTTTTGATGAAGTTGAACAACGTATTCTACAACATGTTTTTGAAGAAACGGCTCAATTCCGTAAAAATTATTAAACTTTTTTGTGTTGAGTTTCAGGTAAAAAAGTGGATACAGATTCTAATATAACTCGGTTTTATATAGTGTTTCTCATTTAACGTGAGTTCCAATTAAAAACCGCAGATTATGAATATATTCTAATTTGTATGCTTTGAAACGAATGTCATTTCAGTAGAAATGATATGTTTTAGAAATCATTAAAAAAACTGACTAATAAGTAATTTGCTTTAAATTCAAATTACAATATGTAGTAGGGCAAACCAGTTTTTAGTTTTTATCATTATTTTCTAAAACTTCCTTTTCTGTCTTGTCCCAAGAATTTTTTTCGCGGATTTTTTTGTAAAGTTTGATAGATAACATCAGTAACACTCCAAAAAGAACAATACCAACAACACCCCAAACCCAACTAATAGCACTTTTGACCGTAACTAAAAATACAATAGCGAATAACAAAATGGTTGAGATTTCATTAATCATTCGTAATTTAAATGCGGAATAAGAAATGATATCTTTTTGAAGTTTGGTGTATATTCTTTGGCAAAAACCATGATAAAAATAAAGTGCCAATACAAAACTTAATTTAATGTGCATCCAAGGCTCAGATAAGTAATAAGGACTTTCATACAGCATCCAAAAGGCAAAAATACTGGCCAAAATTGCAGAAGGCCATGTAATAATGTACCACAAACGTTTGCTCATCAATTTGTACTGTGTTTGTAAAATAGACTTGGCTGGCTCTAACTTATCCTCAGCTTCTGTTTGATAAATAAACAAACGAACTATGTAGAATAACCCAGCAAACCAAGTAACCACAAAAATAATATGTAATGCTTTTACGTATAAAAAATCCATTGTATTTAATTTAATAGTTTTAAAGTTGTAATTTTTTTTCTAAAAACCAACAACTAACAACCAACAAAAATTATTCCTCAATCCAATTTACCAGAACATCTACCCAATCGTCATTATCATTAATACAAGGTATGGCATGGAATTCTTCTCCACCAGCTTCTAAAAACTCTTCTTTACCTTCCATGGCAATTTCTTCCAAAGTTTCTAAACAATCAGAAACAAAAGCAGGTGTAACTACGGCTAATTTTTTTATTCCTTCATTTGGATATTTTTCAATCATCTTATCAGTATAAGGTTGTAGCCAAGGGTCACCAGCTAATCTCGATTGAAATGACACAAAGTATTGGTGTGGTTCTAAGCTTAAATATTCCACAACTTGTTTGGTCGTTTCATAACATTGGTGTTTGTAACAAAACTCATGTGCTGGAGACTTTGTTTTACAACATGCAAAGTTTTCACTATCAGAAGGGTTACAATGGCTTTTTGTAATGTCCGATTTTCTGACGTGCCTTTCAGGAATTCCATGGTAAGAAAATAAAATTTTATCCCATGCTTTACCTTTTAAATGATTCTGAATACTATCTGCCAAAACTTTAATATAGTCTTGTCTATGGTAAAATGCAGGAATGTGTGTAAATTTCATTTCCGAGAAAAATTCTTTCCTTAATTTTTCTGCCAAAACCATAATGGTATCTGTTGTAGCCATAGCGTGTTGTGGATACAAAGGCACAATTAAAACATCGGTGATACCTTGGTCTTTTAATTCTTGTAGTCCTGTTTTTATAGAAGGTTTTCCATAACGCATGGCTAAAGCAACAGGCAATTCTGTTTTAGCTCTAACTTTTTTTAGCAATCTTTCTGATAAAACAATTAAAGGCGAGCCTTCATCCCACCAAATCTTTTTGTACGCTTTTGCAGATTTTTTAGGTCTGGTATTTAAAATAATACCTCTTACCAACAAAACTCTAAGCAAGTATGGGGCATCTATTACACGTTCATCCATTAAAAATTCATCCAAATATTTTCTAACATCTTTGGTAGATGTACTATCTGGTGATCCTAAATTTACTAATAAAACTCCTTTCATTTTATGCTAAATTTATTTCAGTATCTCTGTTTATTTCAAAATATGAAACTTAAATAGTTGATTTTTGCTAACTGCTAACTGCTAACTGCTAACTGCTAACTGCTAACTGCTAACTGCTAACTGCTAACTGATTCGTAACCTCATACAACGTAATTGCCAAACTATGAATTACATTCATAGAAGAATTACTGCCATACATTGGTATATTTACAGTGGCATCAACCAAACTAATGTTTTCTATTCCATTTCTTTCGCTACCCAAAAGTAATACGATTTTTTGGTGATTTTTAAAATTAAAATCTTGAATATTGATGCTTTTATCAGTTATTTCTATGCCAATAATAGTGTTGCCTTCCGCTTTTAATTGTTCAATTGTAGCATTAAAATCGGTATAATATTCATGTGCAATTTTGGTGATTGTATTTCTAGCAGTATTAATTACTTTTCTGTTTGATGGGGCAGGCGAATTATGGTGTAAGTAAATTTTTGATACACCAAAACTTTCAGAAATTCGAAAACACATCCCAATATTTTCAGGAGTTCTTATGGCATCACAAACAATAGTAATCGGAAAATTTCGTTGTTCGTTTTCAATATCGTAATGTGTAAGTTGTTTCAAAATAAATGGTTTTATATCACTTTTATTTTGCAATCCACTACCTTCTGCCATCACCCAAAACCAAATCAATGATAGAGTTTTTGGGTAGTTTATCATTAGGGTTTAAAATTTTTCCTTTGTGTCTTAAGCCTCTTACAACATCTTTACCAATATCTCTAACATACGTATAATCTGTACCTAAAATAAAACCAATACCTGTTAGTTCAGATTCTGCTTGTCTTTTCGTTCTACCATTTAAATCGGGTATGGTAATGTCTCTATATTTAGACGGATTTAAAGTCAAGTAAATTTTACGCTTTTCTTTAACAAAATCACCAGCTTCTGGACTTTGTTCAATCACAGATTTTTTAGGATAGGTTGGGTTATAACTAGCACTATCTAAAATTTTAAAATCTAAATTCAATTCTTTTAATTTTCTATCTGCTTCAGTTAAGGTCAGCTTGTGTAAGTCTGGTACTTGAATTTTCTGGTCATGTTTTGTAGTAATATTCAGCCAAAACTTTAACATAAAAAACAGCACAACAGCACCAATAATAGCAATGGCAATTTGTTTAAAAAAAGATTTGCTTTTAAGAAATTGAAAAAGACTCATAGATGTTTTTGTTAGTGGTACAAATATATAAAAAGTAAACGTTGTGGTTTCTATTTATATTTTGATAAATTTGTTATACTTAATAAAGATTGATGAAAAAAAATATTGCCATTGTTATGGGGGGATATTCCTCAGAAAAAGACATTTCTATAATTAGCGGAAATGTAGTTTTTAATCATTTAAATAAAGACAAATACAATCCATTTAGAGTGCTTATTCTCAAAGAAAAATGGGTGGTTTTAGATGATGATAATAACGAATATCCCATCAATAAAAACAATTTTTCTTTTTCTAAAAATAACAACTCTATTGTTTTTGATGTGGTGTTTAATGCAATTCACGGTGCTCCAGGAGAAAACGGAATGTTATTGAGTTATTTAGAGTTGCTAAATATTCCACATACCTCAGCACCTTTTTATCAAATGGCGTTAACGTTTAATAAGCGAGATACTTTAAGTGTGGTAAAAGAATATGGCATTAAAACCGCCATTTCAGTCTATTTAAATAAAGGCGATGTGATTGATACAGATACCATTATTGCAAAAGTAGGTTTGCCTTGTTTTATTAAACCAAATAATGCAGGGTCTAGTTATGGAATTTCTAAAGCCTATACAGCTCAAGAAATTTTAGCAGGAATAGAAACTGCGTATAAAGAGGATGATGCAATTCTTATAGAATCTTTTTTAGACGGAATAGAAGTTTCTGTGGGGGTTATTGAATACCAAAATGAGATAAAAGTATTGCCCATTACAGAAATTGTTTCAGAGAATGATTTTTTTGATTACGAAGCAAAATACGAAGGAAAATCGCAAGAAATAACACCAGCAAGAATCTCAGAAACGCAAAAAAATAGGGTAGAAGTCGTAGCAAAAAAAGTCTATAAAGCGTTAAATATGAGTGGTTTTTCTAGATCTGAATATATTTTTGTAAATGATGAACCTCATTTTTTAGAAATGAACACAGTACCAGGAATGACAGAAGAAAGTATTTTGCCACAACAAGCACAAAAAGCTGGAATTTCTTTACCAGAATTATTCGATAATGCAATATTGAACGCTTACAAATAGAGACAAGATATTTTTGATTCAAGAAACAGGATAAATCTTGTATATTGTTTCAGAAAATATCTAATTTATTAACAAATTGGAATCTGAAAAATAGTATAATCAAGCAAACGGAAAGAAAAAATAGTAAAATTTAGTCTTGTTTCTTGTTTTAAATAAGTCTTGTATCAAATTAAAAAAATGAAAAAAGCAATTTTCCCAGGATCATTTGATCCAATTACATTAGGGCATGTAGATATTATTGAAAGAGGCGTACATTTATTTGATGAGCTCATTATTGCAATCGGAATTAATTCCGATAAAAAATATATGTTTTCTTTAGAAGAACGCATGACGTTTATTGAAAAAACTTTTAAACACGAGCCAAAAATTAAAGTGGTTACGTACCAAGGTTTAACCGTTAATTTTTGTAAAACACAAAAGGCAAACTTTATTTTAAGAGGATTACGAAATCCGGCCGATTTTGAGTTTGAAAAAGCCATTGCGCACACCAATAGAAAACTCTCTGAAATTGATACCGTATTTTTATTAACATCTTCTGGTAAAAGCTATATATCCTCATCAATTGTTAGAGACGTAATTCGTAATGATGGAGATTATACAGGCCTTGTACCAGATTCTGTTAGAATAAAATAAAAATTAACACAAATATGCTTTCCACGTTGTTTTGTTATTTCGACCTTGTGGAGAAATCTCATCATTAATGTTGATGGTATTGTCGGCATTTCATCAAAATATAATATGAAAAAATCAATTTTACCTTTATTATCAATTATGCTTTTCCTCATTGCTTGTGATAAAAAATCAGAAGAGCATACCAATTTCACCACACTTTTTGAAAAGTCAGAAGGTACAGAAACTCCAGAATATAAAGATGTTATAGAATATTACCAAGCACTTGCTGCAACGTATGATGAGATTTCTTTATTCTCTTTTGGACAAACAGATTCAGGCAATCCTTTGCATTTGGTAGTGTACAATAAAAGTGGTATTTATAATGTAGATGAAATTAAAAAAGCACCAAAAAATAGAATTTTAATCAATAACGGAATTCATCCAGGAGAATCTGATGGAATTGACGCTTCTATGATGTTGTTAAGAGATATTGTACAAAACGATACTTTACAGAAAAAGTACGAAAATTCAATGATTTGTGTAATTCCTGTGTATAATATTGGTGGTGCTTTAAATAGAAATTCGCACACAAGAGCCAACCAAAATGGACCTTTAACATATGGTTTTAGAGGCAATGCCAGAAATTACGATTTAAATAGAGATTTTATAAAGCAAGACACTAAAAATGCAGCTGCTTTTGCAGAAATTTTTCACACGGTAAATCCTGATGTTTTTATCGATAATCATGTAAGTAATGGCGCAGATTATCAATATGCTATTACACACTTATTTACGCAACATAATAAATTAGGTGGGAATTTAGGTACGTTTTTGAATGAAAAAATGCGTCCGGAAATAGAAAAATCATTAGCAAAAAAAAATATTAGTATTACCCCTTATGTAAATGTTTGGGGGTCAACACCAAAAAAAGGTTGGTCTCAATTTTTCGATTCTCCAAGATATTCTACAGGGTATACAACATTGTTCAATACATTAGGGTTAATGGTAGAAACGCACATGTTAAAACCCTATAAAACTAGGGTAACACAAACCTATGAATTGATGCTGTCTGCTTTTGATTTTACAGAGCAAAACTCAGAAAAAATTAAAGATTTACGAGCAAAGGCAACCCAAGAAATTTTATCTAAAAAAACGTATCCCATACATTTTAAAGTAGATACCAAAAAGTATAGTGATTTATACTTTAAGGGTTACGAAGGCGTGTATATTGATAGTAAAGTAACTACTGGCAAACGTTTGTTTTATGATAAATCGAAACCTTTTGAAGCCATTGTAAAATATTACGACCATTTTTTAGTCACTAAAGAAGTTACCATACCTAAAGCCTATATTCTACCACAAGGTTGGCATGCTGTTATAGATAGATTAGAGAATAATCAAATTGAATTTATGCGTTTTAAAAACGATACGATGATTGAAGTTGAGGTAAATCATATAAAAGACTATAAAAGTAGAACATCGCCTTACGAAGGGCATTATTTGCATTACAATACCTCAGTGACTAAAACTACAGAAAATATAAAATTTTTAAAAGGTGATATTTATATTGATACTCATCAAAATGGAGTTCGATATTTATTAGAAACTTTAGAGGCAGAAGCTACAGATTCATTTTTCAATTGGAACTTTTTCGATACAATTTTGCAGCAAAAAGAAGGCTATTCAGCTTATGTTTTTGAAGATATTGCAGCAGCATTATTGGCAGAAAACCCGTCATTAAAAAAAGATTTTGAAGAAAAATTAACCAATGATGCCGTTTTTGCGAAAAACCCGAGAATGCAGTTGAATTTTATTTATAACAACTCACCTCACTACGAAAAAGCACATTTGCGCTTGCCTGTTTTTAAAGTAAAGTAATTATGAAAAAGCTTGTACTAGTATCAATTCTTACGCTATTAATCAGTTGTAAAGCATCTAAAATGAAAGAAGAAAAATCTACAACTTTCTATGTTGGAACCTACACTAATGGAGAAAGCGAAGGAATTTATCAATACCAAATAAATCCTCAAGGGGTTTTGTCAAAAATTGGTTTGGTTGCTAAAACGAATAATCCTTCTTTTTTAGCCAGAACCAAAGACCATAAAACCTTAATAGCTGTAGAAGAAACCAACAAAAACGGAACAGGTTTTGTGAAGTCGTATGCCATTCATAAAGACGCTTTAGTATTTAAAAGTACCTCAAAATCGGGTGGAGGACATCCTTGTTTTGTAACTATTAGTGATAATAAAGTTTTGGTTGCCAATTATACAGGAGGTACTATTGGGTATTTACAACTAGACAATCAAAACGGATTAACCAATTTATTGGCCATTCAGCAGCATACAGGCAAAGGAACTACCACCAGACAACAAGCACCTCACGCACATTCCACTTGGTTTCATCCTTGTAAAAAAGAAGTGATTGCTGCAGATTTAGGTACTAATGAGCTGTGGTTTTCTACGATCAATAAAAACGAAAATAGTTTTGTATTTACCCAGCAAAAAACATTGCAAATGGCAGAAGGTGCAGGGCCAAGGCACTTAACGTTTCACCCAAATCACCAATGGATTTACGTATTAAACGAGTTGAACAATACAGTTTCTTTAGTAAAAGAAAAAAACAACACTTATTTTGTAGATTCTTCAATCTCTATGTTACCTAAAGGATATTCTAAATATACCAAAGCAGCAGATATTCATATTTCTAAAGATGGTCGGTTTTTATACGCATCAAATCGTGGGCATAATTCTATTGTAATTTATAAAGTAAATCCAGAAAACGGAAATTTAGAATTAGTAGGTTTTGAATCCGTGAAAGGTATAAGCCCTCGTAATTTTTCATTATCTCTAGACGATAAATTTTTGGTAGTCGCCAATCAAGACTCAAATAATATTGTTTCCTTTCAAAGAAATGCAAAAACAGGAAAATTAATATTTGTTAGTGAAATTGCTACACCAAATCCTGTATGTATTTTGTTCTAAAATTTACGTAACTTGTAGCTTTTCAAAACAGGTACAAGTGAGTAAAATTTTATCAATTAACGGAAAATCGTATACAGTAGACGTACAAGAAGAGATGCCTTTACTCTGGGCAATTAGAGACAGTATAGGGTTAACAGGTACTAAATTTGGTTGTGGTGTGGCACAATGTGGGGCGTGTTCTATTTTAATTGATGGAAAACTTACCAAATCTTGCAGTATGCCAGTTTCTTACGGAATTGGAAAAGAAATTCTTACTATAGAAGGGACTTCTACAAACCTAGAGTTTTTACGGTTGGCTTGGCACCAAGGTAATGTGCCACAATGTGGGTATTGTCAATCTGGGCAATTAATTGCTGCTACAGCATTGTTAGATAAAATAGAAAATCCGACAGATAAAGATATTGATAAGGCAATGAGTAGTAATATTTGTAGATGTGGCACGTATACCAGAATTCGTAAAGCAATTCACAAAGCGGTTGCACTAAAAAACGAAACCATATGAGCAATATCCAACACATCAATCGAAGAGATTTTGTAAAATTATTTGGTTTAGCATCTACAGGAATTATTTTGGGATGTACTATGGCATCAGATAAAAAAACATTTATGCCACAAGTGGATGGCACTTTTGCACCCAATTTATTTGTGCAAATTCAAAGTGATGGAGGTGTAGTGTTGATAGCTTCAAGATCAGAAATGGGGCAAGGCATTAAAACCTCTTTGGCATCTGCTATTGCAGATGAACTAGAAGCAGATTGGCAGTATATTAGCGTAAAACAAGCCACTGGCGATGCCAAATATGGCAATCAAAATACAGATGGTTCTCGAAGTGTACGTACCAAATTAGAGCCTATGCGTAAAATGGGGGCTGCAGCAAAAATGATGTTGGTTACTGCAGCAGCTAAAAAATGGAATGTGAAAGCCTCTGATTGTAAGGCTGAAAATCATTTTATCATTAATAAAGTCACCAATGCTAAAATTTTCTTTGGTGATTTGGTAGAGGAAGCTGCAAAGGTTCCAATTCCTGATGACGAATCCATCACCCTAAAAAAAGTAGCAGATTTTAAATACATTGGTAAAACCTTAAAAAGTGTCGATTTAAAAGATTTTACACAAGGTACAGCTTCCTACGGAATTGATGTACGTATTCCGAATTTAAAATTCGCGGCCATTGCAAGATGTCCTGTAACTTTTGGAACAGTGAACAGTTATAAGAGCACAGCTGCTAAAAAAGTAGCTGGTGTTGAAAAAATTTTAAAAGTTGATAGAAAAAAACCAAATATTGGTCAACAGTTTTACGGTTGTTTAGGTGGTGTTGCAGTTATTGCCAATAACACATGGTCTGCTTTTCAAGGAAAATTAGCATTGGATATAACATGGAATTATGGAGAAAACCATTCTTTTGATACTAAAAAATTCAAAGCAACCCTTGTAAAAAGAGTACAACAAAAAGGCAAATTGGTTCCTGGAAGTAGAGGAAATGTTTTTAGTGCATTTAAAAATGCAGCGCAAACCATAGAAGCTACCTATCATGTTCCGTTTTTAGTACATGCGCCAATGGAAGTACCCAATGCAACCGCACATTACCAAAAGAATAGTATTGAGGTTTGGGCACCCTTACAAGATCCACAAACAGCAAGAGCAGAATTGGCGCATTTTTTTGAAATGCCAATAGAAAACATTACCATTAATGTTACTTTTTTAGGAGGAGGTTTTGGGCGGAAATCTAAATCTGATTTTGTGGTAGAAGCAGTAACACTATCCAAAGAAATAAATGCCCCTGTGCAAGTAGTTTGGACGCGTGAAGACGATATAAAACATAGTTTTTATCACGCAACAAGTGCGCAGTATTTAAAAGGCGCTTTAAATAAAAACGGACAAGTTTTAGGCTGGTTGCAACGTGTTGGGTTTCCATCTATTGTGTCTTCTTTTAAACCTTTGTCTGATTACGCTTCTGGTTTTGAACTTGCCCAAGGTTTTAACCATAATCCTTATCATATTGATAATTTTAGATTAGAAAATGTAAAAGCAGAGGCCAATGTAAGAATTGGTTGGATGCGATCTGTAGTGCATATTCACAGCGGTTTTGGTAACAATTCATTTATTGATGAATTGGCTTTTGCTGCTAAAAAAGATCCTGTAGAATTTCATTTAGATTTAATTGGTAAGGATAAAATGATAAAGGGAAAATCAAAATATCCTTACAATTCTAAACGAATGAAAGCCGTATTGAAACAAACTGCAAAAAATGCGCATTGGGGAAAAACCATACCTAAAAATCATGGTTTAGGTGTTGCCATTCATTATAGTTTTTATAGTTATGTTGCTACAATAGTGGAGGTTGTTGTAAATAATGACAAAATAAAAGTCGAGAATATTTGGACAACTATAGATTGTGGTTTGGCTTTAAATAAAGACAATATTAAAAATCAACTCGAAGGCGCTGCTATATTTGGAATGTCTATAGCATTATATGGAAAAATAACTACTACTGAAGGTGCAGTTGACCAAAATAACTTCTACGATTACCAAATGACACGAATGAAAGATGCTCCAAAAATTCATATTGATATTATGGATAAAATGCACGAACCACCCACAGGAGTGGGAGAACCTGGTGTGCCTGTAATTGCACCAGCCATTTGCAATGCTATTTTTAATGCCACAGGAAAACGTGTTCGAAGTTTGCCTTTGGTTGATTCTGGGTTTGCAACTTTATAAAATTTTAGTTGTAGGTTGAAGAACCTTGTCGCTCCCTCTTAGGGAAATGTTTTTTTGATACTTAAAACAATTTCGCAAATTCTTAATTTAAAGCTTGTTAATTCATTCGATATTTTTGGCTTTAGTAGTATTGTCTCCTTGAGGGAGCTTTAGGGATGTAAAACAATCTCATGAGGAATCTTATGGGGTAAGATAAATGTTTTGGCAACTTTTAGTAATTCTATAACGTAATGCTTTCTGTAATTCCTTTAATTTTTGTATATTTAAAGAGGATAAAAGTTTCTTCTTATTTTTCTTCTTCACTAAAAATACTACATTTTTTTTAAAAATATACTACTATATTTTATAGGGTATACTAGTATAAATTAGCAGAAATACTAGTATGTTGTTTAAAAAGTAAGTTATAAAGGAATAAAAAGTAACTAAAGTTTTACCTAATAGTTAGGTAACAAATAACTAAAAGTATATGGAGTATCATTTTAAGAATACTGACTTTAACTTCAATAACGAGTTATTGGTATTTCTAGAATATTAATACACTAAAAAATTTCATGAATTTTAAGGTTAGAGTATTATCTTTAATCGTTAAAAAATATTGTCTTAAAAATTAGCTATGATCCATAAAATTAAAATTAAAAATATAGGAATACTATTGATGAGTATAATCATTTTTAGTTGTAATGCTAAGAAAAGTGAAATTGAAAATGTTATCAATTTTAAAGGACAGCAAGTTACGGGTGTAACTGTTAGCAATAAAGGTCGGGTTTTTGCAAATTTTCCAAGATGGAGAGCAAACGTAAAAAATTCAGTTGTTGAGGTTTTTAATAATGGTACAGCTAAAGCTTTTCCTAATGAGTCATGGAATTCTTGGAAACTAGGACAAGCATTTTCAGACCAAGTCTTTGTTGCTGTGCAATCGGTAGTTGCTTTTGAGAATATTTTGTATGTTTTAGATACTCGAAACCCTTTATTTAAAGGGGTTATAGATGCTCCAAAAATTTTTGCATTCGATTTAAACTCGCATCAAATTATAAAAACCTATACCTTAAGCAAAGAGAGTTTTCATAACAATTCTTATATCAACGATTTGCGAGTAGACAAGAAAAAAAATAAAATCTATTTTACAGATTCAGGGCATGCTGGTATTGTAGTTCTAGACTTAAATACAGGGACTTCTTTTAGAGTTTTAGACAATCATAAATCTACATTGGCAGAAACCAATCAGTTAACTTTTGATAATGGAGTATGGACTAAAACAGTACATTCAGACGGAATTGCCCTAGATACAAAAAATGATGTCTTGTATTATCATGCTTTAACAGGATACAGTCTGTATGCGATTGCTACGGATAAATTGACACTAGAAAATAATTCAGAAATTGAAAATAATGTACAATTTATTGCAAAAACAGCTGCTCCTGATGGAATGATTATAGATGACGCAGGCGCTCTGTTTTATGCAGATTTAGAAAATATTAAAATTATGCAACTAGAGCTTTCTAGTGGCCAAATTAAGGTTGTTGCTGAAGGAAATAAAGTAAAATGGGCTGATACATTTAGCCTCTATAAAAATACATTGTATTATACAAACTCTAGAATTAATGAGGTTCAAGGCAATATTAATGAAATGGACTTTAGTATAAATAAAATAAAAATAAACTAAGCGCAATAATTCTAGCTTTTTGTGTTATGGAAAAAAGAATTAAAGTTACTTGTGCCATCATTCAATTTAATGATAAAATTCTAGCTGTACAAAGAAGTGATACAATGAAACTACCTTTAAAATGGGAGTTTGCAGGTGGGAAAATAGAAAAAGGAGAGACAGAAATTGAATGTATTAAAAGAGAAATATTTGAAGAATTAAATATTAAAATTAAAATTAAAAAAAGGCTAACTCCTATAGCTTATGAGTATCCAGATTTTAAAATTAAATTGATTCCTTTTTAACTGATTATATTTCAGGAAAACTACTTTTAAAAGAACATTCAAATTTTGTTTTAGCTTATAAAAAAGAACTAATTAACCTAGATTGGGCTGAAGCAGATGTGCCTATTTTAAAGAATTTTTAGCATTATGAATCAAGGAATCTACGAAGAATTAATTACTCAACTTATTAATGAGAAATTAAGTGAAATTGATAAGAATAAATTTTTTTTAAAGAAAAGTCCCATTGATAAAGTGGAGGCTTCAAGTATTCTTTCTAAACATTTAGCCAAAACATTAAAACAAGCATTTGGATTTATTGGAAAAACGAAAGTAGATGAACAGATTAAAATAGCTAACAAAATAATCATTTTACTTAAGGAAGAACTAAATAAACAAGAATTTGATGAAGATTTAATAAATGTAGAAGGTGAAATTTTAAAAGCGGTGTTCTCTAAAGCTGACGCTCATTTTTCAAATTTAGATTTAAGACTCAAAGAAATTACACCATATACAACTTTAACCCAAAGTGAACTTTTTACGGGAGGGAATGGAGGTTTATCCTTGGAAAGTGAATTAAAAAAAGAGATTTTATCGTCAAATCAAATTAATTTATTGGTTTCTTTTATTAAATTTAAAGGTATAATTATTCTTGAAAAAGAATTAAGAGAATTTACTGAACAAGGAGGGAAATTAAAAGTAATTACTACTACTTATGTAGGCGCAACAGATTATAAGGCTATTCAGTTACTCGCTAAACTGCCTAATACTGAAGTTAAAATATCTTATAATACTTCAAACGAAAGATTACACGCAAAAGCTTATTTATTTTATAGAAATTCAGGCTTTCATACTGCATACATTGGGTCATCTAATTTTTCAAGGTCGGCTTTAACTGATGGTTTAGAATGGAATTTAAAAGTTACAACTAAAGAAGTTAGTCACATAATTGATAAATTTCAGAAAACATTTGATGCCTATTGGCAAAGCGATGATTTTGAATTATTTGATGATGTCTTTCATAAAGAAAAACTACAAAATGCACTAAAGCAAAGTAAGTTTAGTAAACCTTATGAAAACACAACTGCTTTTTTTGATATCAAACCTTTTCCTTATCAAAATGAAGTTTTAGAAAAACTAGAAGTAGAAAGAACTGTACATAATAGGTATCGTAATCTTGTAGTTGCAGCAACAGGAACAGGAAAAACAGTTATTTCTGCTTTTGATTATAAACGATTTAAAAAAGAAAATACTTCTGCTAAGTTTCTTTTTCTAGCACATAGAAAAGAAATATTACAAAAATCACTATCAACTTTTAAAGGTGTTTTAAAAAATAATAATATTGGAGAACTTTGGGTTGATGGAATAGTTCCTAATAATTTTGAATATGTATTTGCATCTGTACAAACAGTAAATAATCAATATAAAAATCATAATTTAACACCAGAATATTATGATTATATTATTATTGATGAGTGCCATCACCAAAAAGCCAATAGCTATCGAGAAATAATCAATTACTTTAAACCAACAGTACTTCTTGGACTTACAGCTACACCAGAACGAATGGATGGTGGAGATATTTTAGAAGATTTTGATAATAAAATTGCAGCAGAAATAAGATTACCTGAAGCAATGAATAGAAAATTACTTTGCCCTTTTCAATACTTTGGTATTACAGATAGCATCGATTTAACAAATGTTAAATGGGTTAGAGGTAAATACGTTGCTAGCGAGTTAACTAATTTATATACAGAAAGTGATAGAAGAGTAAGAGAAATAATTGATGCATTAAACAAGTACACAAAAGATGTTACTGATGTTAGAGCTTTAGGTTATTGTGTGTCTATGGAACATGCAAAATACATGGCAGAAAAATTTACTTTAGCAGGATTTAAAGCAGATTATTTAACAAGTAAAAACAGTAGCGACAGGGTTTTTATTCGTCAAAAATTAGAAAAAAAAGAAATCAATTATTTATTTGTTGTTGACATGTTTAACGAAGGTATTGATATCCCTGAAATTGATACTGTGCTATTTTTAAGACCAACAGAAAGTTTAACTGTCTTTTTACAACAATTAGGAAGAGGTTTAAGGCTTCATCAAGATAAAGACTGTTTAACTGTTTTAGATTTTGTAGGAAATTCTAAACCAGAATACAATTTTGAAAGTAAGTTTAGGGCCTTAATTGGTAGAACAAATACAACTGTTAAAAAAGAAGTTGAAGACAATTTTCCTCATTTACCATTAGGATGCTCAATAATTCTTGAGAAAAAAACAAAAGAAACAATTCTTAAAAATATTTCTGCTGCAACCTCTTTAAATAAAAGTAAACTAATTCAAAAAATTCAACAGTTTCAACACGACACTAATTTAGCTTTAACTATTGGCAACTTTAGCACTTTTTACAATATTCCTTTGCAATTTATCTATAAAAGAGGAAGTTGGAAACGCTTGTGTCAACTTGCGGGTAAAATAAATAATTTCCCATCAGAGAATGAGAAAGAAATAGTCTCTGCCATATCAAATAAATGGCTTTCAACAAATTCGTTAAGCTATTTTACATTCATTCTAAAAATTGCAAAACTAAATTTCAATATAAATATTTCAGAATTTTCTTTTAATGAAAAGACAATGCTTTTAATGTTGCATTATGATGTTTGGCAAAAAGCAGCTGGTTTTGATACCTTAGAAAAAAGTATAAAAGCTATTGGTTTAAATAATGTTTTAGTTGAAGAAATAAAAGAAGTTTTTGAGGTGTTAATTGAAAACATCAACTTTAAAGAACTACCAGTTCTGCTACCTTATCAACAACCCTTAAAACTGCATAGTCGTTATACACGAGATCAAATTCTAACGGCTTTTAAGTTTAATTCTTTCGAGAAGAAATCATCAAATAGAGAAGGAACTGCCGAAAACAAAAACTTGAATACTGAAATACTATTTATAAACCTTATAAAATCCGAAGAAAATTTTTCACCTACAACAATGTATGATGATTATGCTGTAAATGAATTATTGTTTCATTGGCAAACTCAAAACCAATCAAGACCTGATAAAGGAAAAGGCTTTTCTTATATAAACCATAAAAAAAATAAAAAAAGAATCTTGCTTTTTGTTCGTGAAAAAGCTAAAAATGAATATGGCAAAAGCTTAGGTTACGTATTTATTGGAGAAGGGAATTTAAGAGATTATTATGGTTCTAAACCTATGAATATTAATTGGGAACTAAAAGAACCTATGCCAAATTATTTATGGAAAGATGCTGCTAAATTGTCAATAGGATAACTAAAAAGTGAAATAAGAAACAGAAATAATATTTGCGATTTACAAAAATAGTGTTCATCTAGGAAATGAAACAGCACTAAATAAAAACGATGCAATCAAGAAATATCTAATCGCATCGTTATATAAAATCTTAAAAAAGATTTAGAATTTGTATCTTTATTATTGGTGAAAAAAAGCTAGTAAAGTAACTTATTTTTTGAAATAAATAATTTCTCCCTAAAACTTATACTCTCCCAAAGGTTTAGGAAATTTCTCAGGATTCGCAGCCAAGTGATAACGTGGGTCATCAATATCTTCTTCAATAATATCGTTAAAAATTGGGCTAGCTTTATAGAGTAGAATTTTGCAATCCTCACTCAAATGCTTTAAGGTAATTTTTTTGTTAGCAGCTTGGTATTTTTCTACCAAAGCAGATATAGCTTCAATAGCAGAATGATCAGAGACACGTGCTTCTACAAAATCAATTTCAATAGTATCCGGATCATTTTTTACATCAAACTTGTCATTAAAAGCAGCAATACTCCCAAAAAACAAAGGACCCCAAATTTCGTAAACTTTTGTACCATCTTCTTTAAAACGTTTTCTAGCTCTAATTTTTTTTGCGTTTTCCCAAGCAAAAACCAAAGCAGAAATAATAACCCCAGTAAACACAGCTACAGCTAAATCAACAAAAACAGTAACAGTAGAAACTACAATCAACACAAAAGCATCCGATTTAGGAATTTTCTTTAAAATTCTAAAACTAGACCAAGCAAAAGTTTCTATTACCATCATAAACATTACGCCCACCAAAGCAGAAATCGGCACCATTTCTATATATTTATCTGTAAACAGAATAAATATCAATAAGGTTACAGCCATCATTACACCAGATAATCGTCCTCTACCACCAGCGTTGATATTAATTACAGTTTGGCCAATCATTCCACAACCACCTGTACCCCCAAACAAACCAGAAATTATATTTCCAGAACCTTGGGCAATACATTCTTTATTTCCATTTCCTCTAGTCTCTGTCAATTCATCAACCAAATTCATGGTCATTAAAGTTTCTATCAAACCAACAGAAGCCGCTAAAAAGGCAGGCAAAGCAATAAATTGTAGGGTATCTAAATTGAAAGGAAGGTTTTGCCAAAGTTCTAAATTTGGTGTTGGAAACTCACCTTTTAAACCAGTTCCACCACCTTCTATAATATAAGAACCTACTGTAGAAACATCAATATTAAAACCAATAACAATAAATGTTGTCGTTAAAATAGCGGTTAAAGCTGCAGGTAATTTTTTGGTAATTTTTGGCAGCAACCACATAATCCCCATAGTTAATAAAACCAAACCGAGCATGGTATAGAGCTCTGTACCTTCCATAAAAGTACTTACATAAGTATTTACACCTTCTGCAGAAACTGCTAAAGATTTATGCGAAAACATTTTTACTTGCGCTATAAAAATTACGATAGATAACCCGTTTACAAATCCCATCATTACAGAATGCGGAATTAATCTCACAAATCTTCCAAGTTTAAAAACCCCTGCAAAAATTTGAATAATTCCCATTAAAACCACACAGGCCATTAAATAAAAGAACCCCATATTTTCTATAGGTTGGTCTAACAACATGCCTTTGGTATGGCCTTCTGCAATCATGTTTACAAAAATTACAGCCACAGCACCAGCAGCACCAGAAATTAAGCCAGGTCTACCACCAAAAATAGCAGTAATTAAACCAATGATAAATGCCCCAGAAAGTGCCATTAAAGGATCTATTTGAGCCACAAAAGCAAAAGCAACTACTTCAGGAATCATGGCTAAAGAAACTGTAATGCCCGCTAAAACATCATCTTTGGCATTGGGTGTAATTTTTTTAAAAAAGGTAGTCATTAGGTATTAGAAATTTAAGTGGGCAAAGATAGAATGTTTTTTGAGAAAACTAGGCTTCTTTGTAAGTATCATATACCAATTTAATGTTTGCGTATGTATTTTGCAAAGCAATATGTGTTTCTTGCTCATTTTTAAAGCAAACTTCGGTAATACCTTCTTCTAATTGGGGGCTTAAAGCTTTGTTGTAATCTGAAGTCATTAAAAACCAATGGGTTTCTTTTAGTTTTAATCCTTTTTGATTATAGATGTGATAGGTGGTTAATAGTTTTTTACCTAACTTTAGGTTAAAAATACTGCATTCTTCTTCCACTTCTCGAATCGCTGCAGTTGTTATAGATTCTCCTTTTTCTATTTTTCCTTTAGGCAAATCCCAAACACCATTTCTATAAATAAATAATATTTCTTTTTTTGCATTGTGTACTAAGCCACCAGCAGCAGGGATAACCTCTAAATTTTGCGTAAAACTTGCCCAATCTTTCTCTAAATCAGTAGAGTTAAGTACAATTCCTTTTAAGGTATCATGCTTTAATTTGTGCAGTATTTCCTCAAACAGAAGTTTTTTAAAAGGGTAAACAGCATATTTATTTTCATTTTTCGATGAAGATGTGATGATAATTGGTTTATCATTTACAAAAACTTTATACATTTGTCTTATGATTATGAACAAAGATACTGCAAAAAAAACAGCTGAACTTTTATTACAAATAAAAGCTATTAAACTGAATCCGAATAAGCCTTTTCAGTGGGCTTCTGGATGGAAATCGCCTATTTATTGCGACAATAGAATTACATTGTCTTACCCACCCGTTCGCGTTTTTTTGAAAGAAGAAATTGCCAAAATTGCTGAATTAGAGTATGGCAAGCCAGATGTAATTGCGGGTGTAGCTACAGGCGCCATAGCTATTGGGGTTTTAGTGGCTCAAGAATTAGGGGTGCCTTTTGTTTATGTAAGGCCAGAGCCTAAAAAACATGGTAGAAAAAACCAAATTGAAGGGCATTTAGAAAGCGGACAAAATGTAGTGGTTATTGAAGATTTAATTAGCACAGGCAATAGCAGTTTAAATGCAGTGGCTGCTTTAAAAGAAGCTGGTGCAGTTGTAAAAGGTATGGTGGCTATTTTTTCGTACGGATTTGATGTGGCCACAGATAATTTTAAACAAAAAAACATTAGTTTAGCAACGTTAAGTAATTACGAAAACTTGTTAGAACAAGCGTTAGATAGTAGTTATATTTCTGAAAAAGAATTACTTACCTTACAAGAGTGGAGAGCAAACCCAAGTGAGTGGAATCAATAAAATGCATTTATAATGAATATACAAGGCAATAGAGTAGTGGTAGAAAAATCTCAAAAAGAAACCTTTGAGTTTTTATCAGATTTAAAAAACTTTGAGCAATTAATGCCAGCATCTATTCAAAAATTTGAGGTTGATGGAGATTCATTTATCTTCGGATTAAAAGGAATGCCCGAAATTAGATTGGTTTTAAAAGAAAAAACAGCTTACTCAAACGTAACTTTAGGGGCAGCAAGTAGTAAACTAGATTTTCAGTTGGTGGCTGATATTCAAGAAATAGACGAAGAATCATCAGAAGTGCAACTTGATTTTAATGGAAAGTTTAATGCCATGATGGCAATGATGGTAAAAAAACCATTAACTAGTTTTATTGAAACTTTAACCGATAATTTAGAAACTGTTTAAGCCAAAGAAACCTCTTTAATTCCGAATTCTTTAACGGTTTCATTTTCTAACTCAATTAAAAGATTTCCTAAAGAAGAAATTCCGATAATTTTACCCATAAACAAATGTGCCTGACTATCTTTAAACATAGTTGGGCTATTTTTTTTATAGAGTACATTTAAATAATTAGTTTCTAATGGCAGATAGGCATTGTTGTGTAAAAGTGCTATTCGTTTTTTTAGGCAACCGAGTAAATCTTCTAATAAAACCTCAAGATTATAATCTTTGTTGGTTAGTAATTTTAATGAAGAGGCATGTTTTAAAAAAGTAGGAAATACAACTTGATTTACATTTAAGCCAATACCAATTATTGAAGATTGAATTTGGTTGTTTCTAATTGCGTTTTCTATTAAAATGCCACATATTTTTTGATTTACTGACATAATGTCGTTTGGCCATTTAATGCGTAAACCGTTTATTTTTAAATTAGAAAGTAGGTCAAAAACAGCCAAACTAACCGCAAAATTCAAGTATTTTTGATCGCTTATTTTTAACTTTAAATCAGCAATAAACACACTCAGTGTAAGGTTTTTATTGGGTTCAGAAACCCAAGTATTGGTTTGTTGGCCTCGGCCTTTTGTCTGTTCATTAGCAGTAACCACAGTATAATTTTCTATCTTAGAATTCTTAGATAATTCTTTTAAAAAAGAACTTGTAGAATCAATGGCATTAAGTTTGATTATTTTCAAGTGTTAAATATTGTGTAAAGTAGTTCAAAATTACGTAAAAAACTCGCAAAAAAACAATAACTTTGCACGCAAATTAGAGAATACGTTAATGACAAAAAAGCAAGTAAGCACAGACGAATTAATCGCTGTAATTATTAAAGGAATTGATGATGTTAAAGGAGAAGATATTCAACTCCTAGATTTACGAGAAATAGAAAATACAGTCTGTGATTATTTTATCATCTGCTCAGGTACTTCTAATACACAAGTAAATGCAATTTCAGGTTCCGTTCAAAAAGTAGTAAGTAAGGAAATTAAAGATAAACCTTGGCACATAGAAGGGCAAACCAACTCTGAATGGGTTTTAATGGACTACGTAAATGTGGTAGTACATATTTTCCAAAAGCATGTTAGAGATTTTTATGATATAGAAAGCCTTTGGGGTGATGCAAAAATCACCGAAATTAATCCTGTTTAACCTATTGATTTATAACACATGAGTGATTCAAATAAAGATAATAAAACCAATTTACCAAAATTTAAATTCAATGCTTATTGGATTTATGGAGCCATTTTAATTGCAATTATTGCTGTTCAGTTTTTTAGCAGTGGCGATTTGGCATCAAAAAGTATTTCTAAAAATAAATTCGACGAAATTTTAAAAGATAATGACATTAAAGAAATTGTCATCTTAAATAAGGACATTGCGCAAATTTATTTAACGCAAGATGCCTTAAAAAAATCGAAACATAAAAAATTCACGGGCTCAACGTTTTACAGACCCGGTTCTGCAGTGTATGAATACAATTTTGGCGATTTAAGAACTTTTGAACAAAGTGTAATTGAGGCAAAAGAGCAAAATGAGCTTATTGTAGATATTGATAATAGAGAAAGAACTAGCATTTTTGATGCAATTCTTGGTTTTTTACCTTTTATTATTTTAATAGCAATTTGGTTATTTTTTATGAGAAGAATGTCTGGAGCAGGAGGTGGTTCTGGTGCAGGAGGGCAAATATTTAGTATTGGTAAATCTAAAGCAAAATTATTTGATAAGGATACTAAAGTAAAAACAACGTTTGAAAATGTTGCAGGTTTAGAAGGCGCCAAAGAAGAAGTACAAGAAATTGTAGATTTCTTAAAAAGTCCAGAAAAATATACCTCATTAGGGGGTAAAATTCCAAAAGGTGCTTTATTAGTAGGCCCTCCAGGAACAGGTAAAACCTTATTAGCAAAAGCTGTTGCTGGAGAAGCAGGAGTACCATTTTTCTCTTTATCAGGTTCAGATTTTGTAGAAATGTTTGTAGGGGTTGGTGCCTCTAGAGTACGTGATTTATTTAAGCAAGCAGCACAAAAATCACCATCTATCATTTTTATTGATGAGATTGATGCCATTGGTAGAGCGCGTGGAAAAAACAGTATGACAGGGGGTAATGATGAAAGAGAAAATACCTTAAACCAATTATTAACAGAAATGGATGGTTTTGGTACAGATACAAATGTTATTGTAATTGCTGCAACAAACCGAGCAGATGTTTTAGACAAAGCTTTAATGCGTGCAGGACGTTTTGATCGTCAGATTTATGTTGATTTGCCAGACATTAGAGAAAGACAAGAAATTTTTGAAGTACATATAAAACCGTTAAAAATTGCAGATGATGTTAATGTGGAGTTCTTAGCGCAGCAAACACCAGGTTTTTCTGGCGCAGATATTGCAAATATGTGTAATGAAGCTGCTTTAATTGCAGCTAGAACAAGTAAAAAATCAATTCATCACCAAGACTTTTTAGATGCTGTTGATAGAATTGTTGGTGGTTTAGAAAAGAAAAAGAAAGTAATTACACCTAAAGAAAAAGAAGTAATTGCGTTTCATGAAGCAGGTCATGCTACTGTAAGTTGGATGTTAGAGCATGCTGCACCTTTAGTAAAAGTAACTATTGTACCTAGAGGACAATCTTTAGGCGCAGCTTGGTATTTACCAGCAGAACGTTTAATTGTGCAAACAGAGCAAATGTTAGATGAAATGTGTGCTACTTTAGGAGGTAGAGCTGCAGAAAAAATTATTTTTAATAAGATTTCTACAGGAGCATTAAGCGATTTAGAGAAAGTAACCAAACAAGCAAGAGCTATGGTTACAGTTTATGGTTTAAATGACGAAGTAGGTAATATTACTTATTATGATTCTTCAGGAAATGATGCCTTTGTAAAACCTTATAGTGAAGAAACAGGGAAGAAAATTGATAAAGAAATTTCTAAAATGATAGAAATTCAATATCAACGTGCCATACAATTACTTTCTGATAATAAAGAAAAATTAACTGTTTTAGCAGAGTTGTTATTAGAAAAAGAGGTGATTTTTAAAGACGATTTAATGAAGATTTTTGGAAAAAGACCTTTTGAATCTGAAGTAATAGAAGAGGCTAAAGTTGTTAAAGAAGAAGACATTCCATCAGTAGACAATGTTTCTGAAGAATAGTTTTAAATGAATTTTTTAAAAAAACTTTTTAACATACCCACAAAAGAAGATGAATACATTCAAAAGCAAGAAGTAAATTTATCTCTTGATGATCTTTTTGTGCATAATTTTGTAGAAAAAGGAGGGAAGTTCTTGTATTGTGAAAACGATGAAGAAGTTATTCTAAACCTAAATAAAATAATTGTTGAGAACAATTGGAAAGAGATTTATGTATTAGATCATAATCTGAATCTACTATTCAATCCAAACCAAGTTAAATCTGTAGATAACTATACAGATGAAACACCAATTTTTACCAATTGTGAGCATTTAATTGCAGATAAAGGTGATATTATGTTTTCGTCTAATCAATTACAAAGTACTTGTTTAAAAGAATTTCCTAACAATTTTATTGTGTTGGCTACTACAAGTCAATTGGTTAAAGATACAGGTCAAGGTTTAACAGGTATTAAAACAAATAGTAAAAATAGTTTGCCTACAAACATCTCTTCAATTAAAAATTATAGTATTGATAAAAATGATGATAATTTTTTAAACTACGGAAACAATAACTCAAAAAACTTATATTTGCTGCTCTTAGAAGATTTATAATATGCGCAACCTTCTTAAAAGAAGTTTTTCAGGAATTGTTTACATCTTAATTTTTATTTCTGCGATACTATATGCTAAAGAATCTTATGTCGTTCTAATAACAATATTTGGGTTTTTATGTATTTGGGAGTTTGCTAATATGGCCGATTTAAAAAATTATGCAGCCTATATCTTTTTTCCATTTTTGTTGTTTTTATTGATGAAAAGGCAAGAAAGCTCTGCAACAACTATTGTATTGGCTATTAATATACTTTCGTCTTTATCTTTATTGTATCAGCTTTTTACTAATGCAGAGATTAAACTATTAAATCAAAGATCTAAATTAGGCGTTGCTATTCGATATGTAATTTTTTCAATGTGTTTTTTAATTTTATTGCCCTTTTATCAAGGTGGTTTTCATCCGTATTTAATGATTAGTATTTTGTCTATTATATGGGTAAATGATTCTTTCGCTTTTTTAGTAGGAAAAAACTTTGGAAAAAATAAATTATTTCCTTCAGTTTCACCCAAAAAAACCATTGAAGGACTTTTAGGAGGACTAATTTTTTCTTTATTAGCAGGTTTGTTTATCAGTAAATATAATACAGACTTTTCGCTTTTAAACTGGTTGGTAATTGCTGTTATCGTATCTATAGTAGGTACTTTAGGAGATTTGGTGGAATCTAAATTTAAGCGTCAAGCCAACATAAAAGATAGCGGAAATATTATGCCAGGACATGGTGGTATTTTAGACAGGTTAGATAGTTTGTTGTTTGCTGCACCCTTTGTATATTTGTATATAAACTTTATTATTTAATTATGATTCGATTTCATAAAGAAGGCTACAAAATTATAGCAATTACCTTGATTATAGTTTTAGCACTAATTTTATTAGCAGAAAAGCTTATAGATATTATTTGGTTGGTTAAAACCATTCAAATAGTAGCTATTGCACTTTTAGTTATTGTACTACAATTCTTTAGAAATCCTAAAAGGGTAACTGCTTTAAATGATGCTAGCATTATAGCACCTGTAGATGGCAAAGTAGTGGTTATAGAAGAGGTAGAAGAACCTGAATATTTCAAAGATAAAAGAATACAGGTTTCTATTTTTATGTCGCCCATAAATGTACATGTTACAAGATATGCTATGAGTGGTTCTATTAAATACAGTAAATACCATCCAGGAAAGTATTTGGTAGCTTGGCATCCAAAAGCATCTACCGAAAACGAAAGAACAACGGTTGTTATTAAAAATAAAACCGTTGGCGAGATTTTATATAGACAAATTGCAGGTGCTTTAGCCAAACGAATTGTCAACTACGCAAAAGTAGGTGATACAGTAGTTCAAGGTACAGATGCAGGTTTTATAAAATTTGGTTCTAGGGTTGATGTGTATTTGCCATTAGGTACAGATATTAAAGTAAATTTAGGAGATAAAGTTAAAGGTGGTGTCCAAGTTATTGCAGAAAAATAGTGATGATTTCAATAATTTAGATGAAAAGTTTAAAGTTACCTTTAACAAAATATCTGAATTAAGAAAAGCAGTAGCACCAGATGTTATGCTTAAGTTGTATGCGTATTACAAACAAGCGAGTTATGGAAATAATTTTTCATTTAATAGTAATTTAGATGTAAGAAGTGCATTTAAGTTAAATGCTTGGATACAGCTCAATGGCATGTCTGCAGATGATGCCAAAAAAGAATACATAAAATTAGCAAACACAATTTTAAAACAATAAAAACAAAACTCATGAAAAAACGAAGTATCATTACATTATTATTTATAGCAGCTGCATTTAATTTTACAGCTTGTAAATCTGAAGCAAAAAAAGAGGTTGTTAAAGAAACACCAGTAAAAGAGGAAGTTAAAAAAAGTACAGCTCCGTTTGCGGTTTTAAACGCTCAAAACGATATTAATTTTACCGCTTACAAAACCACAGAAAAAATTGGTGTTGGTGGTGCATTTAAAAAAATAGACGTTCTTTCTGGAGGAGAAGGAAACTCTGTTAAAGAAGCTATTAACAATACCGAATTTTCGATACCAGTAAGTAGCTTAGCAACTAAAGATTCTAGTAGAGATTATAAAATTAGAAAGTTTTTCTTTGGTGTTATGGACAGTACTAAATTGTTGTCGGGTAAATTAATGTTGAATGACGATACCAATGGAACTGCAAAAATAACCATGAACGGACAAACTAAAGATGTACCATTTACCTACACTATTGTAGACAAAACTTTTAATATGAAAGCAACTATAGATGTAAATAATTGGAATGCAGGCGCAGCATTAGCTTCTTTAAACAAAGTTTGTGAAGCTTTACATACAGGTGGAGATGGAATATCTAAAACTTGGAGCGAAGTTGCATTGAATATCACTTCAACTTTTTAATCTATCATAAGTTATTTAATGCTTTTTTAAGCGTTTTAAATCGAAAAGAATACCCATTCTTTTCGATTTTTTTTGCCGAAATTCTACTGCCTTCTAACAGAATTATAGCCATATCTCCAAAAAGTAGTTTTAGCATAAAACTTGGTACAGGAATACCTACGTAAGGCCTATTAATGCTTTTTGCTAAAATTTTAGAGAATGATTTACTTGTGTGGTGTTCTGTAGAAACCGCGTTAAAAATACCTGTAAAGTCATCATCAATTGCTTTAAGGTACATTTCGCACAAATCATCAATATGTATCCAAGGCATATATTGTTTACCAGAGCCTAAAGGCGATACAATAGGTGTTCGCATTTTTTCTAAAGCCCCTCCATTTTTAGACAAAACAACTCCAGTTCTTAAAATAGTAACAGGTACATCTAATTTTTTAAATTGATGTGCAGCATTTTCCCATTGTACACAAACTTCGCCTAAAAAATCATCACCAGGTTTATCAGTTTCTGTAAAAATTGTGTCGCGAGTAACTGCTCCATAGTAACCACTTCCAGAGGCAGAAATAAAGCCTTTTAAATTTATTTTTAGTGCCTTAACTTTTTCATAAAGTAAATTTGCAGTGGCCACTCTACTATCAATAATTATTTTTTTTCTTTTTTCAGACCAACGTTCATCAGCAATACCTGCGCCTGCTAAATGAATAATATAGGCAACATTATCAAACGCTTTTTCATCAATATAATTTTTAGAAACATCCCACTTAAATGCATTACTATTTTTAGGGTTTCTACTTAAAATAACCACCTCATGATTTTTATCAATCAAAAGTTTAGTAAGTTTAGATCCTACCAAACCTGTACCTCCTGTAATTAGAATTTTTGCCATATTTCAAAGATAAACGTTTTATAAATCGACCTTATCTTAGAATATACTAAAGCAATGTTAATTTTTATAAACTCACCTTTTAAAGCCGTATTTTTATACTAATGAAAAACAATAAGAAAAGAAAAGGGTTTATTTTTAAAACCTATGAAGCCAAAAATCAATCTCCTTTTGAGAAACTTTTTGAAATTTTTAAAGAGTTAATTACGCATACTTCTGGAGATTTTGATGAAGCCATAGACTGGCTACGTTCTTTGGATAAAGAATATAACCTTACCACTGCTGAATATACGATTGATGATTTTGTAGAAGATTTAAAAAAGAAAGGGTACATTAAAGAAGAAATTGATGCTGACGGAATTGGGGGTACTAAAATTACGCCAAAAACAGAAAGAGCCATTCGTCAACAAGCTTTAAACCAGATTTTCGGCAAAATTAAAAGAACAGGTTCAGGGAATCATAAAAGCAAATCTCCTGGAGTAGGTGATGAGCATACAGGCGATTTTAGAGCCTATCAGTTTGGGGATAATTTGGATAAAGTTTCGATGACAGAAAGCATTAGAAATGCTCAAATTAACAATGGAATTGGTGATTTTACGCTGTCTGAAAACGACTTGGTAGTTGAAGAAACCTTGCACAAAAGCCAAATGAGTACGGTTTTGATGATTGATATCAGCCACTCTATGATTTTGTATGGCGAAGATAGAATTACACCTGCTAAAAAAGTAGCCATGGCTTTGGCTGAGTTAATTACTACGCGTTACCCAAAAGATACGCTAGACATTTTGGTTTTTGGTAATGATGCTTGGACCATCAAAATTAAAGATTTGCCCTATTTACAAGTTGGGCCTTATCATACAAATACGGTTGCTGGTTTAAACTTGGCAATGGATTTGTTACGCAGAAAGAAAAACACGAATAAACAAATTTTTATGATTACTGATGGTAAACCAAGTTGTTTACGAATGCCTGATGGACAATATTATAAAAACAGTAATGGATTGGATAAATATATTGTAAATAAATGTTATGGAATGGCGCAACAAGCTAGAAAATTACACATTCCAATTACTACTTTTATGATTGCTCAAGACCCTTATTTAATGCAATTTGTAAGAGCATTTACGCAAGCCAATCAAGGTAAAGCATTTTATACAGGCTTAAAAGGTTTGGGTGAAATGATTTTTGAGGATTATGAAACGAATAGAAAGAAGAGGGTTAGAGGGTAGAAATCCCATCTGCCTTTCAGGCATCTTCCCAAAGGGAAGAAATGAGCAAGTTTAAGTTTGATAAAATAATATTTAGTAATAAAATAATAAAGATAGTTAATAATAATAGCCCAAGTTCCCTTTCCTTTGGAAAGGGTTAGGGATAGGATAAAGAGTTAGAGAAAGGCATTATGAACATAAAAACACTAGGAGAATTAAAAAAATCAGGATATCAGTCAAAGTCGATTAAAGACGAATTGCGTGAAAACTTAATCAGTAAAATGATGAGTAAAGAAACGGTTTTTAAAGGTGTTCACGGATATGAAAATACAGTTATTCCTGAGTTAGAACGAGCAATTTTAAGTAAACACAACATCAATTTATTAGGTTTACGAGGGCAAGCAAAAACACGTTTGGCAAGATTGATGGTAAATTTATTGGATGAATATATACCTGTTGTAGAAGGATCAGAAATAAATGATGATCCACTCAATCCAATATCTAGATTTGCTATTGAAACCATTAAAGAAAAAGGAGATGATACTCCTATTTTTTGGTTACACAGAGAAGAGCGTTTTGCAGAAAAATTGGCAACACCAGATGTAACTGTAGCCGACATTATTGGTGATGTTGACCCCATAAAAGCAGCCAATTTAAAATTGAGTTATGCTGATGATAGAGTGATACATTATGGAATGATTCCAAGAGCAAACAGATGTATTTTTGTAATTAATGAATTGCCAGATTTACAAGCACGAATTCAAGTAGCTTTGTTTAATATTTTGCAAGAAGGAGATATTCAAATACGCGGATTTAAATTACGATTGCCTTTAGATATGCAGTTTGTATTTACTGCAAATCCAGAAGATTATACCAATCGTGGAAGTATTGTAACGCCTTTAAAAGACAGAATTGGTTCGCAGATTTTAACGCATTATCCTAGCGATATTGAAACTGCTAAAATAATAACCCAACAAGAAGCAAAAAATATTCAGAAAGAATTTATACAAGTGCCTGAATTGGCAAAAGACTTGTTAGAACAAATTGTTTTTGAAGCTAGAGAAAGCGAGTATATTGATGCAAAAAGTGGTGTTAGTGCGCGACTAAGTATTTCTGCTTTTGAAAATTTATTAAGCACTGCAGAAAGACGCGCCTTATTATCTGGTGATGATCAAACTATGATTCGTTTGAGTGATTTTGATGGAATTATTCCTGCAATTACAGGAAAAGTAGAGCTGGTTTATGAAGGCGAACAAGAAGGGGCACAAGTAGTTGCCGAAAATTTAATTAAAAAAGCAATAAAGTCGTTATTCCCAACCTATTTTCCAGAAATTAAAAAATTAGAAAAGCAAAGTGATGAATCTCCTTATGATGAAATTGTGTCTTGGTTTTTTAATGCAGATGATGACTTTGAATTGTTAGAAGATTTTACTGATGCTGAATATAAAAATGAATTAGACAAAATAGCACCCTTAGAAAAATTTTTACAGGAACACCAACCCAATATGAATACAGAGGATGCTTACTTTGTGAAAGAATTTTTATTATGGGGCATGGTTGAGTTTAAAAAATTAAGCAAATTCAGGTTTGCAGAAGGCACACAATTTAAAGATCCTTATGGCAATTTTATAAGCGGTTTGTAAAACTTACAAGTAAAAAGGCTATCATAAAAGCAATCTAATGTTTTTAGATAGCCTTTTTGTAAATAAATAGTACGCATAAAAATTATGAATCTAAAATAATACCTTTATTAACAATCTTTTTTTAGTTGATTTAAAGTTGTAATAACATTTTTATATCAGAGCGTTCGTAGTGCGAATCTTTTTCTAATTCAATTTCTTTAAAACCAACTTTTTTATACAGCTGTATTGCAGATGCTAAGCTTCTATGAGAATATAAGGTAATACTGTTCCAGCCTTTTTCTTTTGCAAAATCAATACAAAAATCCATTAATTTTTGACCAATTTTTAAACCCTGATATTGGGGAGCTACAGCCATTTTACTCAGCTCAAAAAAAGTTTCTTGGTTAATGAAAGAAACAACACCCACAATTTGATCTTTAAATTTAGCAAAAAAGATAAATCCACCTGGTGCAATAACATATTTTTTTGGGTTGCTTAACACTTTTTCATCATAAGGTTCAACATAAAAATATTTCTTTAACCATGCTACATTTAAATCATAAAAGTATGGTGCGTATTGATCTTCAAAAGGAATAATTTCTAACATTGTTTACGTTATTGCATTCAGTTTTAGTGATAGAAAAAGGTATCTTACACCAAATAAAATTAACAAAGGTATTGTTGCAATAGGAAAAGATTGTACACCAAATACCCATAAAATTGGGATTAACAATATCAATCCACCTAAAAATTGAATGTAAGCACTTACCCATTTTTTTTCAACTTTTTTCAACATTAAAAAAGCTATAAAAATGTTGGGGGCAAACGCCCATAAAAAGTTAAAATTATTTGGTGTTGTAGAATGATTGGTAAAAAACCATAAAAAAACAATTAAAACACCTATAATTCCTGAGATCAAAAGAAGAAGAAAATCCAATAATTTGGTTCTTTTTTTCTTTTTAAAATCTTTATAAGTGATAAAAATACCTAGTAAAGCAATTAAACTAAAAATTAGCATTGGATTTAAAAAAAGTATGTTTTGTTCTAACTCTTTAAAGTCAAGTAAAATATCTTCTCTTTTAACCAATTTTTCAGGTTGATTGTCTAAATAAACGGTACTTTCTTTAAAAATAGTATATACATAATCAGGCAAATACATATAATCTTTAATAAGGGCTACTTGATCAAGTTTGTTACCCAAGGCCAAATTTATACCAAAGCTTCCCCAAGTATTCCAAGGGATTTCTTTATCCATCAATTGTCTAAATGAGCATTCTTTTTCAATGTTATCATCTCTAAAACTAAGTTGATTGCCCAAAATAGCTTTTGTGATGTCTCTTAGTTTTGTAGCACAATTGTTAAAATACGGATCGTAAAAATAGGTGGCATTTTTGGGTAAAGCATTTGTTTCTAAATATCTAAAAAAAGCTTGTTTTTGTTTTTGATTCAGATTCAATACTTGTTGTTTTACCCAACGTTTGTCTCTTTTATAGCTGGCCAAAAAATACTTAAAATCGTATCTGGCTAATTTATAAAGTAGTTTTCCTTTGGTAAAATTGCCGTAAAAATTGGGCGCATTAAAGTCAAACATTCCATAATTATAAATCAAATCTACTTGTAAAACAGGATCTTTAATTCTAATCGCAGAATGCCCAAAGGCTTCATACAATTCTGTACCAGGACCAGCAGTAACAATACTTACTTCTGCAGTAGTAGAAAGTTGAACTTGTGCTTGTAAAGGTTTTATCAATACTAAAAAAAAGAGAAAAAAAAGAACACTGTTTTTCATACACATTAGGGTCTAAAGAAACTGTAATCAAAAGTAACCGAAAAAATATTAGAAAATAGGGCATTACCCACACTACCAATATTGGTTAAAGCATAATCAACTTGAATGCCTTTGTAATTGAAACCCACTCCAAAATTAGGCTGAATTGATAAAGATTTTCCATCATCAAATTGAGTAATGTATTGAAAATTACCAACCCCTAAACGCAAATACACCAACCTGTCATAATCTAACTGGAAACCCAATGCAGGGTCTATACTACCTACTTTAGACGAAAAAATATCGTTAGTCTGTTCAAAACGTACATTCAAATCAACTTCAGACATTAAATTAAAATAACGGCTAATTCTAAACTCTTTGGCAATACCTAATTGTAATTTTGGTTTTGTAAGTTCTGTAGTTTCTGGTAACTCTTGATTTTGACCAGGAATTGCGTTTCTAATTTTCTCAAACTCATCTTCATTAATTGCCCAACTATTAAACGTTGTGGTAATGTCTCTAGCCATTATTCCAAATTTCCAATCGTTTCTTTCAAATTGAATCCCAACATCAAAACCAAATCCCCAAGAAGTAGCAAATTCGCCTATAATTCTACGCACTATTTTGGCATTTACACCAAATTTTACATCCTTAAATATTAAATTTCTAGCATAAGCAATATTAAAAGCATAATCTGCAGCAGAAAACAAACTAATTCTGTTAAAATCTATATTTCCTTCACTATCAATTAACTCTGTAGTGTTTAAAATATCATCTACACCAAAACGAATTACAGAAATTCCTAAAGCACTTTGATTGTCAATAGGCATAGCAAAAGCAGCGTGATTGTAATTGGCAATACCTGCAAAATAAGAGGCGTGCATTAAAGAACCTTGTACGTCTTCTATACCCACTAAACCAGCAGGATTCCAATACGTTGCATTTACATTGTTGGCTGTGGCTACAACAGCTTTGCTCATTCCTAAAGCAGCAGCATCAACCCCAATATTTAAAAATTCGTTAGAATAATTTCTAAACACTTGAGCATTTAAAAAGAGCGGAAATAGGAAAAGAAATGATAAAATTCTGTACTTCAAAAGCGGAATAATTTACGTGTAACAAATATCTTAAAACCTACTAAAATAACTGTAGTTTTTAATAGATATTGTTTATTAAAAATCAATCTGAATACTTTCTTTGATAAAACGAGAAATTCGATGTTCTAACCATCTATTTTCTTCTGGTTTAAAAGAAGACATAAACCCACAATGACCTCCATATTTTGTTTCTTCAAAAAAGAAAAAATCTGAGTTTTCTGCTTCTTTATAAGGATAACATTCTTTTGATAGAAAAGTATCATCTTTTGCATTTACTAATAAAGTTGGTCTTTTTATTTTTGATAAAAAAGGTTTAGAGCTTGCTTTTTCCCAATAATCTTCTGGGCTTTCAAACCCAAAAACAGGTGCAGTATAAATCTTTTCTAGGTGTCTAAATTTTGTGGCCTTAAATAATTTGTCTTTATCTAAATTGTATGTTGGAAATTTATGAGCTTTTTCTAAAATTTTGTTTTTCATTGTTTTAAAAAACATTTCCATATACAATTTGTTCTTTATTTTGTCCATTTCTAATTCTGCAGAACCAATATCTATAGGTACAGATGCTGCAATTCCTCCTTTTACAATTGGTGAAATATGGGCACTTTGTTCGCCTAAATATTTTAAGGTTAAATTACCACCCAAACTAAACCCTACAATAACAATACTGTTGTAGTTATAGTGGTTTAAAAGATAATTAACCACAAAATCTACATCTTCTGTTTTTCCACTATGGTAGGTAGTTAAAAGTAAATTATCTTCACCACTACAACCTCTTAAATTAAAACAAACAGTATCTACACCTAAGCTGTTTAAATGGTTGGTATTAGATGCCATATATTTAGATTCCGAACTTCCTTCTAAACCATGAATTAATAAAACAAGTGTTTTAGAGCCAACAAAAGAAAAATCTAAATCAATAAAGTCATGATCCCAAGTCGTAATTCTTTTTCTTGTATAGTTTGCTGTATCCTTCATAAAAAGTGGTCTATACATGGTATTAAAATGACCATTTCTAAAAGGAATTGTTGGCAAAAAATTAGACTCAAATAGTGGCATAATTATAAAATATTGAACACAAATATGATAAAAAAAATTACAATATGGAAAACTAGACAAGTTGGATTGCTTATTTTTGTCGTTAAAACTATCTAAAGAAATGAATTTTGTAAAACAAATCCCTAACCTCTTAACACTTGGTAATCTTTTATGTGGATCAATAGCAGCAATTTTAGCAGTTCAAGCAGATTTTATAGGCGCAGCATTGTTTGTTGTAATAGGTATAATACTCGATTTTTTTGATGGGTTTGCTGCACGTTTGTTAAATGTAGCAGGTGAGTTAGGAAAACAACTCGATTCTTTGGCAGATATGGTTACAAGTGGTCTTGTGCCAGGTATTATTATGGTTAAATTAATGCAAATAAACCTTTTTAATAAAGCAGAATTTGTAGAAAATAATACGATTGATGGTGTTTTTGATAATACAGTTTTAGGCTATTCATTAATTGGATTAATAATAACGTTAGGCGCTTGTTATAGATTAGGAAAGTTTAATTTAGATACTAGACAGACTGATTTTTTTATAGGTTTGCCAACGCCAGCAATGAGTTTATTTGTGGTTTCTTTACCTTTAATACAAGCAAATACAGATTTTGTTTTTGTACAGAGTTTAATTGGTAATAATTACTTTTTAATTGCACTAACTTGGATTTTAAGTTTCTTAATGAATGCTGAAATTAACTTATTTTCTTTAAAACTTAAAGATTACAGTTTTAAAAAAAATTGGCTAATTTATTTGTTTTTAACGTTTTCTTTAGTGTTAATTTTGTTAATAAATTACTTAGCTATTCCAATAATTATTATCTTTTACGTGGTTTTATCAACAGTAAAAAATTTAACCCCCAAAATTTAATAATAATGAAGCCAGCTGATCTGCCTAAAAATGAAGATGAAAGGTTAAGCGCCTTAAAAGAATATAAAATTCTTGATACATTACCAGAAGAAGAATATGATGCAATTACCAAAATTGCTTCTGGTATTTGTAATACTCCAATAGCATTAATTTCTTTAGTTGATAAAGAAAGACAGTGGTTTAAGTCTAACCATGGTTTGGCAGCCAAACAAACTCATAGAGAATTGGCATTTTGCGCACATAGTATTTTACAACCAGATGATTTATTTATTGTTAATGATGCTACAAAAGACGATCGCTTTCATGATAACCCATTAACTACAGGTAACCCTAATGTTATTTTTTATGCAGGGGCACCTTTAAACACTTCAGAGGGGCATGCAATAGGCACCTTATGTGTTATTGATAATAAACCTAAAAAACTAACCAAAACGCAACAAGAAGCTTTAAAATTATTAGCCAAACAAACTGTTAGTTTGTTAGAATTGCGTAAAAGAAACCAAGAGCTTAATAAAGTTAATGACAAGGTTACAAAACTTAATGAACAACTTAACAATTTTGCTTATAGGTTAACGCACGATTTAAAATCGCCAGTAAGTGGTGTTAATTTTTTGGTTGAAGTTTTAAAAGAAGATTACAAATCTTTATTTGAAAAAACTGGAGCAGAAGAATACATTAGCCTTATTTCTGGCAGAATGAGTTATATGAGTACTTTAATTGATGAAATTTTAGAGTACACAAAAGTAAATACAGAACATATTGTTTATGAAGATTTTAATTTAAAAACACTTTTAGATAGTATCATTAAAAATATTGATTTTGAAGATAAGATATTTTTATATTCTAACAATCTTGATATCAACATTAGAAGTTCTAAAATTGGTTTTGTACAAGTTTTTCAAAATCTTATCTCAAATTCTAGGAAGTTTTGTGATGAAGATAAAGTAAAACTTGAGGTCGAGTTTTCTAAAGATGAGACACATTATTATTTTATTTATAAAGATAATGGACCAGGTATTAAAGAAGAATATTGGAAAAAAGTATTCAATATGTTTGAGACTTTAGAAAATACCAATAATGAAAATACAGGTATTGGTTTAGCCACAGTACAATCAATCATTAAACGTTTAGGAGGTATTGTTTATACTAAAAATAGAGATGATCTTAAAAAAGGCGCTAGTTTTCATTTTTCTGTAGCTATTAATGAAATGAATGAATAAATATGTCAAATTGTAAATCGATAAGAACCTTTATAGGAGCTAAAGATTTTGAAGAATCTAGACGATTCTATATTACTTTAGATTTTTTTGAGCTACAATTATCACCAAATATGTCTTTTTTTAAAGTTGATGATACCTTAGGGTTTTATTTACAAAACGCCTATGTAAAAGATTGGGTAGCTAATACTATGCTATTTTTAGAAGTTGAAAACGTTGAAGATTATTTAGCGGTATTGAAAAGTAAAAAATTAACTGAAAAGTATCCGAAAGTAAAGCTATCTGAGATTGTTGATAATGATTGGGGAAAAGAATTCTTTTTGCACGATCCTTCAGGAATTCTTTGGCACATTGGTTGTTTTTATAAATAATGGCTTTTTCTGATGATAAATAGGTTACTGAAAAATCTTCTTTTTTTTCAATTCAAAATCTTTTCCTAAATACACTTTACGCACCATTTCATCAGCAGCTAATTCTTCTGGAGTACCTTCTTTTAAAATACTACCATTGTACATTAAGTACGTTTTATCTGTTATGGCTAATGTAGCTTGCACATCATGATCGGTTATCAAAATACCGATATTTTTATTTTTCAATTGAGCAACAATACTTTGAATATCCTCTACAGCAATAGGGTCTACACCTGCAAAAGGCTCATCTAACAAAATAAAGTTAGGGTCAGAAGCCAAACAACGAGCAATTTCTGTTCTACGTCTTTCACCACCTGATAATAAATCGCCTCTGTTTTTACGAACATGTCCAATATTAAATTCTTCAATTAAAGACTCTAATTTTATTTTTTGTTCTTTTTTAGTTAAGTTGGTAAATTGTAAAACAGACATAATATTGTCTTCAACAGATAACTTTCTAAAAACAGATGCCTCTTGTGCCAAATACCCAATTCCTTTTTGGGCACGTTTGTACATGGCATCATTGGTAATTTCTTCATCATTTAAATAAATATGACCTTCATTTGGCTTTATCATTCCAACAATCATGTAGAAAGAGGTTGTTTTACCAGCTCCATTTGGCCCTAAAAGCCCAATAATTTCGCCTTGTTCAACTTGTAAAGAAATGCCTTTTACCACTTTTCTGCTTCCGTATATTTTTTGAATGTTATTTGCTTTTAAAATCATATTATTTAATAGGTGTAATCGTTTAATGGTAGAAACGTTAAAATGTTGATTTAGTGTAAAGGTAATAAAGTATATATATTATGAATCTTAAAGCATTCATAAACATTAAAACAATTAAACAATTAAAAAGTTACACTTCTTCTTCTTCTTCTTCTAAAAGTTCCCAATATTCCACAGCTTTTCTTAAATGCGGAATTACAATTGTACCCCCAATTAAATTAGCTATAGACATGGTTTCCATCATTTCTGCTTTGGTAACACCGTTTTTCATGGCAGCTTCTAAATGATACTGTACACAATCATCACACCTTAACACAGCAGAGGCTACTAAACCTAAAAGCTCTTTTGTTTTTACAGGAAGATGACCTGCTGCAAATGCATTGGTATCTAAATTAAAAATTCGTTTGATAACTTTATTATCTGAAGCTAAAATTTTTTCGTTCATTTTAGAACGATAATCATTAAATTCTTTAACTTTTGTAGGCATTCTTTTCTTGTTTTTTGATAACTCTTCGTGCAACAATAATTCCGATTTCGTATAAAATTAATATAGGTATTGCAACAATAACTTGGCTAGCAACATCTGGTGGTGTAATAATAGCCGCTAAAACTAATACCACAACCAATGCGTGTTTTCTGTATCGTTGTAAAAACTCAGGTGTAATTAATCCTATTTTTGCTAAGAAATAAATTAAAACTGGTAATTCAAATAAAATAGAAACACCTAATAACATGTTGGTAACCAGTCCAATGTGAGATTCTAGTGTAAAGCTATTTTCAATGGTTTCTGTAATTTGATAGTTGTATAAGAAATTTATAGAAACTGGTGCAATGACATAAAAACTAAATAAAACACCAATAAAAAATAAAAGCGAAGCTATAAAAATAAAGCCTCTCGATTTTTTTATTTCTTTTTCTGTTAAACCTGGTGACACAAATCGCCAAATTTCCCAAAGTAAATAGGGGAAAGCAACAATTAGGCCTAAAATTAAAGAAGACCAAATAGAGTTCATTAATTGCGAGGTAACCTTAATACTTTGTAATTTTTTTTCACCAATATTTATAGAGCAAAAATCACTTTCCATTCCAAATAAATTAAAAAAATCACAAAATAATTGGTAAGTTATAAAATCGGGACTGGTGTGTGCTAATAGAAAATGGGTATAAACCTCTTCTGCAAATATAAAAAAGGTAATTGCCAAAATAAAAATAGCAGCAGCACTCCTTACCAAATGCCATCTTAATTCTTCTAAATGCCCTAAAAAAGACATTTCTTTTTGTTGTGTAGCCATTAAAAAATTCCTTCTTTAATTAAATCGTGTAAATGTACAACTCCTGTATAATTATTTGCACTGTCAATTGCTAAAATTTGTGTAATACTCTTTTTCTTCTAAAGCATCTAATGCATCAATAGCCATTGCATCTTGATGAATTGTTTTGGGGTTTTTACTCATAATATCTTCAGCTACATAATCATCAATTTTAGTTGTTTTACTTAGCATTCTTCTAATATCACCATCAGTAATTATGCCTAAAATTTTATTGTTTTCTACAACAGCAGTAACACCTAAACGTTTCTCAGACATTTCTATAATTACTTGAGCTATAGTGTCTTTTCTAGTAACTTGAGGTAGTTCATTGTTTTTAATCAAGTCAGACACACGCAAATACAGGCGCTTACCTAAAGCACCTCCAGGATGATATTTTGCAAAATCTTTACTGGTAAATCCTTTTAATTGTAACAAACAAATTGCTAGAGCATCACCCATTACTAATTGAGCTGTTGTGCTTGTTGTTGGCGCTAAATTATTTGGACAAGCTTCTTTTTCTACAAAAGTATTTAATGCAAAATCTGCATTTTTGCCTAAAAAGGAATCTATATTTCCGGTAATTGCTATTATTTTGTTGCCGTAATTTTTAATTAAAGGAACCAAGACTTTAATTTCTGGTGTATTGCCACTCTTAGAAATACAGATAACTACATCGTCTTTTAACACGTTACCTAAATCTCCATGAATAGCATCAGCAGCATGCATAAAAATAGCAGGTGTACCTGTAGAATTAAAAGTAGCTACAATTTTTGTAGCAATATTTGCACTTTTACCTACACCAGTAATAATTACTCTACCTTTAAAATTATAAATATATTTTACAGCGTTTTCAAAGGTAGCATCCACATAATTAGCTAAGTTAGCAATAGCTTTGCTTTCGGCTAAAATGGTGTTTTTTGCATTTGTAATAATCGTTGTGGTATCTTTCAAGCGTTATGTTTTTATCAGAATAAAAAAAAGTTATATCTTTAGATATATAAAACAGGCAAATTTACTATAAAAAGTTTCATCAAACAATATAGTAATTGGTTTCTATTTCTATAAATTATAATTTAATATTTATATGGATTTACATAGTCCTCTTAAAAAATTTTTTGGATTTAACAAATTTAAAGGATTGCAAGAAGAAGTAATAAAAAGTATTGTAAGCAATAAAAATACTTTTGTAATAATGCCAACTGGAGGTGGAAAATCTCTTTGTTATCAATTGCCAGCATTAATGAAAGAGGGCACTGCTATTGTAGTTTCTCCTTTAATTGCATTGATGAAAAATCAGGTTGATGCAATTCGAGGTATTTCAGAACACAATGGTGTAGCACACGTACTAAATTCATCGCTCAATAAAACAGAGGTAGCCCAAGTAAAAGAAGACATTACTAACGGAATTACAAAACTACTATATGTTGCTCCAGAATCTTTAATTAAAGAAGAGTATGTTACTTTTTTAAGAACGCAAAAAATTTCTTTTGTGGCTATTGATGAAGCACATTGTATTTCTGAATGGGGGCACGATTTTAGACCAGAGTACCGAAATTTAAAACACATTATACGAGCTATAGATAATGTGCCTGTTATTTGTTTAACAGCCACAGCTACAGAAAAGGTACAAGAAGATATTTTAAAAACCTTGGGCATTACAGATGCAAACCGCTTTAAAGCCTCATTTAATAGAGCGAATTTATTTTATGAAGTAAGGCCTAAAACCAAAGAGGTTGAAAAGGATATCATTCGTTTTGTAAAACAAAGAGAAGGCAAATCTGGAATTATTTATTGTTTAAGTAGAAAAAAGGTAGAAGAAATTGCCCAAATTTTACAAGTAAATGGAATAAAAGCTGTGCCTTATCATGCAGGTTTAGATGCAAAAACTAGAGTAAAACATCAAGATATGTTTTTGATGGAAGATTGTGATGTTGTAGTGGCTACTATTGCATTTGGTATGGGAATTGACAAACCAGATGTTCGTTTTGTGATTCATCATGACATTCCAAAAAGTTTAGAAAGCTATTATCAAGAAACAGGTAGAGCAGGTAGAGATGATGGTGAAGGCTATTGTTTGGCTTTTTACGCGTATAAAGATATTGAAAAGTTAGAAAAATTTATGTCTAGCAAGCCAGTTGCAGAGCAAGAAATTGGCCATGCCTTATTGCAAGAAGTTGTAGGTTATGCAGAAACTTCTATGAACAGACGTAAATATTTACTGCACTATTTTGGTGAAGATTTTGATGAAGTGAATGGTGAAGGTGCAGATATGGACGATAATTCTAGAAATCCGAAGAAAAAGCACGAAGCCAAAGAAGATGTTGTAAAGCTTTTACAAGTTGTAAAAGATACGCTTCAAAAGTACAAGGCAAAAGAAATCGTAAATACTTTAGTGAGTAAAGAAAACGCATTGTTAACGTCTCACAAAACACACTTGCAACCCTTTTTTGGTATTGGTAAAGACAAAGCAGGATCTTATTGGATGGCATTAATTCGTCAAGTTTTGGTGGTTAATTATATCAAAAAAGAAATAGAGCAGTATGGTGTTATAAAATTAACAGATAAAGGACTGCAATATTTACAAAAACCGAGTTCTTTTATGATGACTGAAGATCATTCTTATTACGAGAATGATGACAATTCTATTATAACCAATTCAAAATCTTCTGGTGGTGTTGCTGATGAGAAGTTAATTAAACTTTTAAAAGATTTACGAAAAAGAGTTGCAGTAAAATTAGGAGTACCACCATTTGCAGTTTTTCAAGACCCATCTTTAGATGATATGGCTTTAAAATATCCTATCTCAATTGATGAACTTGCTAAAGTTCATGGTGTAGGAGAGGGTAAGGCTAGAAAATTTGGTAAAGATTTTGTAAAGTTAATTGCGTCTTATGTTGATGAAAATGATGTGTTAAGACCAGATGATTTGATTGTAAAAAGTACTGGTGTTAATTCTGGTTTAAAATTATTTATTATTCAGAATACGGATAAAAAATTACCATTAGAAGACATCTCTAAATCTAAAGGATTAGAAATGAGTGATTTGATTCGAGAAATGGAAAGAATTATTTTTTCTGGAACCAAAATTAATATCGATTATGCATTAGACGATTTGTTGGATGAAGATCAACAAGAAGAAATTCATGATTATTTTATGGAAGCAGAAACTGATGGTATTGAGGAAGCTTTAGAAGAATTTGATGGTGATTATGATGAAGAAGAACTACGTTTAATGCGTATTAAGTTTATAAATGAGGTAGGAAATTAAAACTGATATTTCATATCAATAGCATATTTTACCAGTTCATTTCCTGATGAAAATTCGAGTTTTCGAATCATATTTTTACGGTGGGTATCTACAGTGGTTTTTGCTATAAAAAGTGTTTCAGAAATTTCTTTAGATGTTTTTCCGTTAGCAATTAAGCTTAAAATTTCTTTTTCTCTTTTAGACAAAATTATTTTATCTGATTTGCCAATTGTAACATTATCATCAATATAATCGTTCATAAAATTAAAAGCCACATTTGGGTCAAAAAAAGTTTGGCCACTAGCCACAGTAACAATAGCTTTAGATAACATTTTAATACCAGAATTTTTTAAAATATAACCAGTTGCACCAGCATCTAACATTTGTTTAATTGCTTCTGGTTGATCAAACATGGTCATTACCAGTACCTGAACATTAGGTAGTTTTTTTTTAATTTGCCTTGTGGCTTGAATACCATCCATAATGGGCATTCTAATATCTGTGATTACTAATTTTGGCTTTTTAAGGCATACTAATTTTACCAAATCATCTCCATTATTTACAGTACCAATAATATTGATATCATTATTATACTCAAAAAAAGATTTTACACCATCAATTAACATTTGATGATCTTCTGCCATTACAATAGTTATCATAGTTTTTTTATTAAAATTCAATTTTTAGTTTTTTGTAAACTAATTATAAGCAAAGAATTAAGTTATGGGAATATCTATTAATATAGAACTTCCTTTTCCTAAGGTTGCATCTACTGTAAAAGAACCTTTAAGATGCTCTACTCTAGTTTTAATTGAGCTAATACCCATTCCACTATTCAAGTTTACTTTTTTGATGTCAAAACCCTTACCATCATCTTCTACAATAATATTTAAATTTTTATCATATAAAGAAATATTTATTGTGGCGTTTTTAGCCTCTGCGTGTTTTAGAATATTGGTAATTAGCTCTTGAATAATTCTAAAAACTGCGAGTTCTAGATTGTTTTCTAAACGCTGGTCTAAGCCATAATCAATAACTTCCATTTTTAATTTTATCAGCAGATGATATTTTCTCGGCCATTAATTGAACCCCCAATAGTAAACCTTTTTTTGCGATAACACCTGCATTTTTGGCATGTGCTATACTACGTACTTTTAAATACGCCTCATCAATTAAACGTTCTGTTTTATTAAATAATTCTTCTTGATTGATTTTCTTTTTTTCTCTATTGATTTTTAAATTCTCAAAGTGTAATTTTAAAGTAGCTAAAACAGAGCCTAAATTATCGTGCAAATCTTCGGCAATTTGTTTACGTTCTTTTTCTTGACCATCAACCATTGCATTTATAGTTGTAATTTCTTGTTCTTTTAAAAGTGTAAGATTTTTTTGAGTTTCTATTTCTTTTTGTTGTTCTACAAGTTTACGTTTACGTTGCGAATTTTTAAAGGATAAAATATAAATAATACTAGCTGCTATAATTGTTAAAATAGCAGCAATTAAAAGAGTTGTTTTTTGTTTATTTTCTGCTTCTTGCTCTAATATTAATTTATCTTTTTCGGCAGTTTGATACTTTTTATTTAAATCGGAAATTGCAATATTTTGTGCAGTATTGTTTAAGCTATCTCTAGTTATATTATATTTTTCATAATATTCGTAAGCTTTTTTGTAATCTCCAATTTCTTTATAACAGTTTGCTAGTTTACCGTAAATAATCTTATTATATTTTAATTGATATCTATCTAATTTTATAGCTTCAGCCTTTTTTAATTGTTTTAGAGCTTGAATATGTTTATTTTGTTTTTTTAAAAAGAATGAATAATTGATAAAAGTTCCAACCAACTGAGCATCATCCATGAGTTCTTTTAAATTTAAAACTTTATCAAAATAATAAGCAGCTGTATCTGGATATTTCTTAATATGTAAGTACGCTAAATTAGAATAAGTACTAACTCTATATTTTGAAAGTTTTTTATTGGTTGTAAGTTGTAATGCTTTTAAATAATACGATTTTGTCGTTTTTATAGAATCGGTATCCCAATAATATCCTGCATACCTATTAATAGCCTTGAGTAAAAGAAAAGAATCCTTTTTTTTTAAAGCATATGCATAAAAATCATCTAAATATGGTTTAGAATTACTTTCTAAATTATTCTGAGATGTAATTAATTCAAAGATTTCTAGGTTACATTTTGCTATACTATCTTCTAGGTTTATTTTTTTATATAAATCTAACGACATTATATAGTTTTTGTAGGCTTTAAAATGCTTATTGTCGTAGTCAAATTGTTTTGCTTTTTTATAATAGAAATAGGCAGAGTCTAATTTAGAATTTTGAGAATAACAAAAACTACAAATCAAAAAGAAGATGATTTGTAGTTTTTTATATTTAATAACAATAATTTTTAGCATTTATGGACCTTCAACTATTACCCCACCTTCTACCTCTTTTGGTTCGGCTTTTTCTTTATCATTTTTAAATGAATAATTATTTTCAAATGGAGTTTGGTTATTTTTTTGTTCTATAATTTCAATTATATCTTCTGGGGTTAAATTCCTTTCATCATTAATCACAAAAACATCTAATTCTTGATTTTCTTTTATTGGAGAAAGTTGAACTGGTTCAGTAATATCGGACACATTAAATAAACCACATAATAAATTTTCCTTATCTGGATGACCTTGAGCATTGTCTTCTGTGCCATCAGATATATGGATAGCTATTGTTGGTTTAGTTTTTGTTATATTAAAAATATTTTTAACATTAAATTTTTTATTTGGTACTCGAAATTTAATTACTATTGATTGTGTTTCAAAATGGTAAAAACTTTGTGTATCAAGTATCTCTAAATTTTTCAGAGACCCAACACTATCTCTTGTTTTTATTTTTCTATTTTTAAATTTTTTTTTAAAGCTCATAATTATTACATATATAGATTATCCCAAATATCAATAAATATTTGTACCAATTTTATACCTATAAGTAGGTATTTTTATATCAATAAATATAAGTAAAAATTAAAGAGTAAGTAAGGTTAAAATTACCCCTAAAAGAATGGCTGTAAATTTTTGAAGGTTAAATTTATGGTTTTCAGTACTTTCAAAAAGAATAATGGTAGAAATATGTAAAAATACACCAATAATTAAAGCCGTAATTTCGGTATTATAGGTAGTAAAAAAAGGAATTTTATTTCCCAACAAAACTCCTAAAGGACTCATTAATCCAAAGAAAAAAAGAAAACTGAAAACTATTTTTTTTGAGTATTTTGTTTGTATCAAAAAGGAAGTCAATACAATTGCAATCGGAATTTTATGTACCACAATTGCCCATAACAAGTTGTTACCTGAATGATGAATAGGTAATCCTTCTGAAAAAGCGTGTACACACAAACTCACAAATAATAAGGTTGGAAATTGTTTTCCATCAGAATGGATGTGAATATGTCCATGTTCTGCACCTTTAGAAAAAGATTCTAAGACAGATTGTAAAATAATACCAATTAATATAAGAATACCTGTTGTTTTGGCATTGGTGTTTTCGGCATAAACCTCTGGTAATAAATGAAGAATAGTTACCGATAAAAGATAAGCACCACTAAATGCTAATAGTAAGCGGATAAATTTTTTACTGGGCTTTATAAATAATACTAAAAGCGCTCCTAAAATTACTGCAATAATTAATAGTAAATAATTCACTTGGCTACTATAATTAATCTGTTAGAGGTTTGCGCATCGAAATTGTTAAGATGATAATCTCCAAAAACATTAGTTATGGTAAAACCAATTTTTGTAAAATAATTTTTCATCTTGTTTATATCTAAATATTTTACCCTTTCTGTGTAAGAATGTTGTTCATCATCAGCAAAAAACGATATATTTTTATAGATAAAACCATCTTTAATTTCTCTGTTAATGTGAAATGTAATGCCATCAACTATTTTTGTTTCCTTTGGTACTAACGTGTTTTTAACAAAATCGGCATTTAAAAAATCAAATACAAAATATCCATTTTTCTTTAAACCGTTTTTTATATTTTCTAAAATTAAAAGATCTTCTTTGTCTTTTTCAAAATACCCAAAACTGGTAAACAAGTTAAAAATAGCATTATATTGATTGTTAAATGGTTTGCGCATATCATGCACTTTAAAACTTAACCCTTCATTCTCAAATTTTTTTGCAATTTCTATACTGTTTTCAGCTAAATCACCACCTGTAACTTTATAGCCTAACGAATTTAAAAATACAGAATGACGACCTTTTCCACAGGGTAAATCTAAAATATGAGTAGATTTTGGCAAAGCAAGAAACTCTGTAATATTTTTCATAAATAACTGAGCATCTTCATCATTTCTATCTTTATATAAAATGTGATAATAGGGTGTGTTAAACCATTCTGTAAACCAATCTTTATTTTTCATCTAAATATGTTTCTCAAGTATTTTCTTAAGAAATCCTTTTAACTTGTCGTTTCTATACAATTAGGTACCTAATAAGTCTGTAAAAGTAATTAAATCTTACTTTAGAAAAAATGAAATTCTCTATTTCTGAAATATCATTTTAGAAAATGTATTTTTGCAAAGAATTTTACAAGTATGAATAGAGATTTTAAAATGACAGCAACTACACTTTTTGGTTTAGAAAGTGTTTTAGCTAATGAATTGAAACAATTAGGTGCGCAAGATATCAAAGAAGGGGTTAGAAGCGTTTCTTTTAGAGGCGATAAAGGGTTTATGTACAAAGCCAATATTGCTTTAAGAACTGCTGTACGTATTTTAAAGCCTATTAAAATTTGTAAAATTTATGATGAAGAAGATTTGTATGAGGCCATTCAAAAAATAAAATGGGAAAATTATTTAGATGCAGAAGGTACTTTTGCAATTGGTGCTGTTGTAAATTCTAAAAACTTTACCTCTAATTCGCATTATATTTCTTTAAAATCTAAAGATGCAGTGGCTGATTATTTTCGTCATAAATATCATAAAAGACCTAATGTAGATTTAAAATATCCTGATGTTAAAATACATGTGCATATTCAAAAAGAATGGTTAACGGTTTCTTTAGATTCTTCTGGAGATTCACTTCATAAACGTGGTTACAGAACAGCCACAAACATTGCACCCATTAACGAAGTTTTAGCTGCAGGTATGATTTTATTGTCTGGTTACACAGGTGATGAAAACTTTATAGACCCTATGTGTGGTTCTGGTACAATTTTGATTGAAGCTGCCATGATTGCCAATAATATTCCTGCAAACATCAACAGAAAGTTGTTTGCGTTTGAGCAATGGAAAGATTATGATGAAGAATTGTACTTTATTATTCAAGATGCTTTATTAAAGAAAATTAGATCTTCACATTTTAAAATTATGGGCTTTGATAAAGCACCCTCTGCTGTACAAAAAGCAAAAGCGAACGTAATTTCTGCTAATTTAGAAGAGTTTATTGGGGTGCATCATGTTAATTTTTTCAATTCAACCAAAGAGGTTTTTGGAAATACTACTATTTTATTCAATCCACCTTATGGAGAACGTTTAAATATTGATGTTAACGAATTCTACAAAAAAATAGGTGATACTTTAAAACATAATTACCCTGGTTCTACTGCTTGGTTAATTACTTCGGATGCAGATGCTTTAAAATATGTAGGTTTAAGAACTTCAAAAAGAATTGCCTTAAAAAATGCAGATTTAGATTGTAAGTTTGTAAAATATGAATTGTATGAAGGTACTCGAAAAATAAAAAAAAGAGTTGATGAAGCTTAATTGCTTTTTATTATAGCTTGGTAAACTTTACACATAAATTGATTTAGAAAATGAAAAAAAGAAACTTAATTTTAATACTGATTTTTACATTTTTTTACTTTGCTAATTATGCACAAACCTCAGTATCATTTTACCAAAATGATACGAATTCTAAAATTGGTATAGGTTATGAGTTTCATGAAAGGTTATGGGCAGATTTAAGAGTTTATTCAGGAACAAATATTGAAAACTTTACGCCTGAACTTGTTTTGAATTATAATTTAGTGAAAAAAGAAAGATACGAAACTTACATTGGTGCAGGTTTATCTTTAAATAATATCAGCGGAATTATTATACCTGTTGGTGTTGCAATTAAACCTTTAGATAAAATCAAAAACTTGACTTTAAATATTGAATTGAATCCAACTTATGAAATGGATTTAGACGATTTATTAATACGTGGATTTATAGGAGTTAGATACGTTTTGAAATAAAACTATAATTTTAAATGTTATGGTTACATAAAAGAATTTTAATTCCCTTGAATTCTAGCCCAAAGCTCAGTTAATAATTTTTTTGCATCTCGTTTTTCTTTTTTTACCTCTTTAAAATGGGGTTCACCAGTAGCATCTGTTTCAATTTTATATTTAAAAACAAAGTTTTGTGCGTTAGGCAGAATACTTAAAGTCCCGAATCGTAAATCATTAAAATAGAGTTGATTTTCTTTTATATTAATGGTGTACCATCCTTTAGAAATAGCAATCATTCGTTTTGTTTTGGGGTGATTTGATAAATCTTTTAACAGGTGATGATTTTTTGGATACGATGAAAATTGAATCGGGTTTTTATCAAAAAAAGAATAATTACCAATTAAAAAAGCGTCTTTGGTTTCTACATTGGCAGTCCATAAAATGGTGTTTAAAGGGCTTGGTTTTGTTTCAATTTCTGAGTACACAATATTTTGTTCAGCCAATGCTTTGGTAAACGTTTTATAAGCGATTCCTTTTAAAATTAAGGTAATTACTAAGTAGCTACTACTTATAATTAATCCGCAGTTGTTATATAATCGTCTTTTGTTAGTTGTTCTTTTTTGCAACATGGCTAAAATTAAAAAGACCAAAAAAGGCAATGTGTATAAAGGATCAATTACAAACACATTTTTAAAAGCCAACCGAATATCAAAAGGCCAGAATAACTGTGTGCCCCAAGTGGTTTGGGCATCTAAAATAGGATGCGTAACAAATGTTAAAAAGAAAAATAATATCCAATCTTTTTTGTTTTTATAAGTTTCGTATTTAGAAACGATAAATGCAAAAATAGGGGCAAAGAGTACTGAAAAAAGGATAGAATGTGTAAAACCTCTATGCATTTCTAATCCTGTTACAGTGTCTGTAACATAACCAGCTAGCACATCTAAATCTGGTATTGTACCAGCAATTGCACCATAAATCATGGCTTTATTGCCAATTTTTTTACCTAAAACAGCTTCACCAACAGCAGCTCCTAAAACAATTTGTGTTAACGAATCCAAAATTTACAAATAGCTTTTTCTAAATTTCTTTTCTACAGAAAAATCAATTAAATTCATAAAGTTTTCATGTACACCTAAGGTAATGTCTAACTGCAATTGATCTATTAATTTTATAATTTGTTCAGATTTGAATTGTAAATCTGGTATAGATACATATTTTTCAAAAAGACCACCAATGCTTTTGTAATACAATTGCTCAAAAGCGTTTAAGTTTTCTGGTTTTTGATCTACATATTCATAGCTATTGATATCAAAAGATTCTAAAACGTCACCCACATAATTTTTATGTAAAATTTGTTTTGGATTTACAATATTCAATTCTTTAATTTTCGGATTTAAAAAAGCATAAAGAATTGCTTTTGATACAAAATCAACGGGCACAATGTTTAGACCACTTTTTTTATCCACCCAAATTCTAAAATTTTCTTTGGCTTTTTTAGCGTATTTGTCTAAAAATATCGCCCAAGAATAAAAAACATCAAACTTTGGTGTTTCGTAAAAAGGCGCATCAATTAAACGACCACAAATAATACTTGGTCTTAAAATTTGTGCTTCTATATTTTTAGCCTTACAGCTTTGTTTTACAAATCGTTCGCTTTCATATTTCGATTTTTCATACGGATTTCTAAAATCGGTAACCTCATAATTCTCTATACTATCGTTCACTTTGTTATCTTGAATTCCGAAAGAATACGCTGTACTGATGTATAAAAAACGAGTAACTTTTTTAGGGATTTCATTTAACAGTTGTTCAGTAACCAAGTAGTTTTGAGTGTGTACTTTTTCTTTAGAATCATTAGTGTTTAATAAATTTGTAGAACCAGCACAATGAATTACAGTATCAAAAGGATATTTATCAAGAGTTTTTTTTGAAATTTTAGCCAAATCTTGAGGTATTACCGTAATTTTTTCTAAGCACTCTTTTAATGTGAAATTATTTAAAAAATCAGGTCTTGATGCATCTTGCAAAATAGAAATTAAACGCTGATCTGCAGATTTTTCACTATCTCTAATGATTACAAAAAGGTGATTTACTGTTTTGTCGATAATTGCTTTATGTAGCCACTCAAAAATAATATGGCTGCCAACAATCCCTGTACCACCTGTTAATAAACAATTCATATAAATTTCTTTAAAAAAGTTTAGTTAACAAAAATACTTCTTTTAAAATAAAAAAAACTCACAATGTGAGGCTTTAGGTTTTATTTTTTGATGTAATCTTTAGGTATCGAAAAATTAGCTCTAAAGTCTTTTACAAATTGAATGTTTGTAATGTTTCCTGTTCCAATTTTATTGGTTAATCCATCATTTAAATTCCATTCATAAAACTCCCATTGGGAGGCAAAAGGAATACCATTGATGTTTTTATAATTTATATATTTTATGGCATGCGGGTCAGCCTCTGCTTCTGCCTTTGTTTTTCCAGACGTTACAATGTAGGCTACATGTTGTAAAACGTTATTATTGTTTGAATAAGTAATATACCAATCATCAGGAGCATCACCTGTATTTGCTTTAAAACTAAGTTTGGCAGTGTTTAATGGGTTTTTAGTTTCTTTTGTGTTAAAGTTAAAATCCCATTCTGTTCCATTATCATTTAATTTATAAGGAAAAAGAAAAAAGTAGCTCCAAGTATAGGCATGAAAACGAACACCAGGATTTTCTTTTAAATTAGGCGATACAAAAATATTTTGTTGATTAACATATATTTCATTTCCATCTTTGTAAGTAATTTTGGCCAAATCTGAAGCTGTAGTAATGGTAATATTTGCGTTAAAAATTTCTTTTCCTCCAAAGGTTATGGCTGCATCAAAACGAATAGCTTCATTTTTTAAAAAGGCTTTTTTTTGATGCGCATTTTCTATTTTTTCGGAAAGGTTTTTTTCAATAGGTTTTACTGTACTTGCTTTGTTGGTTTTTGGTTTTTGTTGACAACCTGTAGCTATGAATAGAAATGTAAATGCTGCAATAATTAATTTTTTCATTATTTTTATTTTAAATAAATAAGAGTTCGATTATCATAATAATCGAACTCTTTATATATTCCTTACAGATTTTTTAATTGTTTTTTGGTATATCCTTTTAAAGAGTATTACCCTTTATAAAAAGGGAGTTTTACAACAGTTGCAGGGATTGCTTTTTTACGCACCTGAATATAAATTTCAGAACCAGTTTTCATAAATGCTGTTGGCACATAACCTAAGCCAATTCCTTTACCCAAACTAGGGCTCATGGTACCAGAAGTTACATTACCAATTTCGTTTCCATCACCATCTACAATAGGGTAACCTTGTCTCGGAATTCCTCTTTCGTTCAATTCAAAAGCTACCAATTTTCTTTCAGGTTTGTCTGCTTTTTGCTGTGCTAAGGCTTCATGATTTACAAATTCTTTAGTAAATTTTGTAATCCAACCTAAACCAGCTTCAATTGGCGATGTTGTATCATCAATATCATTACCATATAAGCAATACCCCATTTCTAAGCGTAAAGTATCTCTTGCAGCTAAACCAATTGGTTTGATGCCAAAATTGGCACCAGCTTCAAAAACTTTGTTCCAAATTTGTTCAACTTCACTGTTTTTACAGTAAATTTCAAATCCACCAGAACCTGTATATCCAGTAGCAGAAATAATAACGTGTTCAATACCTGCAAAGTCGCCCACTTTAAATTTATAAAAAGGAATGTCAGCCAAATCTAAAGAAGATAAAGATTGCATGGCTTCTACCGCTTTTGGCCCTTGAATGGCTAGTAAGGAATAATCATCGGATAAATCTTTTAAATCTGCCCTAAACTCTTCATTATGTTTTGTAATCCAGTTCCAATCTTTTTCTATGTTAGATGCATTTACGACTAATAAATAGGTGTTTTCTTTAATTCTATAACAAATTAAATCATCTACAATACCCATATTTTCATTTGGAAAACAGCTATATTGCGCATCACCAATTTCTAATTTAGAGGCATCATTTGAAGTTACTTTCTGAATTAAAGCTAAAGCATTATCACCAGAAACTAAAAATTCACCCATGTGGCTTACATCAAAAACGCCTACACCATTTCTAACAGTTATGTGTTCTGCAGTAACACCTTCATAAGAAACAGGCATGTTATAACCAGCAAAAGGCACCATTTTTGCCCCTAAATTAACGTGAATTTTATGTAATGCTATATTTTTCATTTGTAGATTTCTTTTATTTTGGGCTAAATTATTGAAAAATTCACAATTAATCAGCACTAATATTTTGTTAATATTTTGAATCAAAAAAAATATTAATGTTACATTTGAACAGACAACCAATAAATCTATTACCATGAGAATTTTAAAGTTTTTTACAATTTTATTTTTAAGTATGTCTTTACATACTTTTTCACAAATGCCAACAGATTATTTACCAGCTGAATTTCATAAAGAAAGACGTGATATTTTACGTGCTAAAATGCCAGCAAATTCTGTAACATTAGTATTTGCAAACCCGCTTAGAAATAGAGCTAATGATGTTGATTATGTTTTTCATCAAGACCCTAATTTTTATTATTTAACGGGGTACAGAGAACCAAATGGAGTGTTAGTTTTGTTTTCTGAAGATCAAACTGATGCAGAGGGTAATACCTATAACGAAATTTTATATGTACAAAAAAGAGATCCTAGAGCAGAACAATGGAATGGTAAACGTTTAGGTGTTGAAGGCGCAAAAACTGAATTAGGGTTTAAAGTTGCCAAAAATGCAAGTGAATTTTTAACAGATGAATTAAAATTTAAAGAGTTTGATAACGTATTTATCGAAAAATTTAATGATGATTATAGAGATTTAAGTGGTGCTGATATTTTTGATTTGGTAAAAAGTTTTAAAGTAAAAGCGGGTTATGATCCTTCGTTGTTTTTATCAAGGATGAAAGAGTATGTGTATAATAATGTTGCAGAAACTCCTATTGAAAGTAGCGCTAACGTAATTAGTATTATAGACAGATTGGCAAGTCGCTCTCCTGAAATTAAAGACGATGAGTTATTGAACAAATACAAATCTGCTGAAACTGACGAATTAAAAAAGGAAATTCAACAAAAAATTTCTTTGGCTTTACAGCCAAAAACAAATATAGATTTAACCTTTTTATCATCAAACTTGGCAACAATGAGAGAGGTAAAAACTGAGGCAGAATTAAAATTGTTAACCAAAGCTATTCGTATTTCTGCAGTGGGTCAAAATGAGGTAATGAAAGCTATGAAACCTCATATGTCTGAAACTGAATTGCAAGGAATTCACGAATTTGTATATAAAAAATATGGTGCTGAATACGAAGGATATCCATCAATAGTAGGTGCAGGAAATAATGGTTGTATTTTACATTATATAGAAAACAATAAAACTAAAGTAGGTAATGATTTGGTTTTGATGGATTTAGGCGCAGAATATAGAGGGTATACTGCAGATGTTACAAGAACGATTCCTGCAAATGGAAAATTCACCAAAGAACAAAAAGCAATTTATGACTTAGTTTATGAAGCACAAGAAGCAGGTATTGCTTTGTACACCATTGGTACAAGTATGCAAGCACCAAATCAAGCTGCAAGAAAAATTATTAATGAAGGTTTGTTTAAACTAGGTATCATAAAATCTGTAGGAGAAAGACACAATTATTTTCCTCATGGTACTTCACATCACATTGGTTTAGATGTTCATGATCCAGGAAATTATGGAAATTTCGAAAAGAATATGGTAGTTACTATGGAGCCTGGTATTTATATTCCAGAAGGTAGTCCTTGTGATAAAAAATGGTGGGGAATTGCAGTACGAATAGAAGATGACATTTTAGTAACTGATGGAGCGCCTGTAAATCTGTCAGGAGAATCACCAAGAAAATCTGATGAAATCGAAAAAATGATGGCTAAAAAATCGGTTTTAGATGAATTTGTACTCCCAGATTTAGATAAATAAAATGGGTAAAACTGCCATAATTTTAGGAGCAACTGGTTTAACAGGAGGAATACTTTTGAGGAAACTTATTGACGATGAAAATTATTCAACAATAAAATTATTTTCTAGAAGAACAGTTGGCATAAAATCAAGCAAAATTAAAGAGTATCTTATTGATGTTTTGGCATTAAAACAATCAGCAAAAGACTTTACAGCAGATGAAGTCTTTTGTTGTATTGGCACAACTACAGCCAAAACTAAAGATAAAAAATTATACAAAGCCATAGATTATGGTATACCTGTAACCGCTTCTAAACTAGCTAAACAGCATAATATTGCTACATTTATAGTCATGTCTTCCATGGGCGCAGATGCTAAGAGTGCGGTTTTTTATAACAGAACAAAAGGCGAAATGGAACGCGACGTTTTAAAACAAAGCATACCCAACACCTATATTTTAAGACCTTCTTTAATTGGTGGCAATCGCAATGAAAATAGAGTAGGAGAACGCATTGGAAAAGCAATAATGCGTATTATAAATCCGATTATGATCGGTAATTTAAAAAAGTATAAAATGATTTATCCTGAGAAAATTGCAAATTGTATGCATTTTTTAGCAAATACAAATACAAATACGAATACGAATACAACCATTTTGACCTCAGATGAAATTCAGGAAATTTCAAATTCAATAACATCATGAGCAAAGAACAACCCAATAACCCTTTACACGGAATTAAATTAGCCACAATGTTAGAAGAATTGTATTTAGAATACGGTTGGGAGGAATTAGGCTACTCTTTAAATATCAATGCTTTTAAAAATAATCCTACCTATAAATCATCGCTTAAATTTTTAAGAACCACACCTTGGGCAAGAGAAAAAGTAGAAAAGTTTTATTTAAAAAATATGATTGATTAGTTTTTTTTTAAAGCTATTTCCAGCTTTTCGTTATATCTTTTTATGTATGCTGAATTTATTTCAGCATCATTTTAAGTCATAAGAAATTGATTTTTTAAAAGGGTTTATAAATCTCGTTCAGCATAAAAAGGATGCCACTCCAATCTGGGCTCATATCTTTGTTATATTCAAAGATATCTAAATTTTCTATCTTTAGAATTAGAAATTGATAAACAAGACCAAGTAGCAAAATTGTATCTGGGCGAAATACATCTGTTGATGATATTGTGGACTTTAGGCTAATCTACTTGGTTTTAATTACATTTAAGTTTCAATAGTACTTAAGCACTAGTTTTACAAATTAGATGCTGCATAAAAAATGAGCGAAGACCCTTGTAATTTTTTTGTTTATCCTAAAATATTAAAAGATGAATTTAAAGTATTCAGTAGGTTTAGATGTTTCGAGTAAAAAGATTGATGCTTGCATAAGCGTTATCGATCAAAGACAAAGAGTAATTGTAAAATCTAGCAAAAAGATTTTAAACACAAAAAAGGGATTTGAGGATTTAATAGTTTGGATTTTAAAACATCAAAAAGATTCGATTCCAGTAGTAATATGTATGGAAGCTACAGGTATTTATCACGAAAACTGTGCTTATTTTTTGCACGAAAAAGGATTTACAGTTTCTATTATTTTGCCAAATAAGGCAAAAAAATATTTAGACTGTTTGGGTTTAAAATCTAAAAACGATTCTATTGATGCCAAAGGATTATCACAAATGGGGGCTGAACAATGTTTACAAGCTTGGGAACCTATGGGTGTTTTTTTCTATGAATTGCGTTTGTTAACAAGACAGCGTCAAAATCTCACGGAATTAAAAACAATTATTAAAAATCAATTAGATGCTTTAAGTCACGCAATGCATCAGCTAGCTTCTGTCACAGCACAATTAAAAGAAAATATTAGTTTGTTTGAATCACAAATTAAAGAATTAGATAAAGCGATTTTAGGACATATAGCGTCTAATAAAGAAGTTTTAGAAAAAGTTGAAAATATTTGCACTATCAAAGGTTTAGGTATTTTAACAACTTCGGTAATTCTTGCAGAAACGAATGGATTTACACTCTTCAATAATTACAAACAAGTAGTCTCTTATGCAGGTTTTGATGTGGTTGAAGCACAATCTGGAACTAGAGTTGGAAAGACAAAAATATCGAAAAGAGGAAATTCCAGAATCCGACGAGCCTTGTATATGCCTTCTTTAGTTGTTATTCAATGTGAAGTACAACAATTTAAAGATTTATATGATAGAACTTATAAAAAGCACGGAATTAAGATGAAAAGCTATGTTGCTGTTCAGAAAAAGCTATTAACAATGATTTATTATTTATGGAACAAAAACGAAGCTTATGATCCAAACTATAAGGTGAAATTCCAAGAAGAGGAGCAGGAGCTTTACTCTCTGTTTGCCTTTGAAAAAGGCATAAAAAGTAGCCCCAATAAAATTGAGGCTACACAAGGTAAACTTCCAGTGAATGATCACAGTGTGTTTCCTCTCTGTTAAAACAAAAATAATGAAAAATTAATAGAATAAAATTAGGAATTAAAGATAGTACCTAGACTTGTTTGCTGTTTTTAAGATGATACCAATTCATTTTCTTGTTTTCTTAACAACTTTCTTTGTTGTTTAATGGTTAAAGAACTCCCATCATGACTCCAACCAGGAGCAGCAAAAGCATACATAAATTTATGATACCAGTTTTTAGATTTTTTCATATCGTTCCAAATATCTACATATTCGTGCGTTAAAATAACAAAAGGATTGTATGAATTTGGTGGATGTGTTACACCATATTTAATATCGATATTTTCATCCAATTCTTTAAACGTACCAAACATTCTATCGAATATATTTAAAAACCCTCCATGATTTTTATCCATATACTCAAAATTCTGAGAATGATGCACTTGATGCATGGTATGTGTATTCATAAACTTTTCTATGAAACCTAATTTAGGAATGTACACAGAGTGTAATTGGAATTGCCATAAAGCTTCAATTCCTAAACAAACCACTAACATTTCTGGAGGAAAACCAATTGCAGGAATCCACATATAAAAAAAGGGTTTGTAGAAAATAGTAAACCAACCATTTCTTACTGCAGTTCCTAAATTAAAATTATCTGAAGAATGATGTACAATATGTGCAGCCCATAAAAAACGAACATTATGATTTTGCCTATGAAACCAGTAATAACTAAAATCGTCTAATATTTGGCAAATTAACCAAACATACCAAGCGTAACCAAAAGATTCGTAACCCATAATATTGGTTCTAACTCCATCTATCACTGGGTTAAAAACATCATATATAAAAGTAAAAAGAACAATAGCAGCAATAGTTTTGGTTAAGGGCGCTAAAATTGCAGAACCAATACCCATAGTTAGGCTGGCTGCTAGATCTTTCCACTTATAAATTTTTTTATTTTCTTCTTTTTTGTGATGCTTGCTATACGTTAATTCTAATAAAATGAGTCCTAAAAAACAAGGAACTCCGTACACAAGTGGGTTTGTAAAATCCATTAAAAGTTTGGCTTATTATTTTTTTTATTCAAGAAGTTACTAATATAGTTTAAAGATCAAGCTTTTGAGTAGTTTATTTGGGATTATTTTTAAAATTTATGATGTAAAGCTCAAAATGAGATTCTGTTAATTTTCAACATATTATATCAGAAAAGTTATGCAGAACTTAAGTCATAAAATTATTCAAAAATTTATTTGATGAATGGATTGCTATAAGTTAATAATAGAGGCCCTTAACAATTTGAATTTTATTTGAGTTTTACGGATAACCGTACAATTTATTTACTGTGATAAAATATTTTTACTTTGTTTAAGGTAGAATGGAAAATGACTTAAGTCGACGTTATCTTTTTATTTTTATTAGATAAAGATCTAAATGATGAATGAACTAAATAATAGGATTCCTTTAAATTTAAAAAAGTTATTTATTTGCCTGTTTTTTAAAAAAAAGTATTTTTGTAATGATCATTATTCTTTAGTATTAAGGAGAAGATTAAAAAAGTTATTTTAAAAGAAAAAGCTATGAAAAAAAACATCTTTTTGGGTGTGTTGTTATGTATAACACCTTTTTTATATTCACAAACTTCCATAACATCTTCAGGTATTACTAATAGTAGTAATTCAGGTTCTGTAGCCTTTACTCTTGGTCAATTAGTGTATACAACTGCCTCTAGTAATACTGGTTCAGTTGCTCAAGGAGTTCAACAGCCTTTTGAATTTCAGGTGCTCAGTGTTTTAGATGATAAATCTATGATCCTTACGCTTACCACTTATCCAAATCCAACTTCTGATGAACTTGTTTTAAAAACATCTAATACGCCTCAAGATAAATTGGAGTGCGCTCTTTTTGATCTTCAAGGAAAACAATTAAAGAGTGGACGAATTATTGACATAAAAACAACAATTGAAATACAAGATATTTCTAATGGAGTTTATCTGCTAAAAGTTACCAAATCTAATTTATTATTAAAAGCTCTGAAAATTATCAAGAAATAAATCATTATGAAAAAAATAGTATTAGTAGTTATCGTTATTTTAAATTCTTTATTTACCTATGGTCAAGCTCCAGAAAAAATGAGTTACCAAGCTGTATTAAGAGATGTCAATAATACCTTAGTTGTAAGTCAACAAGTAGGTATGCAAATCAGTATTTTACAAGGAAGTACTCCTGTATATGTAGAAACCCAAACACCTACAACCAATAATAATGGGTTAGTGAGTTTAGAAATTGGAGAAGGGGCTGTTTTAACTGGTGATTTTTCTAATATTAACTGGTCAATTGGTACTTATTTTATTAAAACTGAAATTGATTTAACTGGTGGAGCAAATTATAGCATAACAGGAACAAGTCAGATATTAAGTGTACCTTTTGCTTTGCATGCTAAAACTGCAGATAGTATCGCCGGAAATTCCTATTTAGAAGCTAGTTCAACTGCTCAATTATCAGGAGTTATTAGCAATAAAATTAACATATTAAACTCAAGTGCAGGCAGTATTTCTTGGAGTGGTACAGAAGGTAACCTATATAAAATTGTATTAACTGAAGACACCATTTTACAGAATCCTACAAGCCCGATATTAGGAGCAACTTATATGTTTTTGGTTAACCAAGATGCCACTGGGCAATGGACATTAGATTACGGAATTCAATTTTTATTTCCTGATAAGATAACTCCAATTATGGATTTGAATGCAAACTCTAAAAACCTTATTACCACTATTTTTGATGGTACTCACTTTTTAGTAGTATCAATAAAAAACTTTTTATAGAGTATGAAAAAAATAGCTTTCTTTTTGTGGTTATTTACTACAGTAGCGCATGCACAAGGTATAAATTCGGGTATATTTTTTTCTGAAACGCATATGAATGCTTCAAATTCAAAAAAAATTACAATCACTTTTGATGCTGAACCAACTTATGTAAATGTTGAAAAGGCATTTTACAAATACGATAAAGAATTTGCGTTTAGTTTTGATTTAGATGATGGTTTAGTGGGCCAATATAGAGTTGCTGTACCTATGTTTACTGGAGGAACCATAATACATAATGAAGGAAGTATTCCTGATTATCCAGGGTTATTTTATACAGATGGGGCAGGAAATAATATTCCGTTTTCGGCCACTTTAAATGTAAATATGAGTTCAATTAACTTTGATGATAATCCAATTAGTAACATGAATGCATTTATGTTGAAGGATAGTTATGTGAAAAATTTTTCAATAACAAATCATAGTTGGTCTGCACAAAATCAATTTACATCACCTGGTTTTAATAATGACCCTGAAATTAGAGATCAAGAAATACTTTTTCAAATAACAGAAAATTACAAAAAGTTAAAAGAAGTACTTGGTTTAAAGTTACGAAATTTTACAGCTCCAAGTAACGATCCGCTTTATGATCCAATAACTATAGAATTGGCAGAAGAAGGCTATTTAAAATTGGTGAATAATATTAACAACCCTAATAACGAATTTGGTCATAGTTCGAACAGATACGCAGAATATTGGATAACAAAACCTGCTTTAGGTTTGTCTAGAGATTTTGATACTTGGAAAGATAATACCATCAACAGAACTTCTAGCGATTTCGATTTTATTGAAACATTATTAACAAATGCCAAATCAGACAATAATCAACACGTGTGGATTACATTAGGAACTCACAGAGTTAACTTGGGTGAAAATGAAACTACCAATGGTGGTTCTATGAGGTTCGAGTCTTTTAAATGGGTTATGGAAGGGTTAGCCTCTAGATATGGTTCATCTGGCTTAGATAATATGTGGATGTCAACAATAGATTCGGTTTATGAATATTTAATATGTTCAAAAAACACTAAAATTAATCAATCTAAAAAAGAGAATACAGTTACACTCTCTTTAGATTTTATGGATGTTGATGATTCTTTTAGAGAACATTCATTATCATTATTAATAGATGCTGATGCAAATATTTCAAGTATAGAATACCAAGGGTTTGACAACCATTCAGAGTCTATAAATTATAAAAATTTAGGCAACAACAACGCTTTGATTAATGTCGGATATTATCCAGCATATGAAAGTCTAATTTCTTCAAGATTAAAAGCTGAAGTAGCTGTAGAAAATTTAGAAAATTCTAAATCGCAAAGCGACTTAAACATTGCACAACAATTGGTTTCTGCTTTAAGTAATGGTAATTTTAAAGAGCAGTTACAAGAAAGAATTGATAAAGTTATTGTTTTATCAAATGCAATGGTAATTCAAATAGATTTTGGTAGAAGTGTAAATGGGTATGAATTGGTTTTTCCATGGAATAGCTTTAGCAATCCTGGTATTGGAGTATCTACTGGAGCTAAACTTACAAATTTAAGCACTACTACAGCCTCAGAAACAGGCATAGATATAGAAGTTATCGCTCCATTTGAAAACCATGATGCACACTTTTCTGGTACAAGTGATGATCCTTTAGCAAACTTTCCATACGAAGCTGAAAGAGACTGTTTTAAAACACCAAATGGATCAACATCAACCTTAAGGCTTTCTAATTTAGATACAACCAAGGCGTATGATTTTATAGCTTTTTGTTCTAGAAATTATATTGGAACTGCTACTGAAATAAGTATCAATAACGCTAAAGCTTCTGTAAACCATAAGAATAATTTATATGAATTAATTTCTATAACTGATATTCTACCTAATGATGAAGGAATTATCGATATAAATATTCGCGGTCTTGGAACAAGCAACGCACATGGGTTTTTAAACGTTTTACAAATTACAGAAAAAAATGCGAACTAAAATTCTTATTCTGAACAAATGATTTTACTTCTTAGGATAAGTGATTTTATTCCATTAAAAGTAAATTTAAACAACTAAGTATTACAAGTAAAACAAACTAACTTTTTAATATTTGTAAAACCAATTCTTTAGTCAATGGTTTGCCATTTGCCATTTTTTTGATGTTATTAAAAGTAAAAACAAAATCGCAACCAGTTTTATATTCAGAACAACCATAAGCAGTTTTACCTTTTAAAATGGTTCCTTTTGCACATTTTGGGCAAGAAATTTTTTCTGATGATTGCTCTGCACGGTTTTTGTCATTTCGACCTTGTGGAGAAATCTTATTTTTAGGTTCAAGTTTCAGGTTAAAATTATCATCAAAACGAATTAAGCCTTCAACTTTTTCATCATTTAAAACAAATCCTTTTAAATTGGTAGTACAACCTTTATCAATTAATCTTATAATCTGATTTTCAGAAACTTTTTTATCATAAATTTTAAAAGGAATTTTTAAATCGCAATTATTTTTATATTCAGAACAGCCAAAAGCTGTAGAACCTTTTAACAGTTTACCTGTTTTACATTTAGGGCAAGTTTTACCTGCAACTTGCTTTTTCTTTGGTGCTGAACTTTTTTCAGTATCTTTTTTTGTAGATTTCTCGACTGCGCTCGAAATGACAGATGAAATTCTTTTGGAAGATTTATTTGACCGAACTTCATACACCAATTCATCCACCATTTTTTTCATATTGTTGATAAACGTTCCAGCATTAAATTCGCCACGTTCAATTTCTTTCAACCGTTTTTCCCATCTACCTGTTAATTCAGCAGATTTTAGCAGTTCGTTATCAATAATGTTAATTAAATCAATACCAGTTTGGGTTGGCAAAACTAATTTCTTTTTACGCTCTATATATTTTCTTCTAAATAACGTTTCAATAATACTTGCTCTAGTTGATGGTCTTCCAATACCGTTTTCTTTCATCAACTCTCGCATTTCATCATCATCTACTTGTTTGCCAGCAGTTTCCATAGCCCGTAATAAACTAGCTTCTGTAAAGTTTCTTGGTGGTTTTGTTTCTTTTTCTAAAAAAGAGGGTTCGTGTTTTCCTTTTTCTCCTTTGATAAAGGAAGGCAAACTTCCTTTTTCACTCTGAACTTGTTTCAGAGTCTCATCGTTTACATTTTTACCTTCAAATACGACTTTCCAACCTTTATTTATAATTTCCTTACCAGTAGTTTTAAAAGGCACTTCTGCAGCTTTACCCATTACAGAAGTGTTAGAAACATCAGAATCTGGGTAAAAAACAGCAATAAATCTTCTTGTAATGATATCATAAACTTGTTGCTGATTGTATTGCAAATTTCCTTGAATTCCTGTAGGAATAATGGCATGATGATCTGTGACTTTTTTATCATCAAAAACACGTTTGGTTTTCTTTATTTTTTTGCCTAAAAGTGGTTGCGTAAGTTCGCTATAATTTGTTAATTTCGATAAAATTCCGTGAATTTTAGGATATAAATCATTGGGTAAAAAAGTGGTATCAACTCTTGGGTAGGTAACTACTTTCATTTCGTATAATTTCTGAACGATTTTTAAAGTTTCATCTGCAGAAAAACCGAATTTATTGTTGCAATATACTTGCAAACCTGTTAAATCGAACAGTTTTGGAGCGTATTCTTTTCCTTTCTTTTTGGTAACAGAAACAATTTCAAAATCAGATTGTGCTACTTTATCCGCTAAAACTTGTCCATCTTCCTTTTTTAAAAAACGACCATCTTCGTAATTAAAAAGTATATTTCTGTATGTAGTTTGCAATTCCCAATAAGGTTGTGGCTTAAAATTTTGTATTTCAAAATACCTGTTCACCAACATTGCTAAAGTAGGAGTTTGCACTCTACCCACAGACAAAACTTGTTTGTAACCCCCAAATTTTACAGTGTACAAACGCGTTGCATTTAAACCTAAAAGCCAATCTCCAATAGCCCTAGAATAACCTGCATAATATAAATTATCGTATTTTTCTGCGGATTCTAAATTGTTAAATCCGTCTTTAATGGCTTCTTCAGTTAACGAAGAAATCCAAAGACGTTGTACTTTTCCTTTATAGTTACATTGATTTATCACCCAACGTTGTATGAGTTCTCCTTCTGTTCCAGCATCCCCACAATTAATGACAACATCTGCTTTTTCGAATAACGATTTTACAATATTAAACTGTTTTTTAATACCAGAATCGCCTGTAACTTTGGTGTCAAAACGTTCAGGAAGCATGGGTAAATTATTCAAATCCCAACTTTTCCAATGAGGTTTGTAATCTTTAGGTTCTAACAGAGTGCATAAATGACCAAAAGTATAGGTTACAGCATAGCCATTGCCTTCAAAGTAACCATCACGTTTTGTGTTGGCTCCCAGAATGTTAGCAATTTCTCTGGCTACACTTGGTTTTTCGGCGATACAGACTTTCATTGTTGTTTTTTGCGGAATCGAAAATAGGGAATAATTTAACTATAAAATTTAATTGTTGATATCTTCTTGAACTTCTTTAAATGATAATCCATTTTTAGTTATCCATTCTGTAAAACCATTTGAATTTCTACCCAAAACCATATTAGACGCAGCACTTGGACTATTAAATACAGTGTCTTCTGTGAAAATCAGTTTATCAGAATTTTCTTTCATAATACCTGTTTCTACTAATTTTCTTCTCATATTTCTATAAGTTTCAGTACAAGATTTTGACAAACTTTTTTTAGCCTCACTACCTTTAGAAACGATATAACCTTGATCTGTTTCTTGCATAGTTGCTTGAAAAGTTTTTGTTTTGATAAAATAGGTTTCGTGAATTGATTTTTTATCAGCAAAAGCATTTTTATCATTTTCTTTAATTGTTGATGAAATTAAAAACTTGAAGCCCATAACAGGTAAAATTAATTTTATCTGTTCTATAAAATATTCCATATCAGAAATATCGGCTTCGTGCAAAGTAGGAAGACTTGGTGAATTTCCATTATCTATCTGAGCTGTTTTTGCTTCAATTGCAATTTGAACTAATCTAGATTCTAAATATCTTATTTGGGTTTTTGTTAGCAATTCATCTTTACTAATAAAGAAAATTAATTCTTTAAAGTCTTTATTTGGATCGCTTAAGTGTTGTTTTAATCTAATTTTTATATTTTCTGCTTCTCCTATATAAATTTTTTCATCAAAAGCATCATCAGTAGGATCACCTTTTAAACAATAAACACCAGGATTATCAAATTCAGTTCTATTGATTATTTTATTAATTGAAGATCTAGGACTATAAATGGCTTTACCAACCCAATTTCCAATTTCACTTAATCTCGGACCATAAGCTGTCTTGTCAATCATATAGACTGTTAATTTCTTTCCCATTTTAATAAATCTTTTTTTCAATCATATCAACTAAACAAAAGTATCAAAAACTATTTATATTATTTATTTTGATAAAAATCAAATGTCAAAATTTTACAATCATATATAGTTAAGATTCTCTTCTAGTTTAAAAAATCCGAAGGCAATAGCACTGTTTTTTCTTTTAAAATAGATGACCAACAAAATGAACTAAATAAAAAAAGCGCATCAACAAAAGTGTAGTTATCTTTGTACAAATTATTTTTATGTCAAGAGATTTTTCGAGTTTAGGAATTCAACCAGAAATAGTAAAAAGTTTAGCAGATTTAAAAATTGCTGTGCCTACAGATATTCAACAAAAAGTGATTCCTGTAATATTAAATCAACAAAAAGATATTGTTGCATTGGCAAAAACAGGAACAGGAAAGACTGCTGCTTTTGGTTTGCCCTTGTTACAATTAATTGATCTAAAAAACAACGATATTCAGGCTGTTATTCTAGCTCCAACTAGAGAGTTAGGGCAGCAGATTCATCAAAATTTAGCATCATTTTCTACATACAATTCAGAAATCTCTATGGCTGTTATTTGTGGCGGAATTCCTATAAAACCTCAAATTGAACGTTTAAAAAAACCAACACATATTGTAGTTGCAACTCCAGGACGTTTGGCAGATTTAGTAAAACGTGAAGCCATTAACCTTAAAAAGATTTCGTATTTTATTTTAGATGAAGCTGATGAAATGGTGAGTGCTTTAAAAGAAGGTTTAGATGCAATTATTGCAGAAATTCCGAAAAAAAGAAGAACTTTTCTATTTACAGCCACAATGCCAGGCGCAATTAGGCAACTGGTAAATAATTATATGGCTAAAGAGGTTGTTACAATAGCAGCTGATATGAAAACTGTTGGTCATCAAGGAATTGATCATCAATATGTAGTGGTTGAGCCTATTGAAAAGTTAGCAGTTTTGTTGCATTTTTTAAATGCTAAAGAAAGACAAAGAGGTATTATTTTTTGTAAAACAAAAGCTGCAGTTAATAAATTAGCCAAGAATTTAGCGATTAATAAATTTTCATCTGGAGCAATTCACGGAAGTTTAACCCAAGGAATTCGTGATCGAATTATGGGGCAATTTAGAGAAGGGCATATAGATATTTTAGTGGCAACAGATTTAGCAGCAAGAGGAATTGATGTAAAAGAAATTGGGTATGTGGTTAATTATCATTTGCCAGATACTTATGATGCTTATGTGCATAGAAGTGGACGAACAGCAAGAGCAGGAGCAAAAGGTCTTTCTTTAACGATTTTACAGCAAGAGGAAGTAGTTGATATTGCCGATTTTGAAAAAGAATTAGGAATATCATTTTCTAGATATGAAAAAGCAGATGCGCAAAGTATAGAAGAAAACAATGGTTTAATTTGGGCGAAAAAAATATTTAAAACCAAACCTAATAAAACCGTTTCAGAAGATTTTAAAGCAAAGATAAAAACTATTTTTCATCATTTAACAAAAGAAGAATTGGTTGATAAAATTTTGGCAGATTATTTAGCAAGAACTACAACTAAAGTTTCTAAAGAGGAAAATTCAAAAAAGAAAAAGAGAAATTAATATTTTTGATTTTAAAATGAGTGAGCATAAAGAAAATCCTGAAATTACATCTTGTATTAAAACAATACAAAGTTTGTTAGACGACACAAATCAGTTATTTGAAATTCCTGAAACACAAAGAATTGCACTTTTTAAAGTTGCAGGAGAATTGTCTCGCCCAAATAGAGACGAATTTCAACGACGCAGAAAAGATGCCAAAAAAGCAGCAAAACGCAAGCAACAAGAAAGCGACAAACACGCAAGAAAATCAACAGGAATTCGATCTGCAAGAGAAGCCGCTTTATTTGTTGCGCCTAAATTATTAGGTGCAGCTGCAATACCAGAAGATACACCAGAATTAGAATCGCCAAGAAACTGTTATGTTTGCAAAACCGTGTATACAAAATTGCATCACTTTTACGATACAATGTGTACAGAATGTGGCGATTTAAATTACGCAAAACGTTTTCAAACCACAGATTTAAAAGGTCAAGTAGCTGTAATTACGGGTTCGCGTTTAAAAATTGGGTATCATATTACTTTAATGTGTTTACGTTCTGGAGCCACTGTTATTGCAACAACGCGTTTTCCTGCAGATTCTGCCATTCGTTTTGCAAAAGAAGAAGATTACAAAGATTGGAGCGATCGTTTGCACATTCACGGTTTAGATTTAAGGCACATACCTAGTGTAGAAATTTTCTGTAATTATATAGAACAGAAATACGATCGGTTAGATATTCTTATTAATAATGCAGCACAAACTGTAAGAAGACCATCAGGATTTTATAGTCATATGATGGAAAATGAGAAAAAACCAATAAATCAATTACCAAAATTGGCGCAAAAGTTATTAGAAAATCACGCTGAATGTTTACAAGAAATAGCTGATTTAAGTGTTTCATCATCAAAAACAGCCAAAAACAATGTATTACCTGTAACTTGGCACGGACCAGAACCTGGAATTGGATTGCGAAATTCGGCAGAGTTATCTCAAATTCCGTATAGTTTTGACAATTCTTTACAAACCTCAGAAGTATTTCCCGAAGGAAAATTAGATGCCGATTTACAACAAGTAGATTTAAGAAAAACCAATAGTTGGCGTTTGCGTTTAGGTGAAATAGAAACTACAGAAATGGTAGAAGTTCAATTGGTAAATGCGGTTGCGCCTTTTGTGTTGTGTAATCGTTTATCAAATTTAATGATGAAAGAAAATACAGGTAAAAAACACATTATTAACGTTTCTGCAATGGAAGGGAAGTTTCACAGATTTAAAAAAGTAGACAGACATCCGCATACAAATATGGCAAAAGCAGCTTTAAATATGTTAACACACACCTCTTCTGCAACCTTTGCCAAAAAAGGGATTTTTATGAATGCTGTAGATACAGGTTGGGTTACAGATGAAGATCCTGCTGAATTATCGAAAAAGAAAGCAGAAGTCCACGATTTTCAACCACCTTTAGATATTGTAGATGGTGCAGCAAGAGTTATGGATCCTTTAATTGATGGTATAAACACGGGTAAACATTGGTCTGGCAAGTTTTTGAAAGACTATTTTCCTATTGATTGGTAATTTTTTTCGAAGCTATTTCCAGCTTTCAGCACTCGCTTTTTTTGCCCGAAAAAGGCAAAAAAGAGCTCAAACAAATGCTTCAATCTGGGCTCATATCTTTGTTATATTCAAAGATATCTAAATTTTCTATCTTTAGAATTAGAAATTGATAAACAAGACCAAGTAGCAAAATTGTATCTGGGCGAAATACATCTGTTGATGATATTGTGGACTTTAGGCTAATCTACTTGGTTTTAATTACATTTAAGTTTCAATAGTACTTAAGCACTAGTTTTACAAATTAGATGCTGCATAAAAAATGAGCGAAGACCCTTGTAATTTTTTTGTTTATCCTAAAATATTAAAAGATGAATTTAAAGTATTCAGTAGGTTTAGATGTTTCGAGTAAAAAGATTGATGCTTGCATAAGCGTTATCGATCAAAGACAAAGAGTAATTGTAAAATCTAGCAAAAAGATTTTAAACACAAAAAAGGGATTTGAGGATTTAATAGTTTGGATTTTAAAACATCAAAAAGATTCGATTCCAGTAGTAATATGTATGGAAGCTACAGGTATTTATCACGAAAACTGTGCTTATTTTTTGCACGAAAAAGGATTTACAGTTTCTATTATTTTGCCAAATAAGGCAAAAAAATATTTAGACTGTTTGGGTTTAAAATCTAAAAACGATTCTATTGATGCCAAAGGATTATCACAAATGGGGGCTGAACAATGTTTACAAGCTTGGGAACCTATGGGTGTTTTTTTCTATGAATTGCGTTTGTTAACAAGACAGCGTCAAAATCTCACGGAATTAAAAACAATTATTAAAAATCAATTAGATGCTTTAAGTCACGCAATGCATCAGCTAGCTTCTGTCACAGCACAATTAAAAGAAAATATTAGTTTGTTTGAATCACAAATTAAAGAATTAGATAAAGCGATTTTAGGACATATAGCGTCTAATAAAGAAGTTTTAGAAAAAGTTGAAAATATTTGCACTATCAAAGGTTTAGGTATTTTAACAACTTCGGTAATTCTTGCAGAAACGAATGGATTTACACTCTTCAATAATTACAAACAAGTAGTCTCTTATGCAGGTTTTGATGTGGTTGAAGCACAATCTGGAACTAGAGTTGGAAAGACAAAAATATCGAAAAGAGGAAATTCCAGAATCCGACGAGCCTTGTATATGCCTTCTTTAGTTGTTATTCAATGTGAAGTACAACAATTTAAAGATTTATATGATAGAACTTATAAAAAGCACGGAATTAAGATGAAAAGCTATGTTGCTGTTCAGAAAAAGCTATTAACAATGATTTATTATTTATGGAACAAAAACGAAGCTTATGATCCAAACTATAAGGTGAAATTCCAAGAAGAGGAGCAGGAGCTTTACTCTCTGTTTGCCTTTGAAAAAGGCATAAAAAGTAGCCCCAATAAAATTGAGGCTACACAAGGTAAACTTCCAGTGAATGATCACAGTGTGTTTCCTCTCTGTTAAAACAAAAATAATGAAAAATTAATAGAATAAAATTAGGAATTAAAGATAGTACCTAAACTTGTTTGCCAAGTTTATTTCACTAAAGCCAATTGAACTCTTTTTTTAGCAACATCAACGTCTAAAATTTTCACACCAATTTCTGATTGTAAAGAAAAAATGGCAGTTAAATGTTTTGGTTTTTAAAACGTAATAAAATGTGTTTTATTTTAATTTTGAAAGTTTTTGCTTAACATCTTCCCAAGAGACTTTTTTCTTTTTATTTAATTCGTTAACCTCTTGTTGAATTTCATTTTTTTGAAAATCACTCAAGTCATCCCAAGAATCTGTTTTTTCTTTTTTAGTCATAATTTAAAGGTAATAAAATTTACTTTACCAAAGCCAATTGAATTCGTTTTCTAACCACATCAACTTCTAAAACTTTTACAATAATTTGCTGTTGTAAAGAAACAATAGCGTTGACGTCTTTTACAAAAGTATCTGATAAATTAGAAACGTGAATTAAACCACTTTCTTTAATCCCAATATCTACAAAACAACCAAAATTGGTGATGTTATTTACAATTCCTGGCAAGAGTTGCCCAATTCTTAAATCGGCAATGGTTTTAATATTTTTGTCAAAAGAAAATACTTTTGCTTTTGCTCTCGGGTCAATTCCTGGTTTTTCTAATTCTTTGATAATGTCTTGTAAAGTAGGCAAACCTACAGTCTCTGAAATATAATTCTTAAGGTTTATTTTTTCAAGAATTTTTGTATTTCCTATCATATCAGCCACTTTGGTTTTTACATCTTTCGCTATTTTATCAACCAAAACATAACTTTCTGGATGCACTCCAGAATTATCTAAAGGATTTTTAGCATTCTTAATTCTTAAAAAACCTGCAGCTTGTTCATAGGCTTTTCCTCCTAAACGTGGCACTTTTTTAATTGCAGTTCTAGACTTAAAAGCACCATTTTCGGTTCTGTATTGTACAATATTTTCTGCGAGTTTTTGCCCAATTCCAGACACATAACTCAATAAAGATTCACTAGCAGTATTAATGTTTACACCTACTGTATTTACACAACTTTCTACAACTGTATCTAAAGATGTTTTGAGTTTAGTTTGATCAACATCGTGTTGATATTGACCCACTCCAATTGATTTTGCATCAATTTTAACCAATTCAGCCAAAGGATCTTGTAATCGTCTACCAATAGAAACTGCGCCACGAACTGTAACATCGTAATTCGGGAATTCATCTCTGGCAATTTTTGAAGCTGAATAAATAGAAGCACCAGCTTCACTCACCACATAAACATCTATATTATTTTTAAACTGAATTTTTTTAACGAGTTGTTCAGTTTCTCTAGAAGCTGTTCCATTTCCAATAGCAATCGCTTCAATTTTATGAGCTTCTGCTAAAAAATTGATTTTTTTCATCGCATCAAAAGATTGATTTTGAGGAGCGTGTGGAAAAACGGTTTCATTGTGTTTCAATTCTCCTTGAGCATTCAAACAAACTACTTTACAACCCGATCTAAAACCAGGATCAATAGCTAACACTCTTTTTTCGCCTAAAGGAGCACCTAACAAGAGTTGTTTTAAGTTTTTAGAAAAAACAACAATAGCTTCATCATCTGCTTTTTCTTTGGCTTTTGATAAGGCTTCATTTGATAAAGAAGGAAATAACAAACGTTTAAAAGCGTCTTTTATAGCCAATTCAATTTGTGTTGCACATTCGTTTTGAGTGCGAATAATTCTATTTTCAATTCTTTGTAATAATCGTTCTGAATCAATTTCTATTTTAATTCTGATAAAACCTTCGTTTTCTGCTCTTAAAATTGCCAATAATCTATGAGATGGAATTCGATTTAAAGATTCGCTCCAATCAAAATAATCTTTGAATTTTTGCGCTTTTTCATTATCAATTTCTTTCTTTATTACTTTTGATGAAATTTGCGCAAAACGTTCTAACTCACGTCTAATAGTATTTCTAATATCTGTACGTTCATTAATCCATTCTGCAATGATAAAACGTGCGCCTTCTAAAGCATCATCTAATGTTTCTACATCATTTTTAATATATTTTGAAGCGGTATAGTCTAAATCATTTACACGCTGACTCATTATCATTTTTGCCAAAGGTTCTAAACCTTGTAAACGAGCAGTTTCTGCCTTGGTTTTTCGTTTTTTCTTAAAAGGCAAATACAAATCTTCTAAAGCAATAATATCTTTAGAATTGGTTATTTTTTCTGCTAATTCTGATGTTAAAACATTTTGTTCTTCTAATGCTTTTAAAATTGCTTTTTTGCGTTTTTCTAAAGCTTCAAAAACTTCTTTATGCTTCACAATTTCGCCAATCTGAACTTCATCTAAATTTCCCGTCAATTCCTTTCTATATCTTGCTATAAAAGGTATAGTAGCATCTTCATTTAAAAGAGAAATTGTATTTTCTACAGATTTAGAAGAAAGTTGTGTTTGCTGAATTATATATTGAAGGATTGACATTTTTTATTAGAATTTTATCAGAAAAAATAAACCTCATAAAAGCGAATTTATGAGGATGCGAATATACTTTTAAAAATGATATTTTAAGAAATTACTTTCTCAAAAGCCAAACGTTTTGCGTTGTAATTGGTGTAAATAATTCCACAATATTGGTAATCCATTTTCTTAATTAAAGATTGCATTCCAAGATTTTCTTCATGCGTATCAATTTTCAGACTTTTTATGTTTTTATTTTTTAATTGTTGATGAAATTCGTTGAACATAAATTGGGCAATCCCCAATTTTCTAAATTCCTTTTTAATCGCCAATCTGTGAATTACTCCATAGGTTTCATTTTCATCAATAATCCAGTTGCCATCCATTACTTTTAAGTAGGTTGGTTCTTTTCTTGTGGTAAACATAGAAGTGGCTACAATAGTGTCATCATCATTTAAAACCACATAACTTTCTTTGTTTTTGATATCATTTTCAACTTGTTCAGCATTTGGGTAGCCATTTTGCCATTGATCAATATTTAGCGATTTTAACAATGTTTTTGCATCATTAATTATTTCCATAATTTTTGGAATATCACCATTGGAAGAAAGTTTTATTTTCATGATTTTGTACTAAGTTTTGAAAAAAAGCCCTTTATTTACAAAAATACAATCGAATTAAATAGTAAAAAATAAAATTAAAAATTTTTAGCAAGTTTTTTCTTTTAAACACATCTAAATAAAACATCAACCTTAATTTTACAAATAAAATGAAAAATATTACGCAACTATTCTTCCTGTTTTTAATTTCTTCCACTGTATTCTCGCAAGATTTTTATGATATAAACACTATTCAAACCATAGAAATTGAATTTGCTGAAAATAACTGGGATCAATTATTGGATATAGAGAAATCTGGAGATAATAACTATACAGAAGCAACTTCTGTAACAATAAATGGCACAACTTTTAATCAAGTTGGTGTAAAATTTAAAGGAAATAGTTCTTACAATGCCAATCAAACTAAAAACCCTTTTCATATTGAACTGGATACTTATGTGGATCAAGATTACCAAGGGTATAAAGATATAAAATTGTCTAACGTTGTTTTTGATCCATCTTTTGTGAGAGAAACATTAGCCTATAATATTGTAAACCAATATATGGATGCTCCACAAGCTAATTATGCTAATGTATATGTTAACGGAGCTTTAATGGGGTTGTACACAAATACAGAGGCTATTACCAAAACATTTTTAAATGAGCATTTTAATTCTAAAAATAATGCGTTTTTTAGTTGCAGTCCTCCAGAAGGTGCAGATCCACAAACTACCAATTTACCAAGTTTAGTGTATTTAGGAACAAATGCTGTAAGTTATGATGATGCTTACGAAATTAAATCTGATGATGATGATGATGCAACTGTTGCAGAACAACATTGGAATGATTTAATTGAATTGACAAATATTTTAAATAACGATGTTGCTAACATAGAAAATGTTCTTGATGTAGATAAGGCAATTTGGATGCTTGCTTTAAATAATGTGTTGGTAAATTTAGATAGTTATATTGGACAATTTAAACAAAATTATTACTTATATAAAGATGATAATGATAAGTTTAATCCAATAATGTGGGACTTGAACATGTCTTTTGGTACTTTTAGTCAAACAGGAGAAGAGTCTACAAGTGGTGGTGGTCCTGGAGGAGGAAGAGGAGGAAATTCTAGTAGTGGATTGAGTTCTACCACTGAAAAAGCACAATTAGATCATTTATTACATGATGGAGATACTAATTTCCCTTTATTTTCTAAATTGTTGGCAATACCTGAATACAAAAAAATGTATTTAGCGCATTATAAAACGATTCTTACAGAAAACATTAGTAATTCTAAATACTTAACATTAGCAAACAATTATCAGTCTATAATAGCATCAGCGGTTACAGCAGATACAAATAAATTTTACACTGATGCTCAGTTTACGGGAAACATCAATACAGATTATTCTGTAGATAGAAATACTGCACCTGGTTTATCAAATTTAATGGGTTCTAGAATTAGTTATTTAACCAGTTTATCAGACTTTACTGCCTTACAACCAACAATAAGTAATATCACACCTTCTGTAACAACACCAACTGTTGGCGATGTAATATCAATAACAGCTAATGTTGCAAATGCAAATACTGTATATTTAAATTATAGAATAGATGAAACAGCTTCTTTTACAAGAGTAGAGATGGATGCTAAAGGAAGTAGTGAATACAGTTTAGATGTAACAATTGATGATGTTTTTTTTCAATATTATGTGTATGCTGAAAATGATACTATTGGAGCATTTTCTCCTGCAAAAGCAGCGTATGAATTTTATACAATCGAATCTAATTTTAACACAATTACAGCAGGAGATTTGGTAATTAATGAATTAATGGCTTCAAATACAAATACTGTTACTGACCAAGATGGAGAATATGAAGATTGGGTTGAACTATATAATAACAGTAATCAAACGCTTAGTTTAGATAATTTATACTTATCTGACGATGCTACAGATTTAACAGCTTGGCAATTCCCTTCTGGATTAACAATTGCACCAGGAGCTTATTTAATAGTTTGGTGTGATAAAGATGAAGAACAAAGTGGTTTACATGCAGATATTAAATTTTCTTTAGGTGGAGAAAGTGCTATTTTATCTTATGGAACGAGTAATTCTATTATCGAAAATATAACATTTGGTGTACAGTTAGCAGATAAATCTTATGCTAGAAACCCAAATGGAACTGGAGATTTTGTAATTCAATCTCCAACTTTTAATGCCAATAATAATGGAGGAGTAGTTGAGGGTGAAATTGATAAAATTTCAGTTGGCGATTTGGTAATAAATGAACTTATGGCTTCAAATATTACAACAGTAACAGATCAAGATGGAGAGTTCGATGATTGGATTGAACTTTATAATAACAGTTCAGAAACCTTAAGTTTAGATAATTTATATCTTTCGGATACTTATGCTGATTTAACAACTTGGAGGTTTCCTGCTGGTTTAACTATTGCTCCAGGAAGTTATTTAATTGTTTGGTGTGATAATGACGATGAACAAGATGGATTACATGCTGATTTTAAATTTTCTGCTATTGGAGAAAATGCTATACTATCTTATGGAGATGAAGATTCAATTATAGAAAGTGTATCATTTGGGGAACAAATAGATGATAAATCATATGCAAGAAGACCAAATGGAACAGGAGATTTTGTAATACAATCTGCAACACATAATTATAATAACAACAGTGGTGTAATTGTAGAAGTAGAAACATATGATAAAATTGCAGCAGGTGATTTGGTAATTAATGAGATTATGGCTTCTAATGAAACTATTGTTACAGATCAAGATGGAGAATATGATGATTGGTTAGAATTATATAATAACAGTTCTAAAACACTTAGTTTAGATAATTTATTTCTTACTGATGATGCTACAGTTTTAACAGCTTGGAAATTTCCTGACGGAACAACTATAGCAGCTGGTGGCTATTTAATTGTTTGGTGTGATAATGATAATGAACAAACTGGTTTACATACAAATTTTAGGTTTTCTACAAGTGGAGATAGGGTAATTTTATCTTATCCTGATGGAACAGCATTAGAAGATATAACTTTTGGAGAGCAACAGGTTGATATGGGTTATGCAAGAGTGCCAAATGGAACTGGAGATTTTCAAATTCAAGCGGCTACGTATAATACAACTAACGGAAATAGTCTTTCTATAGATGATATAGAAAATAGCTTAAATGTGCGTTTTTACCCAAATCCAATACAATCAATATTAAATATTGAAAGTACAGGTGTCTCAATTAAAACGATAAGAATTAATTCGATTCTTGGCAAAGAACTTTTAAATAAAACTGATTTTGACACTAATAAAACAATATTAGATTTTTCTAATTATTCAAAAGGGATATACTTTGTAACCATTAATAATTCTAAAATAATTAGAGTTATTAAAGAGTAAAATAGTGTTATTTCTTAAAGTAAAAAGCTTCACAAAACAGATTGTTTTGTGAAGCTTTTTTAGTAAACATTTATATTTAATAGCAGGCTTATTAAATCATTTTAAAATCTAACAATAACTCATTATTAATAGAACATTGTAAATGATCTCCTTTAAAAATTTCTCCTTTTCCTAAAGCAGGTGTTCCTGTAAAAATTAAATCTCCTGGTTGTAAAGTCATATATTTTGATATGAATACAATAATATCAGCAAAATCATTAATCATATAAGCTGTATTGCTCTCTTGTTTTAATTCGCCATTAATCTTTAAATCGAAATTAATATCTGCTAAATTATAGTTTGTAATTGGCTTAAAACTAGAAATAGGCGCTGCCCCATCAAAACCTTTAGCAAATTCCCAAGGATGTTTGGTTTCTCTAGCATTTGTTAAAATATCTTTTGCAGTATAATCAATACCAACTGCAATTTCAGAAATATAAGAATTGGCTTCTTCTTTGGTAATATTTTTACCTTCTTTTCCAATTTTTACAACCAATTCCACTTCGTAAATTAATTCGTTGGTAATGTCACTTGGGTAAGCAACATCACAGTTTATTGCTAAACTCGATTCTGGTTTAGAAAAAATAAATTTTTTACCTTTCTTTTTTTCTTCAATGTCTTTTATATCAGTAACATAATTACTGCCAATTCCTAATATTTTCATCTGTATTATTTTTGTTTGGTAAAGTTAAAAAAAAATCCACCAAGAAATAAAATTCTTTGGTGGATTTGTATACATGTAACCTTTGTTTTATGCTGTAATTTCTTCTTTTGAAGTTGCTTTTACTGGTAATTCAACCACTTCTTGATTGTGTAAAATATCTTGGATAGTTTGTCTTTTTCTAATCAAATAATCCTGTCCATCTACAAGCATAACTTCTGCTGGTAAATAACGAGAATTGTAGTTAGATGCCATAGAATAACAATACGCACCTGCATTATGAAAACATAATACGTCTTCTTCAGAGATCTCTGAAATTCTTCTGTTAGACCCAAATGTGTCTGTTTCACAAATATAGCCAACAACAGAATAATATCTGTCTCTTCCTTCTGGATTTGAAATGTTGGTAATATTATGGTAAGAATCATACATCATTGGTCTTACCAAATGATTAAAACCAGAATCTACGTGTGCAAAAACAGTAGATGTAGTTTGCTTTACTACATTTACTTTTGCCAAGAAAACACCTGCTTCAGAAACCAAGAATTTTCCTGGTTCAAACATCAAAGTGATATCTTTTCCATATTCTTCACAAAATTGATTGAATCTAGCAGAAAGTTGTACCCCTAATTGCTCTATATCAGTAGAAATATCTCCTTCTTTATAAGGTACTTTAAATCCACTTCCAAAATCGATAAAATCGATATTTTCAAATTGTTTAGCCACATCAAATAAAATTTCTGTAGCACGTAAAAAAGTATCGATATCTAAAATGTCAGAACCTGTGTGCATGTGAATTCCATTAATATTCATTCCTGTGTTTTCTACAACACGTTTAATATGAGGAACTTGATGAATGGAAATTCCGAATTTAGAATCGATATGCCCAACAGAAATTTTAGAATTTCCACCAGCCATAATATGTGGATTAATACGTACACAAACAGGTATTTCTGGGTGTTTTTGACCAAATTGTTCTAAGATAGAAAGGTTATCAATATTAATTTGAACACCTAATTTTGCTACTTCTTCAATTTCTTGTAAAGACACTCCATTTGGTGTGAAAATAATATTTTTTGGGTCGATTCCAGTGGTCAGTCCTAATTGTACTTCTTGATGTGAAACTGTATCTAAACCAGCACCTAAATTTTTAAAAAACTTTAAAATATTAATGTTAGATAATGCTTTTACAGCATAGTTTAATTTTAAGTTTTTTACATCACTAAAAGCAGAGGTTAATCTGTTGTATTGTGATGCAATTTTATCTGTATTGTAAACATATACAGGGCTTCCGTATTTGTTTGCTATTTCTAAAAGTTGAGTTCTTTCCAATTTGATTTGATTTTATAACTGACCTCAAAAATAATGTATTTGTTGATATATTTACGATATGTTTAAAAATATAACATATTGTTTTTTTTTGTTGTAAATACTGAACTTGTTTCAGTATCTTATTAATATTAAGTTTAATATTTTTAGCAAGTTCTATACCTATGAGGTTCTTAAAACCCGGTAAGTTGTCCTTGTAGGTATTAAAAAAAAAACGTTGAAATCCTGTTAATAACTATCGTTAATTTGCATTTCTTTTTAATGAGTTTAATGTTATATTGCAATTGCTTCAAACCTAATCACAGTAAGGATTTTTTATGAGTGAACAAACAAAATATACGGAAGATAATATTAGATCATTAGACTGGAAAGAACACATTAGAATGCGTCCTGGAATGTATATTGGTAAGTTGGGTGATGGTTCGTCTGCAGACGATGGAATTTATATTTTGGTAAAAGAAGTTTTAGACAATTCTATTGATGAATATGTGATGGGTGCAGGCAAAACCATCGAAATTTCTATTCAAGGTAGTAAAGTTACAGTACGTGATTATGGACGAGGAATTCCTTTAGGAAAAGTGGTTGACGTAGTTTCTAAGATGAACACAGGTGGTAAGTACGATTCTAAAGCCTTTAAAAAATCGGTAGGATTAAATGGAGTAGGTACTAAAGCTGTAAATGCATTATCCACATTTTTTAGAGTAGAATCTACTCGTGAAGGAAAATCAGCTTCCGCAGAGTTTTCGCAAGGAAACCTAGAAAATCAAGAATTTTTAGAAGAAACTTCGCGAAGAAAAGGAACCAAAGTACAGTTCATTCCTGATGAAACCATCTTTAAAAAATATAAATTTAGGAACGAGTATGTAGCCAAAATGCTCAAAAACTATGTATACCTAAATCCTGGGTTGACCATCATTTTTAATGGAGAAAAATTCTTTTCTAAAAATGGTTTAAAGGATTTGTTAGAAGATAACAACAATACAGATGATATGTTGTATCCAATCATCCATTTAAAAGGAGATGACATAGAAGTAGCCATTACACATAGCAAAACCCAGTATTCAGAAGAATATTATTCGTTTGTAAATGGTCAGCACACTACACAAGGAGGTACACATCAATCTGCATTTAGAGAAGCAATTGTAAAAACAATCCGTGATTTTTTTGGTAAAAATTTTGAAGCTTCAGATGTTCGTAAATCAGTAATTGCTGCAATTGCCATTAAAGTAATGGAACCTGTTTTTGAAAGTCAGACCAAAACAAAATTGGGTTCTACAGATATGGGTGGAGAGTTACCTACTGTAAGAACCTATATCAACGATTTTGTAAAAACAAAATTGGACAATTATCTGCATAGAAATACAGACGTTGCAGATAAATTGCAGAAAAAGATTTTACAAGCAGAAAAGGAGCGTAAAGAATTATCTGGTATTCGGAAGTTAGCAAGAGATAGAGCTAAAAAAGCCAGTTTACACAATAAAAAATTGCGTGATTGTAGAATTCATTTAGGTGATATTAAAAAAGAAAATTATTTAGAAACTACCTTGTTTATCACAGAGGGAGATTCTGCTTCTGGTTCTATCACCAAATCACGTAATGTAAATACACAAGCGGTTTTCAGTTTAAAAGGAAAACCATTAAATTCTTATGGATTGAGCAAAAAAATTGTGTATGAAAATGAAGAATTTAATTTATTACAAGCAGCGTTAAATATTGAAGATGGTTTAGAAGATT